>NZ_JAWXRD010000030.1:0-301288 GCF_033843265.1 Scandinavium lactucae
ATTTCTTCTGTTCCGGACAGGCCGATATCCAGCACGTCGACACCCGCATCGCGCAGGCCTTTGGCCAGCGCCATCTTCAGCGATTCACTGGTCAGGCGCACATCGCCGCCGAGCACGATGGTCTTCGGTTTCAGGAACTCACCGTACGCCCGGCCAATCCGCCAGGCGATCTCTTCGTTCAGCTCTTCGCCCAGCTTGCCGCGAATATCGTAGGCTTTAAAACAGGTTAATTCAGTCATGGTGTACCTCTTCTTCAGGCAACACTTAACCCGGACCTATCAGGGCCTGATTAAGATTCAATATATTGCCCGGTGGCGCTGCGCTTACCGGGCCTACGGATCATGCGTAGGCCGGATAAGCACAGCGCCATCCGGCGGGAATCAGATGCGTCCGTAGCGATCCTGGAAGCGCACGATGTCATCCTCTTCGAGGTATGACCCGGAGCGAACTTCAATCAGGTCGAGCGGGATCTTGCCGGGGTTTTCCAGGCAGTGCGTGGCCCCGAGCGGAATGTAGATGGACTCGTTTTCGCCGAGTAGCTTCACGTCGTCATTGATGGTCACCTTCGCGGTACCGGCCACCACAATCCAGTGTTCGGCGCGATGGTGATGCATTTGCAGCGACAGCCCTTCACCCGGTTTCACGGTGATGCGTTTCACCTGATAGCGTTCGCCGGAATCGATGGAGTCATATTTCCCCCACGGGCGATACACTTCCCGGTGAATATGGTGCTCGTGGCGGCCATCAGCTTTGATGCGCTCAACCACTTTTTTGACGTCCTGCACCGCGTTGCGGTCGGCGATCAACACTGCATCTTTGGTCTGCACCACCACCAAATCTTTCACCCCGACGGTGGTCACCAACCCGGATTCGGCATACACGTAGCTGTTTTCGGTGTTGTGGCTGATAACGTCGCCGTGATGGACGTTGCCTTCAGCGCTGCGCTGGCTGATTTCCCACAGCGAGGACCATGAGCCCACGTCGCTCCAGCCCGCATCCATCGGCACCACTACCGCATCGGCGGTGCGTTCCATCACCGCATAGTCGATGGACTCTTCCGGACAGGCCAGGAACGCGGCTTCGTCAACGCGAATAAAGTCCAGATCCGGGTCAACCACGCTCATCGCCTGCTCGCAGGCCTGCATGATGTCCGGGCGGAATTTGGTGAGTTCTTCCAGATAACGACCGGCACGGAACAGGAACATGCCGCTGTTCCAGTAATATTCCCCGCTGGAGACGTACGCCTGCGCGGTTTCCAGATTCGGTTTTTCGACAAACTGCGCCACGTTAAACGCCACCGCGTCTTTATCGCCTGGGCTGACGTCGCCGCGGCGAATGTAGCCGTAGCCGGTTTCCGGCAGATTCGGCACGATGCCGAACGTCACCAGTTTGCCACTTTCGGCGTACGGCACCGCATCGCGAACTGAGGCACGGAACGCGTCTTCATTCTGGATAACGTGATCGGCGGCGAGCACCAGCATCAGCGGGTCACCGTTCGGGCAGCTGCGCTTAGCCGCCAGCGCCGCGAGGGCAATCGCTGGCGCGGTGTTACGCCCTGCAGGTTCTAGAATAATGTTCTCGGTCAGCTTATTGAGCTTGCGCAGCTGTTCCGCCACGATAAAGCGGTGCTGCTCGTTGCAGATGACCACCGGGCTTTCGCACTCCACGCCATTCAGGCGGTTGACGGTGGCCTGTAGCATCGTCAGATCGCCCTTCAGGCACAGGAACTGCTTGGGATAAAGTACCCGTGACAGCGGCCATAAACGGCTACCGGAGCCACCGGCCATTACTACCGGAAAGAGTTGTGTCTGACTCATGATTGAACCCCGAAGTCTTGTGCAGAAATATCCGCAATAAATTGTTTCAGCACGCTGTTCTTTTCGAGCGTGCGTTCGGCGTATTCACCGGCAATCACGTTGTGGTGCGGCATCAGCAGGGCCTGTTCAATCCCGTCGACCAGCGCCGGAACCGACTCGGGCTCCACGCAGACCGCAATTCCCGGTTGCGCCTGGCAAAGCTGGCCGAGCTCGGTGTCGGCTTCAGCAGTGATCACCGCGTTGCCGCCCACCGCCAGAATGTTGGTCAGTTTCGAAGGCAGTACCGCATCCGCCGCGCCGCGCTTCTGGATGACCAGATGGCAGTCGGCCATTTTCAGCAGCGCAGGCAGCGCTTCATACGACTGCAACGGGAAGAAACGCACGTTGGTCAGGCCGCATTCAGCAACGCGTTTTTCCAGTCGCGCTTTGCCCCCACCCTGGCCGACAATCACGAACAGCCACGGTTTGTCCTGCAACTGTTCGGCTGCGGCAATGACGTTTTCCAGCCCCTGCTTTTCACCGATGTTGCCGGAGTAAAGAATAATTTTGCGGTCTGCGGGCAGACCCAGCTGCTCGCGCAGCACCACAACCTGCGTCGGATTCACGTCGCGAAAACGTGCCACTTCCGACCAGTTCGGGAAGAAAATCACTTTGTCTGCCGCAACGCCTTTCTCCTGCGCTTTGTTCATCATCGAGCGCGAGATGGTGGAGACGTTGTCGACGTTATGCAGGCCGCTGCGTTCAAAACGGCTGGCGAGTTTCGCCACTTTTCCACCCTTGCCTTTGCCCGCCATCCCGAGGCCGAGCATCGCATCGACTTCGTAATCCTGAATATGCAACAGGGTGCGGGCACCGGAGAGCTTCGCCAGCAGGCGCATGCCCGGGGTGCAGAACAGCGTCGGTACCACCCCGATGATGCGGTCCGGCTTCCAGCGACGCTGAGCCATCAGCGGGAAAAAGCTGCTCAGCGCGAAGCTGCCGAGGTGGATCAGACGCTTGAGCGTGGAAGGCTGCTTCGGCACGTATAACGGGCAGCGCCAGACGGTGGCGGCTCCCTCTTCGCGGCGATAGCGCCACGCACTGTAGTGCTCGCCAACCTGCCATTCCGGGTAGTAAGGCGGGGCGGTAATCACCCGCACCTCGTGCCCTTGCTGCGCCATCCACTCCACCATCTCACCGGTGTATTTGCCGATCCCGGTGAGTTCCGGTGAATAATTGATTCCGTAGACCAGGATCTTCATAAACCCGGTGCCTCCGCGCGTTTTTCATCGAGGAAATAAGCGCGACTGTTGTCATGCACATTGTCTGCCGCCAGCAAGGCTTCCTGCGTCAGCCAGCGATAGTCATTGTGCTGCGCGGTCGGCAGCTGCAGGTCTTTCACATCAAGCTTCAGGCGAAATCCCAGCACCACGTAATGGGTGCTGAAATCAGTGCCAGAAAAGTTGTCGTCATAGAAATGCTGCCAGACGCCGTAAAACTGGCCCGCCGACATTGGCAGGCGCAGGCCCAGCTCTGCTTCGGTCAGGCGCGAATAGGCGTCTGAGAGGGTTTCATCTTTCTGCACTCGCCCGCCCGGCACGAACCAATAGCCCTGTGCCGGTCGGTTGTTACGTTTCCCGAGCAGAAATTCGCCCTCCGCGTTCTCCACGACCAAATCAATCGAAATGAGCGGGGTCGAACGCACCACGGTGGCAAAATCTTCTGGCGTCAGAAACATGGTTTACCCCCGGAAGCGGTGCTGGTTCTCAAGGAACCACTGGTAGGTGCTGGCGAGACCGGCTTCCAGCGTCACCTCGTGATACCAGCCCAGCTGATGCAGACGTGACACGTCCAGCAGCTTGCGCGGCGTTCCGTCAGGTTTGCTGGCATCAAACACCACCCGGCCCTTGTAACCCACCACTTTGGCGATGGTTTGCGCCAGTTCGCGAATGGTGCAGTCCACACCGGTGCCGACGTTGATATGTGACAGCATCGGCTCGGTGTTCTCCTGCCACACCTCGCGGTCGAGCTCCATGACGTGAATGCTGGCCGCAGCCATGTCATCTACATGCAGGAATTCACGCATTGGCGTTCCGCTACCCCACACCACCACGTCAGCGGCATTTTCCTGCGTCGCTTCGTGGAAACGGCGCAGCAGCGCCGGGATCACGTGCGAATTGCTCGGGTGGAAGTTGTCATGCGGACCGTACAGGTTGGTCGGCATCACCGAACGGTAGTCGCGGTTATGCTGACGGTTGTACGATTCGCACAGCTTGATCCCGGCAATTTTGGCGATCGCGTACGGCTCGTTGGTCGCTTCCAGCGTGCCCTGCAACAGCTCGCTTTCCGGGATAGGCTGTTTCGCCATCTTCGGGTAAATGCAGGATGAACCGAGGAACAGCAGCTTATTCACGTTGTGCATATGTGCGGCGTGAATGATGTTGCTCTCAATCATCATGTTTTCGTAGATGAAGTCCGCCGGGAAGCTGTTGTTGGCCACAATTCCACCCACTTTCGCTGCCGCCAGATACACCTGGTCGATACGCGCCTCGGCAAAGAAATCGTTTACCGCTTTGCTATCGAGCAGGTTCAGCTCATCGCGGGTGCGCAGCACCAGTTCCACGTCGCCGCGTTGCTCCAGCTGGCGGACGATGGCGGAGCCCACCATCCCGCGGTGGCCCGCCACGAAAATACGTTGTCTGGTCATAACTCAGGACTCCAGCGCGATGGCCACCTCGTAACCGTGAGCCTTAAGCAGGGAGTGTTTCTTCGCTGCTTCCAGATCGTTAGCCACCATCTCGGAGACCATTTCCTGCAGGGTGATTTCCGGTTTCCAGCCCAGTTTTTCATGTGCTTTGGTCGGGTCGCCCAGCAGGGTTTCCACTTCAGCAGGACGGAAGTAACGCGGGTCAACGGCAATCATCACATCACCCGGTTTCACGCCCGGTGCATCGTGGCCGGTCACGGACACAACGATGCCCTTCTCTTCCACACCGGTGCCTTCAAAGCGCAGTTTGATACCGAGCTGTGCGGCCGCCATTTCAACAAACTGACGCACGGAATACTGCACGCCAGTTGCAATCACGAAGTCTTCTGGCTGGTCCTGCTGCAGCATCATCCACTGCATTTTCACGTAGTCTTTCGCATGGCCCCAGTCACGCAGGGAATCCATGTTGCCCAGATACAGGCACTTCTCCAGACCCTGGGCGATGTTAGCGATCGCACGGGTGATTTTACGGGTCACGAAAGTTTCGCCGCGACGCGGGGATTCGTGGTTAAACAGAATGCCGTTACAGGCAAACATGCCGTAGGACTCACGGTAGTTGACGGTGATCCAGTAGGCGTACAGCTTGGCTACCGCGTATGGAGAACGTGGGTAGAACGGGGTGGTTTCTTTCTGCGGGATTTCCTGCACCAGGCCATACAGCTCAGAGGTGGATGCCTGATAGAAACGGGTTTTCTTTTCGAGGCCGAGGAAACGGATCGCTTCCAGCAGACGCAGGGTGCCCATCGCATCCACGTCGGCGGTATATTCCGGGGATTCGAAGGAGACGGCTACGTGGCTCATCGCGCCCAGGTTATACACTTCATCCGGCTGCACTTCCTGCAGAATACGGGTCAGGTTGGAGCTGTCGGTCAGGTCACCGTAGTGCAGGTGGAATTTCGGGTTTGCAGCATGAGGATCCTGATAGATGTGGTCCACACGCTCGGTGTTGAAAGAAGACGCACGACGTTTAATACCGTGAACTTCATACCCTTTTTCCAGCAGCAATTCTGCCAGATAAGAACCATCCTGCCCGGTAACGCCGGTGATGAGTGCGACTTTTGACATGTTTATATTCCTCTACTTACAGGGAGTTAATAGTTTCAACGCGTTCGCGCGTCACCACTGCGGGGTTGCCCCGGCAAATCTGATTTGCCGCGAGCGATTTAAATACGCTGCTGCGCGCGCCAACGACGGTGCCATCACCAATCGTTACGCCTGGGGCGACGAACACATCCGTTGCCAGCCAGCATTTCTCGCCAATCACAATCGGCGTCGCATTAATATCAAAATGCGCGCTCATATAATCGTGACTGCCGGTACATAAATAACATTTCTGCGATACCACCGAATTAGCGCCAATGGTAATATCGCCAAGGGTATATAACACCGCGTCATCGCCCACCCATGCGTTATCGCCGAGGGTTAATTTCCACGGATAAGTAATTTTTACCGAGGGGCGAATCACTACGTTTTTTCCTATTTTTGCGCCAAACAGGCGTAATAAAAAAGCACGCCAGCGGTAGAGAACCTGCGGCGACCACGCAAATAATGTTGCCTGCACCGCCCACCACAATTGCACTTTAATACCACCTGCTCCCCGGAAGCCTTTTGGCACCGAGAATCCGCTTAACTCTTGCATCGTTATTCCTTATATTGACTATTTGTTATATAAGGCTTTGGTCTTGCCGGTGGTGCGTAAACGCAACCGCAGTGAAATTTCCGCTAAAAAACCTGGCATCCGTAATATCTGACGCTGCACATTTTTAGCATCACGGCATAATTCCAGATTATTCGAGGTTGACACCCCGCCCATTGAAAATTCCGATACCAGACCTTTAATACGCTTGAAGGCATAACCTTCTTTATACATTTTTGCCGCCAGGGCGTAATCGGATGACACACGATATTGCAGATCGTACGGATAACGCTGCAGGCCCGTTAGCGGGAAGAAAATAGCCTGATGGCTGGCCGGTAGGCTGTGATAAATATACCAACCTGGCTTCGCGCTGCGACGGATTTTATGTCCGTCACCAAAGTCCAGCATCGCATCACCGATAACCATCGCGTCGTCAGTCTGACCGTGGAGCTGTCGCACGCACTGGGCAATATCTTCGTGGAAAATGTCGCCTGAGTTGAGGAAGATGGCGAACTTCCCGCGTGACATCTCAATGCCTTTATTCATGGCATCATAGATGCCTTTGTCCTTCTCGCTAAGATAACGTAAGTTATACTCACCGTTGAGGTTTTGTAGAAATTCGGCGGTGCCATCAGCGGAACCGCCGTCAACCACGATCCACTCAAACTGAATGCTCGGGTCGCGTGCCAGATGAGCCAATGACGCCCAGGTTTTCACCACGCCTTCATAATTTCGAAATGCAACGGTAATCACGCTCAGCAACATTTTTCGACTCCTTATTAGCTGTCCGTCAGTTTCAGCGCTTTACGCAGAATAAATGGACATACAATTAAAAACGCATATTCCGGGCTGAAAATCGAACCGGTGAAAAACAGTGATACCGGAAAGAACAAAAACAGCTGAACGCGAAAATTCTGGTTATTACCAAACGCGCTAATCATCATTCTTCCGACTTTCGACATATACCAGGCTGTCAGGAAAACGGCGAACCATGAAAAATAAATGATTAGCAGATACAGACCATTGTCTATGGTTTTACCGACATCCGCACCGTTAAAGATTCCGAATGATGCAACATATTCGTAAAGCGATCCGAAACGTACTACCCCATCAATATGGGTCAGAGAATAACCGACCATCACCAGCGGGCCGATAATTCGGTAATACGAGGACGAGCCTTCCGTGCCGAGATCGCCGAGGCGCTCAGATATATACGGAAATGCAAATACTAAACCGACTAAAAAGACCGCCAGGGAGATAATCGCCAGTGGCAATTTTTTACTGATCGCTTCCTTATTCAGATACTGGAAGGCCCACTCCAGTAAATAAAACAGGATAAACGTCATCACCCCGGAAAACGATCCTGAGAGAACTATCCCTGCCAGAATCATAGCATCGGTCTTAGGTGTTTTGATACCGAACTGTTTGATGCTGAGCCAAATTGAGATTAGTGCCAGAGCAAAGAACGCCGGTTCGAAATACAGGGCTGTGGTTCGCTTGCCACCGAACTTGATAAAGTTCAGAACATAGCTGTTACTGTAAATAAGATATTTCGAAATTATCTCCATCAGGCTACTGCCGCCGCTGAGGATAATCTGAGCCATCTCCAGCGCCGCCAGCATTACGACCAGCCCAACCACTACATAGAAGAAGCGCAGGATTTTGCGGTAGTTGTGTGGAGAAATGGTTTTAAAGCGAATACTCCACACCATGCCGATGATGATCACAATGTAGACAAACAGCATCGTCGAGGTGACATATTTGCTGGCATCCAGCGACTGACCAAAGATGTAGTTGAACAGCGTTAACCCAACCCCGGCACCCAGTGCAATCATCAGCTTTTTCAGGTTGATGCGCTCGACGTACAGTAACAGCAGTACCGGCAGGAAGGTGACAATGGTAATCGGGAAGCTTTCGCCGAGCTGGGCGATTTTGACGTTAACCAGCAGGTAGATTAACGGCAGCAGCAGATAGCTACAGATTCTGATAGAACGAGACATATTCCTCCAGCATCTGTTGTCCGCTGTAGGCCTGACGACTGCGGGCGCGGAAGTCGTCGAGCGTGGTGCCAAAAATAGCCTCGGCAATGTGCGCTTTCGGCAGCTGTACCAGCTGCAATACTTCCTCAGCGCTGACGGTACGACCGCCCGATTTGGCCAGCACTTCCTGCGCCGCCTCGCTGGGGGTGGCGATAACCGGCACGCCGATGGACAGCGCTTCGCACAGGATCAGCGGATAGTTATCGACCCGCGAGCTGAACAGCAGCGCATCCAGTTGATTAAGTTCACTCATGAGCTGGCGCTTGTTGGTCAGGAAGCCGTGGTTAATCACGTTGCTCCCGTCGAACGGGGAGAACTTGCCGAAGGTGTGAACTTCCACCGCATCACCGAGGGCGATGATGTCGCGCACCAGCTGTTGATTGGTTTTGCCGTCGTAGCGTAAATCATGCGCCACTACCGCGATTTTCGGCTTGCTGCCGGTGACGCTCATCGGCTGCAGTTCTGCCAGAATCGCTTCGGTCGCCACATCAATGCCGTTGTTAATAATCTTGCAGTGCCCTTCCCCGTACAGACGATTAAAAGCATCGGCCACGTGCTGGCTCGGCGAGATAAACTGGCAGCCCAACGCAATCATTTCGCGGAACAGCTGGCGCTTGCCGCTGACTAACTGGCTCGCGCGGTCAATTTTGACCGGCGGATAGTTGGTCAGCGTCGGGCATTTGCCGCAGCCGCTTTTCCACGCGTCGCAACCGTCGAGAAACGCACAACGGCCAGTTACGCTCCAGTGGTCATGCAGCGTCCAGACGAAACTCACGTCGCGCTTGTGCTCTTTCAGCTTATGGCAAAAATCCACCACCTCTTCCAGATTCAGCCAGTAGCTGTGCAGCACGTGAAAATGCAGCACCACCGGCCCGGCCGTGCGGGTCACGGTACGGTAGAGATTATTCAAATTGCCGAACACATCACGATTGAAGAGGCGGAACAGCGCCAGGTTCGCCATCGAGGTCACGCGTGAAGTGTGTTTGATGACGTTCGGGTAGTCGTCATGGCTGACGCTTTTCTTGCCGCCCTTGCCATAACCGTAGACAAACCGCGATGCCATGCCCTGTTGCAGCGCGCGCTGGTGTAAATCCAGCGCCACGCCTGCCGCCCCGCCTTCTGCGAGACGGACGTTAAATTGCAGAATATTCATTTGATGACCTTTACTCGCGCTTTTTCACCCACCACCAGCGCGTTATCCGGCACGCTGTCCAGCACTACGCTGCCTGCGCCGACGGTGACGTTATTGCCAATGGTTATCTCGCCAATCATCACCACGTTTGCACCCAGCTCAACGCCGTTGCCAATCACCGGACAGGCCAGGCTGTCCGGGCCACGGTTACCAATGGTGACGCCGTGGCGGATGGTGAAATCATCCCCCGCCACCACAAATTTATTGATCACCACGGCATAACCGTGATGAATGGTGAAGCGACGACCGATAGTGGCTGCGGCCTGAATTTCATAGCCAAACAGGCATTCGGTGATAAAGCGGTACATCAGCAACACTGGGGCGGCCCACAGGTTGTTAATGACGCTTTTTTTGCGCCACACCGAGCAGAAATGGGCGATGCGATAGGCCATCACCATGCAGCACGGACGCAGGCTCCAGCTGTTAGCGCGTAAATCTTCGAGCAGCATTATTTCCCCCGCAGGCCATCGGCCAGACGTTTGCCGTTACGCACTGACAGCAGGGTCAGCAACGTGCGCCAGTTCATGCGCTTGTTGCGGATCTGGTACAGCGTGAACAGCTGGTACTTTTTGCTCGCGCGGTCGAATTTGTCTTTGTGCTTACGGTAGAAGTGGAAATAGCCGGAGAATTTTTTCGGCGACGACGTTATCTGCATTTCGCCGTGGTTGATGTGCAGAATTTGCGTCGCCTCTTCCACTTTCCACGGCTCACCGTATTCGGTGACCATCCGCAGGAAAATGTCGTAATCCTGTGCCGCTTTCAGTTCGGTGTCGAACAGACACTCTTTGAAGCGCCACGCCCAGCTAAACACCTGATTACCAATAATGTTGCGCTTGAAGAACAGCTTGCGCGAGAACGGTGATTTCGGGTACAGCGGCAGGCTCGCGGGCTGGGAATAGACTTCCCCTTCGCAAACGTAGTCATTGGCATACAGAAACGCGTGCGATGTGAGTTGGTGTTTGTGTTCGAGGAACACCGAAAGACGGTTGGGCGTCCATTCATCGTCATCGTCGATGCCGGTGATGAACTGGCCTTTGGCCTGCAAAATCGCCTGATTGCGGACTGCACACGCCCCGGAGTTGAAGTCGTTGCGGGTGTAACGCACGCGGGCGTCGTTCAGCCCGTCGACAAACTGCTGCAACTGTTCAAAGGAGGAGGAACAGTCGTCGACGATAATCATTTCCCAGTGAGGATAATCCTGGCGCAGCACCGATTTAATGGCGCGAATCGCCAGCTGCTGCCGGTTCCAGGTTGGCATGTAAATCGAGATCAGAGGGTTTTGTATGGTCATTTTTATTCCCCAAATGGCGATGAACGACCGCACAACACAGTCCCCTCTCCCCTGTGGGGAGAGGGTTAGGGTGAGGGGTCAGGTGTATTATTTACTGTCGGATTTGTATTCGTACTCGTAGTAGCCGTAGTCCTGATAACCGGTGGCCCGACGGAAGATGGAGTTGAGGATGACCCCTTTAACGTGAATACCGTTTTGCTCAAAGCGGCTGAGGCTGGTTTCCACTTCTTTCAGGGTGTTGACCGCATAGCGTGCCACCATCAGCGTGGTGCCCGCATGGCGACCGACGATCCCGGCATCGGTGACCGCCAGGATTGGCGGCGTATCGATAAGCACCAGGTCGTACTGGCTGCTGGCCCATTTCACCAGTTCAGCAAAGCGATCGCTCATCAGCAGTTCGGAAGGATTCGGCGGCACCTGCCCGCGCGTCACCAGATCGAAGTTGGTCACTGAAGTACGCTTCGCACAGCTCGTAATCTCACTTTTGCCAACCAGAACTTCCGACAGACCGTTATCGTTGGTGGTGCCGAGCAGTTCGTGGGTGTAGCCCTTACGCATATCACAGTCGATAAGCAATACGCGCTTACCGGTTTGGCTGATCACTGCCGCGAGGTTGGCACAGACAAAGGTTTTGCCGATTGACGGGCTGACCCCGGTCAGCATCAGCACGTTGTTGCTGGCCTGCATCATGGCGAAGTGCAGACTGGTTCGCAGACTACGCACCGCTTCAATGGCCAGATCGGTCGGATTACCCACCGCCAGCAATTGGCTCTGCTTATAGCGTTTGACGCCTTTGATGGTTTTCACATGGTCGCGTTTCTTCTGCCATTCAGACAGCGGGATGCTGGCATACACGTTGATGCCGTTGTCTTCCAGCACCTGCGGGCTTTCAATCCCACGGTTGAACAGCGAACGCAGCAGCACGCCCAGAATAGAGAGCATCAAGCCGAGGATGATCCCGCCGAACACAATCAGCGCTTTTTTCGGCTTCAGGATGCCAGGCTGAGTGATGGCGGAGTCGACGATGCGCACGTCGCCGACGGTGCTCGCTTCCTGAATTTTCAATTCCTGCTGTTTGTTCAGCAGCTGCATGTAAACCTGCTGCCCGGATTCCACATCACGCGTCAGACGCACGATTTCCTGCTGGGTTTCCGGCATCGCGGTGATGCGTTTGTTGAGGTTAGCCTTCTCTTCTTCCAGGGTTTTACGTTTTTCCAGCAGGGTCCGGTACGCTGGGTGACGTTTGGTGTAGAGCTTCGAAATCTCCGCTTCGCTGAACGTCAACTGATTGAGCTGGGAATCAATGTTGACCACCGAATCGAGCACCGATTTGGCTTCCAGCGACATATCCACCGAGTCTTTCTGCTGGCGATAAGCGTTGAGTTTGTTTTCCGCATCGTCCAGACGGGTCCGCACTTCCGGCAGTTGTTTAGCGAGGAAACGCAGGCTGCGGGAGGCTTCTTCCGATTTGCGCTCAATGTTTTGCGCCAAATAGTTCTCAGCGATGCTGTTGAGGATCAGGCGGATCTGATCTTTGTCTTCGCCAGTGAACGTCAGGCTCAGCACCCCGGTGTCTTTACCGTTTTCGGTGACCGTCAGGTTGTTTTGCAGGTTTTTGACCATCCCCAGCGTGGAGTATTTGGTGACGGTAAATTCGCCCCCGGCCTGCGCATGAATCGCGCTAACTAACAGCGTGACGCCGGATTTGTTTAGCGGCTGCCCAACGACGCCGCGCGCACTGAAGCCGCCGTCGCTGGTGAGCTGATAGCTGTTATGCCCGAGCACTTCGAGGGTAAACACCTGTTCGCGCATACCTGCTGGCAGCGTGAAGGTGTCGACGTTGACGCTCTCGTTGGCGCGGCCCATCAGGCGTTCCCAACCGTCACCAAAAATGGGCATCGTGTTCTTGGTTACTGCGATGTCCAGATTCAGGTCATCAACGGTTTTGCCCAGCACCATGCGCGACTGAATCAGCTGAATTTCCGCGTCAGAGGCTGGCGGCTTGCTGTTCAGCGCCGAGTTTAAATCCTGCACCAGGGAGCTGCTGGTGTTTTGCTCAATCTGTACCAGCGCATCGGCGCTATAGATAGGGGTCGCAAAAAGGGTGTACACCACCGCGGCCACAGCGAACACAGCGGTAATGCCGAGCACCCACCATTTTGCCTCCACCACGGTACCGACCAGGCGGCCAATATCGATTTCATCACCGCCCGACGCGTGTGGGAGCGACTGTTTTACGTTATCTGTCATTGTTATCCCTGCTGTACTTTCAGTGCCTGCGCCCACTGACGGGCAGACTGATCGAGTAAGTGGTAAACCGCTTCAAAAGCGTCGCGACTCTTGCGATAAGGATCGGGGATCTCGCGCTCATCATCCCAGTGACCAAACAGCATCACTTTGCCGCGCATTTCCGGTGCGATTTCACACAGCCGGGCAATGTGGCGTTTTTCCATGGTCAGAATGAGATCGTATTCGCGGCACATCTTTCCGGAGATTTGACGGGCGCAGTGCCCGTCCAGGGAAATGTTGTGAATGGCAGCCACGCTTGCGGCGCTGTCGTCTGCCCCTTTACCCACCAGCGCCCCAAGACCTGCCGAGTCCACGTGCAGCGACGGAAGATAATTTTTCAGCAGCCGCTCCCCCGTAGGAGAACGGCAGATATTGCCGACGCATACCACCAGAATTTTGTTGAACATAATGGTTACCAGGTATGGATATCTTTCGCCGCATCCGTCATGTAGCGAACGCCACTGATGGTTGGCAGCAATTGGTTGATCAGACGGTTCCAACGCGTGACCGGTGCAGTCGTGACGTACACCACGTCATACGGTTGCAGCGTGAAGTTGGTCGCCATAACCAGCGAGGTCGCATCGGACATATCGAGCTGATAGACGTTGGCAATCTTGCCGTTTTTGTCGTCTTTCAGCGGACGAATAACGAAGATGCCGCTGGCGTTCGAGGCCGTCATGTCGAGACCTTCCGCCTGGCCCAGCGCTTCGGTCAGCGTCATGCCGCTGAAGTCCATTTTGAGGGTGCTCTGTTTCTTCACTTCGCCCATCACGAAGACTTTCAGATCATCGTTGCGCGGTACGAACAGGATATCGCCCGGATACAGCAGGCGGTTCTGGCTCAGATCACCGTTTTGCATCAGCGCCTGCAGGGAAATGCGTTGCTCTTTCCCGTTGTGGGTCAGCACCACGTTGCGCCAGTCTGCCAGGTCGGTCATCCCGCCTGCGGCGTTGATGGCGTCAAGTACGGTCAGCGGCACGTTGGTAATAGCCTGCTGACCTGATTTGTTCACCTGGCCGGAAACATAGGCTTTTTGAGAGCGGAAGGCCGCCACATTCACATCAACCTGCGGGTCGGTGATGTAGGTGGCGAGACGCCCGGTTATCACGTCGCGGATTTCCGCCAGCGTTTTACCCACGACCTGCACGCGACCAATGTAAGGATAGAAAATCGAGCCATCGGGCTGAACCCAGTTACCGGTATCGCTGGAGCTACGATACTGACCTGCGGGGGTGGTTAGCTCCGGATGGTCCCAGACGGTGACGCTGAGCACGTCACCCGCGCCCACGCGATACTGATAATTGCTTAACTCCTGATCCAGCGACATGTTGGGCTGCGCAACGTTAGGCCGTGGGCGCAGTTGTTCAATCAGACGCGGGGTCAGCGGATAAACATTCACCATCCGGTCGATGTCAAAATCAGCGTCTTGCTGCTTAATCACATCTTTTCCGAAGGTCGACATATTGCTGCCGGGCAGGACCGTGCAACCGCTCATCAGGATTGCAGACACCAATAATGGCATCAATTTCAGTTGGGATTTCATCATTGATTATTTATCACTTTGGCAGAGAAATTATCCTGTGCGAATAAAACAAACCAGATTTCATTCAGGTCATTTACATTGAGAATGCCGTTAACCGAAACGAAATATAACTGGCATCATTCCTAAAAAAACTTTATCCGCTCGCTAACAGTTGACAGAATAATCCAGTCTGAATTAGCGGCCAGCGGGCACGCTACCGCCCTTGGCTTTCAGTTACCAATCCACTGTTTAATCATTATGTTATGAACCATCCCGGCGCGAGGTGCTGGTCGGGACAGAGAGAGTGTGTATAAAACATCAAATGATTGGTTTCTCCGCAGGTAATAATTCCTTTGGCGATCCCTAATATTCATTTAACGATTCGATTGTTACAGTAATGACAATATTCGACAAGGTAACAACTCCTATCGGCGTTGCTTTTAGGATAAATATTAAGAATCGCCTTCAGCTTTTAGGATTATCTTTATATTGACATTAGCGGCAGCTGCGCCGGACACGGGATATAGCGGGAGGGATAAGGAAATAAAATAATTAATAACGGAAACTATAGGGATATATAATTTTCAAGCAACGCCAATTATTTAAGATTAAACTCAGGGTATAATAGAATTCAAGTCAATGTTACAGAAGGGTTTGAACAACGTATGGAATGGATTGCCGATCCCTCAATCTGGGCAGGGCTTATCACCCTGGTGGTCATCGAGCTGGTGCTCGGGATTGATAATCTGGTGTTTATCGCGATCCTCGCGGAAAAGCTGCCGCCCGCAGAACGTAACCGGGCACGTATTACCGGGCTGGTTCTGGCAATGGTGATGCGCCTGTTGCTGCTGGCGTCCATCTCGTGGCTGGTCACCCTCACCCGCCCGCTGTTTACCGTGCGGGATTTGAGCTTCAGCGCACGCGATTTAATCATGCTCGGCGGCGGGTTATTCCTGCTATTTAAAGCCACGGTCGAACTTAACGAGCGTCTGGAAGGAAAAGATAATGACGGCCCGACGCAGCGGCGCGGGGCCAGGTTCTGGGCGGTGGTGGCGCAAATTGTGGTGCTCGATGCGGTGTTCTCTCTCGACTCAGTGATCACCGCCGTCGGCATGGTCGATCATCTGCTGGTGATGATGGCGGCCGTGGTGATCGCCATCAGCATGATGCTGTTCGCCAGCAAAGCGCTGACCCGCTTCGTGAATAATCACCCGACCATCGTCATATTGTGTCTGAGCTTCCTGCTGATGATTGGCTTTAGCCTGGTGGCAGAAGGCTTTGGCTTCTACATCCCGAAAGGGTATCTGTACGCGGCGATTGGCTTCTCGGTAATGATTGAGGCCCTGAACCAGCTGTCTAACTTTAACCGCCGCCGTTTTCTGTCGGCCAATCAGAGCCTGCGCAGCCGTACCACCGAGGCGGTGATGCGTCTGCTTAGCGGACAGAAAGAAGATGCCGAGCTGGATGCGCAAACCGCTTCTTTAATTGCAGACCATAAGGATGAGCCGGTTTTCGACCCGCAGGAACGACGGATGATCGAGCGGGTGCTAAATCTCAATCAGCGCAGCGTCAGCAGCATCATGACCTCGCGCCACGATATCGAACATATCGACCTGAGCGCTCCGGAAGCAGAGATCCGCGCCCTGCTGGACAAGAATCAGCATACCCGCCTGGTGGTCACCGGGGGCGATAACGATGAAGAGCTGTTGGGCGTAGTACACGTGATTGACCTGCTAAACCAGTCGCTGCACGGTGAACCGCTGGATTTACGGGTGTTGGTGCGCCAGCCGCTGGTGTTCCCGGAGACGCTGCCGCTGCTGCCCGCACTGGAGCAGTTCCGTAACGCCCGCACCCACTTTGCCTTTGTGGTTGATGAATTCGGCTCAGTAGAAGGGATAGTGACGCTCAGCGACGTGATGGAAACCATCGCCGGGAACCTGCCCAATGAGGTACAGGAGATTGATGCCCGCCACGACATCCAGAAAAATGCCGACGGTAGCTGGACCGCGAACGGTCATATGCCGCTGGAAGATCTGGTGCAGTTTGTGCCGATGCCGCTGGATGAAAAGCGCGAGTATCACACCATCGCCGGGCTGCTGATGGAACATTTACAGCGCGTACCGACCGCGGGCGAAACCGTCGAGGTCGACGGATTTACCCTGAAAACGTTGCAGGTGGAAAATCACCGCGTACAGCGGGTGCAGATATTCCCGCCCGCACAGCCGGAACTCGATTACGAAGTGTGAGACGGTTCAACAAAAAAGGCCCGACAGCAATGCCGGGCCTTTCTTTATGTTCGACGGGGATTACAGCTTATCGAGTAACTTCTTCAGGTCTTTGCCCGACTGGCTATCCTGGTTTTTGTCGGCCCAGGCTTTGAGACGGTCACGGGCTTCGCTTTGCAATTGCTTACGCAGCACCTGATCCACCTGCAAACTGTAGTTGAGCTCGGTCCATTTACCGTAGACACGCAGCGGGATCGCCGTTTGCTTCAGGGTCTCTACCAGCTTGCTTTCGCCCTGCCAGCCATCCACCACGCGCACATTGAAGCGCATGTCGCCCTCTTCCTTGACCAAGTCCAGCGTGCCCTTGCCGTCCAGCGCCAGTAAGGAGGATTTACCGGCCATGTCATCGAGCGTCATCACTCCGTTGTCTAACTCCAGATTGCTGGAGAATTCATCCAGACGGGTGGCGCTTTCCAGATTTTCTTTGGCGGTCACATGGGTGCTGCGTTCTACCGCCTGCTGCACCAGCTGCTGGAAGTTCAGCCCTTCGGCACGAGAATCCAGCAGAGAGACTTTAGCCTGGCCCTGCCAGCTGCGACGGAAGCTGTCCGCATCAATTTTGCCGCCGCTGAACTCGCCGTCGAGCGACAGTTTACCGGTGAGGTTGATAGGATAATCAAACGCCTTCAGCAGGGTCGCGATTTGAATATTGTCGATCTTCGGCTGGAAGGTTGAGACCGGCGTATTGCTGCGCGCATCTACGCTGCCCGGCAGCGACAGGGTGCCACCGTCGATGTTGCCCTGCAGTTCGGCGATAGTAAGCTGACCGAATTCATTGTTAGCCTGCAGGTTAACATCGGTGTAATTCATTCCCCGCCACAGAATTTGTTTGGCATTAAGGCCAATGGCCGCCCGGAAGCCGCGCAGGCTGCTATAGTCTGGGGTACTGATGTTCTCGGCGATCACCGGACGCTGTTGGCGAGACTGGCTTTGCCCTTGCTGATTCGCACTGGAATTTGCCGCTGGATTGGCCTGAGAAAGCAGGTTATCGAAATTGAGTTTGTCGGCGTGCAGGTTCAGCGTCCATTCCGGTTTCACCGCCAGCACCACGTTGCCGTCGCCGCCAAGCGAGCTGTCATTCGCCGTCAGCTGTAGCTGGCTAAAGCTCAGGCGCTTCTGATCTTCCTGCCATTCAGCCTGCAATGAGGCCTGACCGCCAATGCCCTGCGGCGGCAGATCGGCCCCCTGCAACTGCCAGTTGAGCTGGCTAAAGGTGGCGGTCAGCGAATGAGGATAATCGCCCGCGTTGACCTGCGCGCTGAAGGAGAGATTCAGGTCACGCTGATCGCGGTTCACGCGCCCGGAGAAATCGACGCTGGCGAGGTAATGGTTGTCCTGCTCCATTTGCAGTTTGATATCACGAATCGTGATTTGATCGTCACCTTCATGCTGGAACACCAGCACGCTATCATCGACCTGCAGTTTAGCGATATCAAAGGACCAGCCTTTGTCTTCCGGGGCCTGAGGCAGGGTATTTTCGCGCGGTGGGACCGGCACATCTTTGCGCTTCACCGCTTCAGTCTTCGGCGTCAGCTCGATCACTGCACCTTTAAGCATCACCTGATTGACCTGAAGCTGATGCGACAACAACGGCATCAGCGCCACATCGAGGCGCATGTTATCGGCTTTCACCAACGGCGCGGCGGCACCCGGTTCGGTCAGGGTCATTCTGCCGGAAAGAATACTGAGCTGCGGCCAGACGTGCCAGCGCAGCGGGCCGTCCAGTTGAAGTTGATACCCGCTGCGCTCCGCTACCTGGCGCACCAGGTAGTCGCGGAAGTCGTTCGGATTAACCAGCAGCACCAGCGCCGACAGGCCGGCGACAATCACCACCAGCAAAATCATCAGCGTTGTCAGAATTCGTCTCATGATGTCTCCGACGTCTCAGTCACGCTCAGTCTTTATCGATACGACTGGCAACCGCACCCTGCTGATCGCGATACTTCGCGTCTTCGCGGCGGTTGTAAGGCCGCGCAGCCGGGCCAGAAAGCGGTTCGAAGCTCAGGGCACCGATAAGCATTCCCGGGCGCAGCGCCAGCGGCAGTTTGCCCGAGTTGTAGAATTCAAGCACGATACAGCCGGACCAGCCGGGATCGATGCGATGTGCGGTCACGTGAACCATCAGGCCCAGTCGCGCCAGAGAAGAGCGCCCGTCAAGCCAGCCCACTAAATCCGCAGGCAGGGTCACGGATTCCAGGGTCACGGCCAGCGCCAGTTCGCCAGGATGCAGATAGAACGCCTCGCCTTCGGCCAGCACGATTTCTTCGCTCATCACGCGGTCAAGCGCGGCACTGACTTCGGCTTTCGGCCCACTCAGGTCGATAAACGCAGCGGTGTGTCCGCTAAACGTACGGAATTTATTGCCGAGGCGAACGTCTACCGTCGCACCATTAATGCGTTCCACCGGCGGTCGTGGGGTAATCGCAAGACGGCCTTCATCCAGCCAGGCTTCAATATCTCGGTCACACAGACGCATGCGTTATCTCCTTTAATGCAGTATGCCCGGCGTCTACCGGGTCATTATGCACAGTACATAATTCAGGGGAATTATTCAAAAAACTGACTAATTTTGGCCTTCAGAATATCAATGGCGATGCGGTTTTTCCCACCGCGCGGCACGATAATGTCGGCGTACTGTTTGGACGGCTCAATAAACTGCAGGAACATGGGGCGAACCGTTTTCTGGTATTGCGCCATCACGGAGTCCATCGAACGGCCACGCTCGTTAACATCACGCTTGATGCGGCGCATCAGGCAGATATCCAGCGGGGTATCGACGAAAATAGAGAAGTTCATCTCTTCGCGCAGACGGGCATCAGTCAGCAGCAAAATCCCCTCGAGGATGATGACTTTCTTTGGCTTCACATGCACCGTTTGCGGCATACGGGTATGTTCGACATAGCTGTACACCGGCAATTCGATCGCCTCGCCACGCTTGAGCATCTGCAAATGCTGAAACAGCAGGCTGTGATCCATCGCGCTCGGATGGTCATAATTGGTTTTAACCCGGTCTTCCATCGACAGATGGCTCTGGTCTTTGTAATAGCTGTCTTCAGGGATCACACCAATGTGTTCATCGCCAACTTGTTCACGTAATTCACGGTAAAGGGTACTGGAGATGAGACTTTTACCCGAAGCCGATGCGCCGGCGATGCCTATAATGACGCACTGATGAGACTTATCAGTCATATATTTTTGCGACCTGATTAACCTGGATGATAGGAAGGGTGACGCCGGAGCGCCAAACGCGGCAATTATAGGGATTTCAGCCCGTCGATACCAGTCGAAAACAACATTCACCGTTGTAGGGATAAAAAGTGACTATTCGCAAATTAATATGTTCACTTTTCCAACGTGTTAGACAGATTTTACCCTGCTCCATGAATTTATCTCGCAATCTGTTAAATAATGACCAGATGGCATAGGAAATGTAAATTGTTTGTACTAGCATGATCCCATTTAGCATCCTAATGAATTCAGGCCAATTCCTCGTGAAAAGTCGCGGCCGGAAAGCCCTGGCGGAAAGCGGTAAATGAAGACATCTGAACAGCAAGTGCCCGTTACGCCCTCACATCCGGTCCTGCGCATGATTAGCCTCGGGCTGCTGACGTTCATTTTTACGCTTTTCTCACTGGAATTAACACGTTTCGGCACCTTTCTCGCGCCGCTGTGGTTTCCGACCTCGATTATGATGGTGGCGTTTTATCGCCACACCGGGAAGATGTGGCCCCCGATTGCCGTCGCCTGTACGCTCGGCAACCTGCTGGCCTCCTGGGTGCTGTTCCCGCCGAGTACGCTGAACCTGATATATCCGGCGATTAATGCCATCGAAGCCGCGCTGGGCGCAATTCTGCTGCGTAAATTTTTGCCGCGCTATAATCCGCTGCAAAATCTGCACGACTGGGTAAGGCTGGCGCTGGCCAGTGCGGTGGTCCCGCCGCTGGTGGGGGGCGTGCTGGTGCTATTGCTTGCTCCGGCTGGGGACCCGGTCCATACCTTCCTTGTGTGGGTGCTGTCAGAGGCCATTGGCGCTCTGGCGCTGGTGCCGCTCGGCCTGCTGTATAAGAGCCGCTATCTGTTACGCCATCGCAATCCGCGAATGCTCATGGAAACGCTGCTCACCCTGGCGGTGACGCTGGCGCTCAGCGCCATGTCGATGCTCTGGATGCCATGGCCGTTTACCTGCGTGATCGTTCTGCTGATGTGGAGCGCGGTACGCCTGCCGCGCATGGAAGCCTTTACCGTTTTCCTTGTCACTATCATGATGGTCTCGCTGATGATGGCGAGTCACCCTGCCACCCTGCACACCCCGCAGCTTTACGCCATGAGCAACGTGCCGTGGCTACCGTTCCTGATGATTCTCCTGCCCGCCAATATTATGACCATGGTGATGTACGCCTTCCGGGCGGAGCGCAAACACATTACCGAGAGCGAAGAGCGCTTTCGCAATGCGATGGAATATTCCGCCATTGGCATGGCGCTGGTGGGCACCGAAGGCCAGTGGCTACAGGCCAACAAAGCCTTGTGCAAATTCCTCGGCTATAGCCAGAACGAGCTGCGCACCATGACCTTCCAGCAGCTCACCTTACCGGAAGATCTCGACAGTGACCTGGCGCAGCTCGAACAGCTGATCGGCGGCGAAATCAACACCTACACCATGGAAAAGCGCTATTACACGCGCAAAGGTGATGTGGTCTGGGCACTGCTGGCGGTGTCGCTGGTACGGCACGCTGACGGGACGCCGCTCTATTTCATTGCCCAGATCGAAGACATTAACGACCTCAAACACACGGAGTGGGTCAATAAACGCCTGATGGAGCGCATAACCCTCGCCAACGAAGCGGGCGGGATTGGCATCTGGGAGTGGGAGCTGGAACCTGATCTTATCTCCTGGGACAAGCGCATGTTCGAGCTGTACGAGATCCCTTCCCATCTCAAACCCACCTGGCAACTGTGGCATAACTGCCTGGTGGATGAAGACCGGGAGCAGGCGGAGCGTACTATCCGCAACGCTCTCAGCGCCCGCGCGCCGTTCAAACTCGAATTTCGTATCCAGGTCAAAGAAGGCATCCGGCATATTCGCTCGCTGGCGAATCGGGTGCTGAATAAACAGGGCGAAGTGGAGCGCCTGCTCGGCATCAATATGGACATGACCGAGGTGAAACAGCTTAACGAGGCGCTGTTCCAGGAGAAAGAACGCCTGCACATTACCCTGGATTCTATCGGCGAAGCGGTGCTCTGTACCGATGTCGATATGAACGTGATTTTTATGAACCCGGTCGCCGAAAAAATGAGTGGCTGGAACCAGGACGAAGCGATGAAGCAGCCGCTGCTTAACGTGCTGCGCATCACCTTTGGCGATAACGGCCCGCTGATGGAAAACATTCACAGCGGTGATATGTCGCGAACGGATATCGAACAGGATGTGGTGCTGCACTGCCGTCGAGGCGGCAGTTATGACATCCATTACAGCATTACGCCGCTCAGCACACTCGACGGGCAAAACATCGGCTCGGTGCTGGTTATTCAGGACGTGACCGAATCCCGGAAGATGCTGCGCCAGTTGAGCTATAGCGCATCTCACGATGCCCTGACCCATCTCGCTAACCGCGTTAGCTTTGAGAATCACCTCAAGCGGCTGCTGCAAACCGTGCAGGAAACCCATCAGCGTCACGCGCTGGTGTTTATCGATCTCGACCGCTTTAAGGCGGTTAATGACACCGCAGGCCACGCGGCGGGCGATGCGCTGCTGCGCGAGCTGTCGTCGATGATGCTCGGGATGCTGCGCACCAGCGATATTTTGGCGCGCCTCGGCGGCGATGAATTTGGCCTGCTGCTGCCGGACTGCAACGTCGAGAGCGCCCGTTATATTTCCAATCGCATCATTCAGGCCATTAATGATTATCACTTTATGTGGGAGGGTCGCCTGCACCGTATCGGTGCCAGCGCCGGGATAACCCTGATAGATGAGCACAACACCCTGGCCTCGGAAGTAATGTCGCAGGCCGATGTCGCCTGCTACACCTCGAAAAATAACGGTCGCGGGATGGTCAGCGTGTATGAGCCGCAGCTGGACAGGCTGCATCAGCAGCGCAGCATGATGTCTCTCGACGAGCAGTGGAACATGGTGCGCGACAACCATCTGCTGCTGATGGCGCGCGGGGTGGCCTCGCCACGGGTGCCGGAAAGCAGCAACTTCTGGCTGCTGTCGCTGCGCCTGTGGACCAGCGAAGGTGAGATGGTGGAAGAACAGGCGTTCCGCCGAGGGCTGGCAGACCAGGAGTTGGTCCACGCCCTCGACCGACGCATCTATCAGGAATTCTTCCAGCGCTGGGCACACATAGTTGCCGCACGCGGGATAAGCGTCACCCTGCCACTGTCGGCAGCCGGTCTGACTGGGCCGGTTCTGGTGAACGACATTCTCGATGGTCTACAGCACAGCGGGATGCCTGCGCGGCTTCTGCATCTGGTGTTTAGCGCCGCTAGCCTGTTGCACTCCGGGGTTCAGGACGGCCTGAACCAACTGCGCCAGGCGGGTTGCAAAATTATCATCAGCCAGGTCGGCCAGGATTTAGAACTGTTTGAACACCTGTCGCCCGGTATAGCGGATTACATCATGCTGGATCCGGACATCATCGGGAACGTTCATGCCAGCCTGATGGACGAGATGATGGTCACCATCGTGCAGGGCCACGCCCAGCGCCTGGGGCTCAAAACCATTGCCGGACCGACCCATCAGGCGTTAACCATGGATACGCTCTCCGGCATCGGGGTCGATTTCATTTATGGCGATACCATTGCGGCGAACCAGCCGCTGGAGCTGGTGCTCAACAGCAGCTATTTCGCCATTAACTGATCCGCAGGCTTGAACGCGTCGCTGTACCAGATGTGCAACAAGGCATAGGAGCGCCAGGGCTGCCAGCGCTCCGCATAGCGGCGAATTTGTGCCGGGGTCATGCCGGGAAAACGCTGTTTTATAAGGTAGTCGTCCGGAAGGAACACGTCTTTCGCCTGCCAGCCACGCAGGGCGAAGTAGTTTGCCGTCCAGCGCCCGATGCCAGGGAAGGTTTGCAGCACTTTCATCGCGGCGTCGATATTATCCGGCGGCGTCAACGGTAGCGCCCCGGAAATCGCCGCCTGCGCCAGATGAATCAACGCCTCTGCACGCTTGACCGGCATCCCTAACGCTTTCAGCGCCAGCGGGCAGGCCAACGCCAGTTGCTGGGGCGTCGGGAAACAGATGAACTCGGGGTCATCTTCCAGCGGCGTACCATACGCCTTCGCCACGCGGCTGGTGAGCTTCGCCGCCATCGCCACGCTCACCAGTTGTCCGAGGATCGCCCGCACGCCCTGCTCAAAAGGATCAACGCAGCCGGGCAGACGCAGGCCCGGTCGCGCGGCGGCCAGTTCCCCCAGCGCCGCCGATACCTGCTGTGGCTCACAGCGCAAATCGAAAAGCTGTTCAAGACGTTGCAGACACGCCTCCTTTACTGGCAACAAGCCGTCAGACAGCGTAATGACCAGCGTGTGCGAGGCTTCGTCCGGCGTGACACGCATCAAGCCTTGATGGCCATCGAGGGCAAAACTGCGGATATAGGTTTGCCCTGCAAAGCGTTCGACGCCTTCAACGGTACGTGCCGCCAGAAAACCCATCATCCAGGCCCAGTCATACGGCGCTTGCCACGGTAACGTAAACATCATCCCTCCTCGGTAAGTCGCTCAAGCATAACTGCTTAAGGTGTTTAGTGCCTTGCTTTCATATTCCAGTTGTCGCCAGCGTAACATTCCGCTAAAGTCGTCGCCCTTTCTTCACTGGCATGGGGAATTTGCAAGGTGTTTATTGGTTTTGACTATGGTACGGCGAACTGTTCAGTGGCCGTCATGCGCGGTGATTCACCGCAGCTGTTAACGCTCGAAAACGGCAGTTCGCTGCTGCCTTCGATGCTCTGCGCTCCCACGCGCGAATCGGTCAGCGAGTGGCTGTATCGTCAATATGACGTGCCCGCCACCGGGGATGAAACCGAAGCGCTGTTACGCCGGGCGATCCGCTATAACCGCGAAGAAGATATCGAGGTGCTGCCCGGCAGCGTGCAGTTCGGTCTCGCATCACTCAAACAGTACATCGACGACCCGGAAGAAGTGTACTTCGTCAAATCGCCGAAGTCGTTTTTGGGTGCCAGCGGGCTAAAGCCGCAGCAGGTGGCGCTGTTCGAAGACCTGGTCTGTGCCATGATGCTGCATATCAAGCAGCAGGCAGAAACCCAGCTGACCGACCCCATCACCCAGGCGGTGATAGGCCGTCCGATTAACTTCCAGGGCCTCGGCGGCGATGACGCCAACGAACAGGCCCAGGGCATTCTGGAACGCGCAGCACAGCGAGCCGGTTTCGCCGACGTGGTGTTCCAGTATGAACCGGTGGCGGCAGGGCTGGATTTCGAAGCCACGCTGAGCGCTGAAAAACGCGTCCTGGTGGTGGATATCGGCGGCGGGACGACCGACTGCTCATTACTGCTGATGGGTCCGCAATGGCGTGCGCGTCGTGACCGTGAGAGCAGCCTGCTCGGTCACAGCGGCTGTCGCGTGGGCGGGAACGATCTGGATATTGCCCTGGCGTTCAAATGCCTGATGCCGCTGTTGGGCATGGGCGGCGAAACCGAAAAAGGCATCGCCCTGCCGGTGTTGCCGTGGTGGAACGCCGTCGCCATCAACGATGTTCCGGCGCAAACCGATTTTTACAGCACCGCCAACGGCAGGATGCTGCGTGACCTGGTGCGCGATGCCCGCGATTCGGACAAAGTCAGCTTGCTGTTGAAAACCTGGCAGCAGCGTCTGAGCTATCGCCTGGTGCGCAGCGCCGAAGAGAGCAAAATCGCGCTCTCCGATAAAGCGGATATCACCACCGCCCTACCGTTCTTAAGCCCGACACTGGCGGCGGACATCAATCAACTGGGGCTGGAAACCGCGCTTAATCAGCCGTTAACCCGCATTCTTGAGCAGGTTCAGCTGGCGCTGGATAACGGTCGTGAAAAGCCAGACGTTATCTACCTGACAGGCGGTAGCGCCCGCTCGCCGCTGATCAAAAAAGCGCTGGCCCAGCAGCTACCGGGCATTGAAATTGCCGGTGGCGATGACTTTGGTTCGGTTACCGCCGGTCTGGCCCGCTGGGCTCAGGTCGTCTTTGCCTGAGTTGCGAGCTGGCTCGAAAAAGCGAGGATTGACTTCGCTGCTTTTTCGACCTACCGTAAGGGTGAAGGGCGAGGGAGGATTTCTTCCCCCTCTGGTCTCTTAGTAAGCTGGTGAGCTAATCACTAAGAGAATGACCAGTATGATGACCAACTTCATCATATCCCTTTCCCAATACAAAGCCCCTGCTTCGGTAGGGGCTTTCCCGTTATAGCCCCATGCTAACGTCCTTATCAGCCGCAATTAAACTCAAATGTGGCCGCCGGTGACTGTATCCTGCTCACCACTTTCCCTGCATAACTTTGCGCCAACCCTGCGAGCAGCCTCGTAAAACCCCTCTCATTCAGACGTTTCCAGACAGTCTTTCATATTTCCTCCATTATTCCGGGGGCTTGTGTAACTAAACTAGTATCATTCCTTGAAAGGTTTCAGGACGAGATACGGATAACGATGAAAGGCAGCAATAAATCGCATTGGTTAGTCGCGCTGGGTGTGGTGGTGATTGCAGGTGTCGCCGGATATTACTGGCACAACAGTGGTGCATCTGATGCAGGTGCGTCTTCCGCTATCTCACAGGGCCAGAAAGCCGGTGGCGGTCGCCATGGCGGGCGGATGGGTGCCGCGTTAGCCCCGGTTCAGGCGGCGACCGCCACCCGCGAAGCCGTGCCGCGCTATCTGACCGGTCTCGGGACTATCACCGCCGCGAATACCGTCACGGTCCGCAGCCGGGTGAACGGTCAGCTACTGGCGCTGCACTTCGAGGAAGGTCAGCAGGTGAAAGCCGGAGATTTACTGGCCGAAATTGATCCGAGCCAGTTCAACGTCGCCCTTGCTCAGGCCCAGGGCCAGCTCGCCAAAGATAACGCCACTTTGGCCAATGCCCGTCGCGACTTAGCACGTTATCAGCAGTTGGTGAAAACCAACCTCGTCTCTCGTCAGGAACTCGACACCCAACAGTCGTTGGTTACAGAAAGCTTAGGCACCGTTAAGGCCGATGAAGCCGCGGTTGCCAGTGCGCAGTTACAGCTGGACTGGACGCGTATCACTGCCCCCATCGACGGACGCGTGGGCCTCAAGCAGGTAGATATCGGCAACCAGATCGCCACCAGCGACACTACCGGGATCGTGGTGCTGACCCAAACCCATCCGATTGACCTGATTTTCGCTCTGCCGGAAAACGACATTGCCACCGTGGTTAAGGCGCAAAAAGCAGGTCAAAACCTGACGGTCGAAGCGTGGGATCGCACCAATAAGCAGAAGCTGAGCACCGGGTCGCTGTTGAGTCTGGACAACCAGATTGATACCACCACTGGCACCATCAAGCTAAAAGCGCGTTTCAACAATACCGACGACGCCCTGTTCCCGAACCAGTTCGTCAACGCGCGTCTGTTGGTCGATACCGAACAGAACGCCGTGGTTATCCCGACCGCTGCACTGCAAATGGGCAACGAAGGTAACTTCGTATGGGTGCTGAACGATGAAAACAAAGTCAGCAAACACCTCGTGGTGCCAGGCATTCAGGACAGCCAGAAAGTGGTTATCAGCTCCGGTCTTTCCGCAGGCGACAAAGTGGTCACCGACGGCATTGACCGCCTGACCGAAGGGGCCAAAGTCGAAGTGGTCGAGGCGCACAGTGCCAGCAGTACGGAGAAATCACCGGCTGAGCAAAACGGCAAAACAGGAGCTCGTTCCTGATGCAGGTTTTACCTCCCGGCAACACGGGCGGGCCTTCCCGCCTGTTTATTCTGCGCCCGGTCGCCACCACCCTGATGATGGTGGCCATCCTGCTGGCGGGGATTATCGGCTACCGTTTTCTGCCGGTCTCCGCGCTGCCTGAAGTCGATTATCCGACCATTCAGGTGGTCACGCTGTACCCCGGTGCCAGCCCGGATGTGGTCACTTCCGCCATTACCGCGCCGCTTGAGCGCCAGTTCGGGCAGATGTCCGGTCTGAAACAAATGTCTTCTCAGAGCGCGGGCGGCGCGTCGGTGGTTACGCTGCAGTTCCAGCTTGAGCTGTCACTCGACGTCGCCGAACAGGAAGTGCAGGCCGCGATCAACGCCGCCACCAACCTGCTGCCGGGCGACCTGCCGAACCCGCCAGTCTACAGTAAGGTGAACCCGGCGGATCCGCCGATCATGACCCTGGCCGTCACCTCTTCTGCCCTGCCGATGACCGAGGTCGAAGATATGGTCGAAACGCGAGTGGCGCAGAAAATTTCCCAGGTGTCCGGGGTTGGCCTGGTGACGCTGGCGGGTGGTCAACGCCCGGCAGTGCGCGTGAAGCTTAACGCCCAGGCAATCGCCGCCCTGGGGCTGACCAGCGAAACGGTGCGCACCGCCATTACCAACGCTAACGTCAACTCGGCGAAAGGCAGCCTTGACGGCCCGACCCGCGCGGTGACGCTCTCTGCCAACGATCAGATGGAGTCCGCAGAAGAGTACCGCAAGCTCATCATCGCCTATCAGAACGGAGCGCCGGTGCGCCTCGGCGATGTGGCGACCATTGAGCAAGGTGCGGAAAATACCTGGCTTGGTGCGTGGGCCAATAAGCAGCAGGCGATTGTGATGAACGTCCAGCGTCAGCCGGGGGCCAACATTATTTCCACTGCCGACAGCATTCGCCAGATGCTGCCGCAGCTCACCAGCAGCCTACCGAAATCGGTGCAGGTGAAAGTCCTGTCTGACCGTACCAATAACATTCGCGCCTCGGTGAACGACACCCAGTTCGAGCTGATGCTGGCTATCGCGCTGGTGGTGATGATCATCTACCTGTTCCTGCGCAATGTCCCGGCCACCCTTATTCCTGCCGTGGCGGTACCGCTATCGCTGGTCGGCACCTTCGCGGTAATGGTGTTTCTCGATTTCTCAATCAACAACCTGACGCTGATGGCGCTCACTATCGCCACCGGGTTTGTCGTTGACGATGCAATTGTGGTTATCGAGAACATTTCGCGCTATATCGAAAAAGGTGAAAAGCCGATGGCGGCGGCGCTAAAGGGCGCGGGTGAAATCGGCTTTACCATTATCTCCCTGACCTTCTCGCTGATCGCGGTGCTGATCCCGCTGCTGTTCATGGGCGATATCGTCGGACGCCTGTTCCGCGAATTTGCGGTGACGCTGGCGGTGGCGATCCTTATTTCGGCAATAGTGTCGCTGACGCTGACCCCGATGATGTGCGCCCGGATGCTGAGCCACGAATCGCTGCGCAAGCAGAACCGTTTTTCCCGCGCCAGCGAACGCTTTTTTGAACGGGTGATTGCCGCCTATGGCCGGATGCTGACCAAAGTGCTCAACCATCCGTGGCTGACCCTCGGGGTGGCGCTCAGCACGCTGGCGCTGTCGATTTTACTGTGGGTATTTATCCCGAAAGGTTTCTTCCCGATTCAGGATAACGGCATTATTCAGGGGACGTTGCAGGCCCCGCAGTCTGCGTCGTTTGCCAGCATGGCTCAGCGTCAGGCGCAGGTATCTGACCTCATTATGAAAGACCCGGCGGTCGAGAGTCTGACCGCGTTCGTCGGCGTGGATGGCACTAACCCGTCGCTGAACAGCGCCCGTCTGCAAATTAATCTCAAACCGCTGGATGAGCGCGATGACCGGGTGCAGAAGGTGATCCGCCGCCTGCAACATTCCATTGCCACGGTGCCGGGTATCGAACTCTATTTGCAGCCGACGCAGGATTTAACCATCGACACCACCGTCAGCCGCACCCAGTACCAGTTCAGCCTACAGGCCAACTCGCTGGATGCGCTCAGCGAATGGGTGCCGCCACTGCTGGCGAAACTGCATACCCTGCCGCAGCTCGAAGACGTCAGCAGTGACTGGCAGGACAAAGGTCTGGCGGCGTATGTGAACGTCGACCGCGACAGCGCCAGCCGTTTAGGCATCAGCATGGCTGATGTTGATAACGCGCTGTATAACGCTTTCGGCCAGCGGCTGATTTCCACCATTTACACCCAGGCGAACCAGTATCGCGTGGTGCTGGAACATGACATCAGCGACACCCCGGGGCTGTCGGCGCTGGATAACATCCGCCTCACCAGCAGCAGCGGCGGGATTGTGCCCCTGAATACGATTGCCAAAGTGGAAGAGCGTTTTGCGCCGCTGTCAATCAACCATCTCGACCAGTTCCCGGTGACGACTATCTCCTTTAACGTGGCGCAGGATTCATCGCTGGGCGAGGCGGTGCAGGCGATTACCGACGCTGAAAAAACGCTGAATCTACCGGTCGATATTCGCACTCAATTCCAGGGCAGTTCGCTGGCATTCCAGGCCGCACTCGGCAGCACCGTCTGGCTGGTGGTCGCCGCGGTGGTGGCGATGTACATCGTGCTCGGCATTTTGTACGAGAGTTTTATTCACCCCATCACCATTCTCTCGACCCTGCCGACGGCGGGCGTGGGTGCGCTGCTGGCGCTGTGGGTGTCGGGCAGCGAGCTGGACGTGATCGCCATCATCGGGATAATTCTGCTGATCGGCATCGTCAAGAAGAACGCGATCATGATGATCGACTTTGCGCTGGCCGCCGAACGCGAACAAGGCATGCCGCCGCGCGAAGCCATTTACCAGGCCTGTCTGCTGCGTTTCCGGCCAATCCTGATGACGACGCTGGCCGCCCTGCTCGGTGCGTTGCCGCTGATGCTCAGCACCGGTGTCGGCGCGGAGCTGCGCCGTCCGCTGGGGATCGGTATGGTCGGTGGGCTGCTGGTCAGCCAGGTGCTGACCCTGTTCACCACCCCGGTGATTTACCTGCTATTTGACCGGCTGTCGCTGTACCTCAAACGCCGACTGCCTGCCCGTGAAGAGGAGGCGTAAGTGAAGTTTTACGCCCTGTTCATCTACCGCCCGGTGGCGACGATATTGATTTCGCTCGCCATCACGCTGTGCGGCGTGCTCGGCTTCCGGCTACTGCCGGTGGCCCCGCTGCCGCAGGTCGATTATCCGGTGATTATGATCAGCGCCTCGCTGCCGGGTGCCGCGCCGGAAACGATGGCCTCATCGGTGGCGACCCCGCTCGAGCGCTCACTCGGACGCATCGCCGGGGTCAACGAAATGACCTCGATGAGTTCGCTGGGCAGCACACGCATCATTTTGCAGTTCGATTTTGACCGCGATATCAACGGCGCGGCGCGTGACGTACAGGCGGCGATCAATGCCGCTCAAAGCCTGCTCCCGACCGGAATGCCCAGCCGCCCAACCTATCGCAAAGCAAACCCGTCGGATGCGCCAATCATGATCCTGACGCTGACTTCGGACACCTGGTCACAGGGGAAATTATACGATCTCGCATCGACTCAGTTGGCGCAGAGCATTGCGCAGATTGACGGCGTCGGCGATGTCGATATCGGCGGCAGTTCCCTGCCCGCCGTGCGGGTGGATCTCAATCCGCAGGCGCTATTTAATCAGGGCGTGTCGCTGGATGCGGTACGCTCCGCTATCGATAACGCCAACGTGCGCAAGCCGCAGGGAGCGATTGATGCTCAGGGCAAGCGCTGGCAGCTCGCCACCAACGATGAGTTGAAAACGGCGGAAGCCTACAAACCAGTGATTGTGCATTACAGCAATGGTTCGGCGGTGCGCCTTAGTGACGTGGCAAACGTGTCAGACTCGGTGCAGGACGTGCGTAACGCCGGGATGACCAACGCTAAACCGGCCATTTTGCTGATGATCCGCAAGCTGCCGGAAGCCAATATCATTCAGACCGTGGATGCCATTCGCGCCCAGTTGCCGGAGCTGAAAGAGACCCTCCCGGCTGCGATTGATATGCAAATCGCTCAGGACCGCTCCCCGACCATTCGCGCCTCGCTTGAGGAAGTGGAGCAGACGCTGGTGATTTCGGTGGGGCTGGTTATCCTGGTGGTATTCCTGTTCCTGCGATCGGGCCGGGCGACAATCATTCCAGCCGTCGCCGTGCCAGTGTCACTGATTGGCACCTTTGCCGCCATGTATCTGTGCGGATTCAGCCTCAACAACCTGTCGCTGATGGCCCTGACTATCGCCACCGGGTTTGTGGTAGATGATGCCATCGTGGTGCTGGAAAACATTTCCCGCCATCTTGAAGCGGGAATGAAACCGCTCCAGGCCGCGTTACAAGGGAGCCGCGAAGTGGGCTTCACCGTGCTGTCGATGAGCCTGTCGCTGGTGGCGGTATTCCTGCCGCTGCTGCTGATGGGCGGTCTGCCGGGGCGATTGCTGCGCGAATTTGCGGTCACGCTGTCGGTGGCGATTGGTATTTCGCTGGCGGTATCGCTGACCCTCACCCCGATGATGTGCGGCTGGATGTTGAAATCCTCACGCCCTCATGAACCCACCCGCGAGCGCGGCTTTGGTCGACTACTGGTCGGGATGCAGCGCGGCTATGGCAAATCGCTGAAATGGGTGCTGAATCATGCGCGCTTAGTCGGCGTGGTACTGCTGGCCACCATCGCCCTCAACGTCTGGCTGTATATCTCGATCCCGAAAACGTTCTTCCCCGAGCAGGATACCGGGGTGGTGATGGGCAATATTCAGGCCGATCAGAGCATTTCGTTCCAGGCCATGCGCGGCAAGTTACAGGACTTCATGAAAATCATTCGTGAAGATAAAGCGGTGGATAACGTCACCGGTTTTACCGGTGGCTCGCGGGTTAACAGCGGGATGATGTTTATCACCCTCAAACCGCGCGACGAGCGCCACGAAACGGCCCAGCAGGTGATCGACCGCCTGCGTAAAAAGCTCGCTAAAGAACCGGGCGCAAACCTCTTTTTGATGGCGGTGCAGGACATTCGCGTCGGGGGTCGTCAGGCTAACGCCGGTTACCAGTACACGCTACTGTCGGATAACCTCGCCGATCTGCGGGAATGGACACCGAAAATCACCACCGCGCTGGCGAAACTGCCCGAACTGGCGGACGTGAACTCCGATCAACAGGACAGCGGTGCAGAGATGGATTTGGTGTACGATCGCGAAACCATGTCCCGGTTGGGGATCAGCGTGCAGGACGCCAACGGCCTGCTGAATAACGCCTTCGGCCAGCGGCAGATTTCCACCATTTATCAGCCGTTAAACCAATACAAAGTGGTCATGCAGGTCGACCCGGTGTACACCCAGGACATCAGCGCTCTCGATCAGATGTTCGTGATTAACAGCGAAGGAAAAGCGATCCCGCTCTCCTACTTTGCCAAATGGCAGCCTGCCAATGCGCCGCTGTCGGTCAACCATCAGGGACTGTCGGCGGCCTCAACGATTTCCTTTAACCTGCCGACCGGAAAATCGCTGTCGGAAGCCAGCGAGGTTATCGACCGCACCATGACCCAGCTCGGGGTACCGCAAACCATTCGCGGCAGTTTTGCAGGCACGGCACAGGTGTTTCAGCAGACCATGAACTCGCAGGTGATCCTGATCCTGGCGGCGATCGCCACGGTCTATATCGTGCTTGGCATCCTGTATGAAAGTTACGTCCACCCGCTGACCATTCTGTCGACGCTGCCTTCCGCCGGAGTCGGCGCACTGCTGGCGCTGGAGTTGTTTGGCGCACCGTTCAGCCTGATCGCCTTAATCGGTATCATGCTGTTGATTGGTATCGTGAAGAAAAACGCCATCATGATGGTCGATTTTGCGCTTGAGGCGCAGCGCAACAGCAACATTACGCCGGAAGAGGCCATTTTCCAGGCCTGCCTGCTGCGTTTCCGCCCGATTATGATGACCACTCTGGCGGCACTGTTTGGCGCGCTGCCGCTGGTGCTGTCCGGCGGTGATGGCTCGGAACTGCGCCAGCCGTTGGGGATAACCATCGTCGGCGGGCTGGTGGTCAGCCAGCTATTAACGCTGTACACCACCCCGGTGGTGTATCTGTTCTTTGACCGTCTGCGCCTGCGTTTTACGCGTAAATCCAGTAATCCGATTACAGAGTAACTATGGAAGAGCTGCCCGCCAGCGTGCGCTGGCAACTGTGGATAGTGGCGTTCGGCTTCTTTATGCAGGCGCTGGATACCACCATCGTCAACACCGCCCTACCTTCGATGGCGAAAAGCCTCGGGGTCAGCCCACTGCACATGCACATGCACATGGTGGTGGTTTCCTATGTGCTGACGGTGGCGGTGATGCTGCCTGCCAGCGGCTGGCTGGCGGATCGCGTGGGCGTGCGCAATATCTTCTTCACCGCCATTGTGCTGTTTACCGCCGGGTCGGTGTTTTGCGCCTCAGCCAACACCCTCGATGAACTGGTGATGGCCCGCGTGTTGCAGGGCGTGGGCGGGGCGATGATGGTGCCGGTCGGCAGGCTGACGGTGATGAAAATCGTACCGCGCAATCAGTACATGGCGGCGATGACCTTCGTCACTATTCCTGGCCAGATAGGCCCGCTGGTTGGCCCGGCGCTGGGCGGTATTCTGGTGGAGTACGCTTCCTGGCACTGGATTTTCCTGATTAACATTCCGGTCGGGATTGTCGGAGCGATTGCCACCCTGTGGCTGATGCCGAATTACACCCTGCAAACCCGACGCTTTGACACCTCAGGCTTTATTCTGCTGGCAGTGGGGATGGCGACGCTGACCCTGGCACTGGACGGGAAACGCAGCTTAGGTATTTCGCCGTTAATGCTGGCGGGGCTTATCATTAGCGGCGTGCTGGCGCTGCTGTTTTATCTCTGGCATGCGCGCCAGAACGACAACGCATTGTTCAGCCTCAACTTATTTAAAAACCGCACCTTTTCACTCGGCCTGTCGGGCAGTTTTGCCGGGCGGATCGGTAGCGGGATGTTGCCGTTTATGACCCCTGTATTTTTGCAGATTGGACTCGGCTTTTCGCCATTCCACGCCGGACTGATGATGATCCCGATGGTGCTTGGCAGCATGGGCATGAAACGCATTGTGGTACAGGTGGTGAACCGCTTTGGTTACCGGAAGGTGCTGACCTGCGCCACGCTTGGGCTGGCGGTGATTAGTCTGTTATTTATGGCCGTGGCGCTGATGGGCTGGTACTGGCTGCTGCCGCTGGTGCTGTTTGTGCAGGGGATGATCAACTCCAGCCGCTTCTCGTCGATGAATACCCTGACCCTGAAAGACCTGCCGGACGATCTCGCCAGCAGCGGGAACAGTATGCTGTCAATGGTGATGCAACTGTCGATGAGTATCGGCGTCACGGTGGCGGGCCTGCTGCTGGGGATGTACGGCCAGCATCACATCAGCGTCGACAGCGCGATTTCCCATCAGGTCTTTTTGTACACCTACCTCAGCATGGCGGTCATCATCGCGCTTCCGGCGCTGATTTTTACGCGCGTGCCTGACGATACCAACCAAAACATGATTATCGCACGACGAGAAAGGAGCGAGCCGTGAAACTCTGGCGTCCCGGCATTACTGCGAAGCTGTTTCTTGCCATTCTCGCCACCTGTATTGTGCTGCTGATCAGCATGCACTGGGCGGTGCGTCTGAGTTTTGAGCACGGCTTTATCGACTACATCAAACGCGGCAACGAACAACGTCTGCAATTGCTCAGCGACGCGCTGGCGGAACAATACGCCACCCATGACAATAACTGGAGTTTCCTGCGCGGCAACGATCGGTTTGTTTTTCAGATCCTGCGTTCGTTTGAACACGATGGGCCGGACGACAAGCACGGCCCCGATGGCCGACGCGGGCCGCCGCAGATGCCGCCGCACGGCTGGCGCACGCAGTTCTGGGTGGTCGATCAGAATGCCAGGGTGATGGTCGGCCCGCGTTCGCCGGTGCCGCCGGACGGCACCCGCCGTGGGATTGTGGTCAACGGCGTGGAGGTCGGCGCGGTCATCGCCTCCCCTGTCGAGCGTCTGACCCGCAATACCGATATCAATTTTGACCGCCAACAGCGGCGCACCAGTTGGCTGATTGTCGCCCTGTCGACATTACTGGCTGCCCTGGCAACCTTCCCACTGGCGCGCGGCCTGCTGGCCCCGGTTAAACGGCTGGTGGAAGGCACTCACCGGCTGGCGGCAGGCGATTTCTCCACCCGCGTGACCGCCACCGGCACCGATGAGTTAGGTCGTCTGGGGCAGGATTTCAACCAGCTGGCGAGCACGCTGGAGCGTAATCAGCAGATGCGCCGCGATTTTATGGCCGACATTTCCCACGAGCTACGTACCCCGTTGGCGGTGCTGCGCGGGGAGCTGGAAGCCATTCAGGACGGGGTGCGCAAATTCACCCCGGAATCGGTGGCATCGTTGCAGGCGGAGGTCGGCACCCTGACCAAACTGGTGGACGATCTCCATCAGCTGTCAATGTCCGACGAAGGCGCACTGGCTTATCAGAAGGCGTCGCTGGATATCGTTTCGCTGCTGGAAATGGCGGCAGGAGCCTTCCGCGAACGCTTTGCCAGCCGTGGGTTACACATCAGCCTGAAGCTACCGGAAAGCGCTACCGTATTTGGCGACCGGGACCGGCTGATGCAATTGTTCAACAACCTGCTGGAAAACAGCCTGCGCTACACCGACAGCGGCGGCCAGCTGCTCATCTCAGCAGAAAAAACCGCCCATCAGTTGACCCTGACCTTTGCCGACAGCGGCCCCGGCGTGAGCGACGAACAGCTGAAAATGCTGTGTGAGCGTTTCTACCGCGCCGAAGGCTCACGCAACCGCGCCAGCGGCGGCTCGGGATTAGGCCTGGCGATTTGCGTCAACATCGTGGCCGCGCACGGCGGCCAGCTTAGCGCCGCACATTCGCCTTTTGGTGGGGTAAGCATTAAAGTAGAGCTACCTCTGGACCGCGATTTAACGGGAACCGTATGACCGAATTACCGATTGATGATAAAACCCCGCGCATCCTGATTGTCGAGGACGAGCCCAAACTGGGCCAGCTGTTGATTGATTACCTGCTGGCGGCCAACTACGCCCCGACGCTGATTAATCATGGCGACAAGGTGTTGAGCTATGTCCATCAGACCCCGCCGGATCTGATCCTGCTGGATTTGATGCTGCCGGGCACCGACGGCCTGACGCTGTGCCGCGAAATCCGCCGCTTCTCCGAAGTGCCGATTGTGATGGTCACCGCCAAAATTGAAGAGATCGACCGTCTGCTGGGGCTGGAAATCGGTGCGGATGACTATATCTGCAAACCGTACAGCCCGCGTGAAGTGGTGGCGCGGGTTAAAACCATCCTGCGCCGCTGTCGACCGCAGCGTGAACTGCAGGCGCTGGATTCGGAAAGCCCGCTTATCGTTGATGAAAGCCGCTTCCAGGCCTCCTGGCGCAATAAGCTGCTGGACTTAACGCCCGCTGAGTTTCGTCTGCTGAAAACGCTGTCGCAGGAGCCGGGTAAAGTGTTCTCGCGCGAACAGTTGCTGAACCACCTGTACGATGATTACCGCGTCGTCACCGACCGCACCATCGATAGCCACATCAAAAACCTGCGTCGTAAACTGGAAACGCAGGATGCGGAGCAGTCATTCATTCGCGCGGTGTATGGCGTGGGCTACCGCTGGGAAGCAGACGCCTGCCGCCTCGCCTGACCAGCCGCCCGGTAGCGTTTCGCCTGCCGGGCAACCACCACCGCCCTTTACCTGACTGCCCCACAGCGCTACAATTCCCGCCCTTAATGTAGGGGAACCTCCCCGATCGCTTCCGACGAAGCGAGTCTGACCTGTCATCAGAACGAGAAAATCATGTTTAAACCGGAACTCCTTTCCCCTGCGGGAACGCTGAAAAATATGCGTTACGCTTTCGCCTATGGTGCCGATGCTGTCTATGCCGGCCAGCCGCGTTACTCTCTGCGCGTACGCAATAATGAATTCAACCACGAGAATTTGCAGCTCGGCATCAACGAAGCCCACGCGCTTGGCAAAAAATTCTACGTTGTCGTGAACATTGCGCCGCACAACGCCAAGCTGAAAACCTTTATTCGCGACTTGCAGCCGGTGGTGGATATGGGGCCGGATGCGCTGATCATGTCTGACCCGGGCCTGATTATGCTGGTGCGTGAGCACTTCCCGCAGATGGACATTCACCTGTCGGTACAGGCCAACGCCGTGAACTGGGCAACGGTTAAGTTCTGGCAACAGATGGGCCTGACGCGCGTGATCCTCTCCCGCGAACTGTCGTTGGAAGAAATCGAAGAGATCCGCACCCAGGTTCCAGAAATGGAACTTGAGATTTTCGTTCACGGCGCGCTGTGCATGGCCTACTCCGGCCGCTGCCTGCTGTCGGGCTATATCAACAAGCGTGATCCGAACCAGGGCACCTGCACCAACGCCTGCCGCTGGGAATATAACGTTCAGGAAGGCAAAGAGGACGAGATCGGCAACATCGTGCATAAACACGAGCCGATCCCGGTGAAAAACGTGGAGCCGACGCTCGGCGAAGGCCAGCCGACCGATAGCGTATTTATGCTGGAAGAAGCGCAGCGTCCGGGTGAATACATGACCGCGTTCGAAGACGAGCACGGCACCTACATCATGAACTCCAAAGACCTGCGTGCCGTCGCGCACGTGGAACGTCTGACGCAGATGGGCGTACATTCGCTGAAAATCGAAGGCCGCACCAAATCCTATTACTACTGCGCCCGCACCGCGCAGGTGTACCGCAAAGCAATCGATGATGCTGCCGCCGGTAAACCGTTCGATACCACCCTGCTGGAAACCCTCGAAGGCCTGGCCCATCGTGGCTATACCGAAGGCTTCCTGCGCCGTCACACCCATGACAGCTATCAGAACTATGAATACGGTTTCTCGGTCTCTGAACGCCAGCAGTTTGTCGGGGAATTCACCGGCGAGCGCAAAGGCAATCTCGCGGCAGTCGCGGTCAAAAACAAGTTCCTCAAAGGTGACAATCTGGAGCTGATGACCCCACAGGGCAACGTCAATTTCACCCTTGAACACATGGAAAACAGCAAAGGCCAGCCGACCGATGTCGCGCCGGGTGACGGTCACACCGTATGGATCCCGGTGCCGGAAGAGATTGATCTGGACTATGCCCTGCTGATGCGTAATTTCGACGGACAGAACTCGCGCCATCCGATGCTGAAGTAGTTCAGAAAGGTTATTTTTTCCGGTCGGAAGATTCTTAGAATCGGATCACATACCGCTTCGCTTAATGCGGGTATTATCCGAGGCGCTGAAAAACATAACCCATAAATGCTAGCTGTACCAGGAACCACCTCCTTAGCCTGCGTAATCTCCCTTACGCGGGCTTATTTTTTGGTTTTTGATCCGTTGAAAATGGTTTGTTTCTGTCAATGCCCGCATATTGACCACTCCAATACTGAAGCCCATAAACACGCGACTGTTGCGGGAACTTACGTTGATAGTGTTGGAATAGCATTCAGCAAGAAAGTAGCGTGATTATGATCGGTTGCTGAGCGCTACGTATTGATTTCGGAATGAAAGCCGCATGCTCGAAAGCATGCGGCTAAAGGGATTTAGAAGGCGAGTGACCAAGTGGCACTTACAGTTTGGTCAGTATTGTGTTGCGAGGCGTTGACGTTGTAACCCAGCCCGAAGGCCATATTCCCTTTCTGTACTTTAACGCCCAGTTGCCCATTAAAGGCGGTTTCATCCATAACTTCTGCTGAGATGATATCACTGCTACGAATACCGACCGTGTGAAGGCGGTTTTCGCTATCCCGATCGCCGGCCACGGTGACCAGGGCAACATCCGCTTGGGTGCGAAGATTCCAGCCGGAATCCAGTGCGAAGGTTTTCGCAAGTTTCACGCCGACGGGGAACTGCCAAATATTTTGCGTGCCTTTATCGGTATGGAAAAGCGCGTCATGCTGATTGTTTTTGGTATCAAAAGCCTTGGTAGTGAGTTGGTTAAATCGAATACCCACGTGAGGAATGACATCGACAATACGGTTCTCTATCAGATACTCACCGCGCAGACCGGCGCTGAAGAGCCTGCCATCTACGTCTGCATGCAGTTTGTCTCCCGCTTCGATCCAGCCCGGCTGTTTCTGTGTAACATCGCTACTGGTTTGCGTCAGACTCATATCACCGGTGACGTTCCAGTTAGCCTGCTGCCAGTTTTGATATAACGACACGCCCCAGAAGTCAAAATCGTTATGGGTAGCACTGAAGTCGCCGCGCGAATCGCTGTCGCCATTACCGGCGTGGAACGCTGCGCCGCTGCGCAATGTGCCAACATCACTCTCCCAAGTTTTATCAGCGCCCAGAATCAGGCCATAGAAATCTGTGCTCTGACCGTAACGCTCGCCGCTTGCGCGGAGATCGCTGCTCCGGGGATTACCATAGAGCACGTTAACCCACACGCCAGCATCCGATGTTGAACCTGCCAGCTCTGGGTCAGCAACGGCGTTACGCTCAAGCACCGCGTCCACCGCCGCATTGCCCACCGCCCAAGTATTATGCTGAACACCACCCGCAGTGGCCATTTGTGCCGCACTATTGACGGCATTGACCACCTGCTTAGCCCCAATCTCTGGGGTATCAATGGCGACGGATAAATAACGCTGGCCTGCCTGACGGGCGGAACGGTCATTGTCGCCGCTGGCAATAAGCGCATTCAGAGCGTGCGGGGTTACGATGCCTGGCATTACTTCTTGCGCCGTGCGTGCCTTCGTCGTGACCCGTACCTCTCCCTCTTCCGCCTGAGTTGTAGCGGTCAGCAATTTGTTCAGTTGCAGGTTCTGTTGATTCCAGCCGTTGCCTGCGATAGTCACGTCGCTAAAACCTTTCGCGATGGTATAGGTCTGGTTCGCTTTGGCATCTGCCACGTATAACATGGCGTTGTTGGCAACATTTAGCGAGCCCTGTGTGGCATTGAGCGCCGCCTGACCGTGGCTTATTTCTTTACTGCTGACCATCAGCAGAGAATGGTCAGCAAAATCAGCCTTATTGTAGTCCGCGTCGTAGTTGCCCGCGCTGCCGGTCAAGGAACCATCAACACGCAGCCCGCCCTGAGTGGCATTAAGGTATTGCGGTGCCTGGATGGCGACGGCTGCCGTAATGTCGTTCATACCCCAGGTTAAGCCGCTCTCTGCGAAACGGGCTTCGGCACTGGCTGCGTTGCTGTCCCCCAGTACCAATAGGGCATTTTGTCCCACGGTTACGCGACCGTTGATCTCAGTGCCTCCGCTCACCACTCGAGAAGCATCCGCGATTGTGCCTTCCTGGGTCCAGGCCGGGTCGATAAACATCCGGGCACCCTGTAGATCCAGCCGTGTGGCCGAAAGCGTCCCGGCAGACGTGAGATCACCAACAGTAATTTGCGACGCTTCGCTGGCGCTCAGTTGACTGGCCAGCAGCGTGCCGTTAACAACCAGGTGCGACTGCTCCTGTAAAGTCATATCGGCATGCAGCGTGGCTTGCTGTTGCACCGAAACCCGCCCACTGTTGATGATACCCGCGCCAGCGCTGCCGGAGGTGATGGTGTGATCACCCGCAACGATGTTCATTGTTCCTTCCGGAGCGACGGTCACGGTACCGGTAAGATGGCTTTTGACATTCGGCATGGCAGTCATGCCGAGATTCAGAGTACCGTTCTCGACTGTCATGGCAACCGGCGTATCAGGCGCACCGGCAACGTCAATGAGTGCACCGGCCGCCCCGGTCAGAGTCAAGGTCTGATCGCCGCCAATACTTACTGACGGTGCGCCTTCCCCTTCGAACATTAACTGAGACGCACCAAAGCCATTACGGACAGTGATTGCGTTTGAGGAAATCGAATTCTCCGCACCGCCAATAAAGAGTTGGTTTTTGCTGGCCATGACCTGAGTATTCGCCAGTACGGCTCCGGTGGTGGCTGCGTCAGTTACGTTGGCAGTCCCTGCCACATTTGCGGCATTTTGCAACGTGCCGAGCATCACCAATGTATTACCCTTCGCCGAGTCGAGCAGACTACTAACGCCCTTTACATATTCCAGTTGATAGGCATCATCGGTCAGAATCAGTGTACTGTCCTTAAAGCTGATTCGGGCACCGGTATCGTTATACCCTTCTGGCAAAGTGGACGATGCAGCGGCGTTAAACAACTGGCTGGAGTTAGTTTGCAACTGGCTACGCTGGTTTAATGCCAGCGAGGCACCACTGCTTAGTGCCAGAGTATCGGCGATAAGTTTAGTGCTTTCGAAGGTTAAATTACCGCTGCTAAGCTTAACTGGCGCGGTTACCGTATGACCTTTCACTACCAATGCGTTGCCGACGTTGGCGTTGGTGAATCCGCCATTAATCAACGTATCACCGGCCATCGTCAGAGTGCTAAAGTTGCTGAATTGTGTGCCATTAAAGGCTGGCGTATTCGCAAGATGGAGGCTACTTGCCTCGCCGCTGCCGTATAGATGACCCGCTAGTCGTGTGTTATCCAGCCAGACATCGGCACCAGTGATGTTATCGCCATTGAGGTTGACGTCCCCATACAGGCTACTGTCGGTCAGGTGGAGGGCAACGGTACCGGTATCGGCATTGATATTGCCATTCAGCACGGAGCGAGTGATATCCAGCGCAATCTTCGCCGCGTTATTGGCAATCACGTTACCATCGATCTGTGAGTCTATGAGGGTGCCGGTTATGCTATCCGACCCCGAAAGCAACGCATGCCCGCCAATCTGACTGTTGTCCACAATCAGTTGGGTCATCTTACCGTTCACCAGGCTAAGGGCATTGCCATCAACCTGTGTGGTTTTGTTAACAGTAGAGTTCTGAAGGGAAAGCGTGTTGCTGCTACCAGAACTGGCAATGACCACTGACCCTGTTAGTTGGCTGTTATCCGCAGTAATAGTTTGTGTTTTATCTGCTTTGATGAGGTTAGTGATTTCGATCGCATTAGCCGTGGCAGCAACTGCGCCACGGGTATCTACACTGCTGTTCTCAAGGGTGATATTGTTATTATTGCTTGTGTTATACAGCAAAATACTGCCAGCCTGAATCTGGCTATCTTGCACAGTAATATCATGCGTGCCCGCGCCACCCGCCAGAATTCTACCTCCAATCACGCTGCCGTTTTGGATATCAACTTCGCTATTACCGTTATCGCTGACAGAGAGATAAATGGCGTACCCATTAGCATATTTTTTTGAGTAGGGTGTGATTGTCTTGCGATCGTAATCCACCATTTCACTGGCACCGTTAAGGGTTGAATGATCAACAATAACGCGGGTATTTGTTGAGGCCCCTCCGGCTTCGAGCCAGTCCACTTTGGCGTTATTTGCGAGGGAAATAGTTGCCGAACCGTTTTTACTGGCATTGATGTAATAGCCGCTCAGATCCGCGCCATTCACCAGCAATTGTTGTATGTCAGCAACATTACGCGAAGCGGTTCCACTGGCAAAATAGATATTTTGCGCTTTGGCCATGCTGTTTATTGCCGCATCCTGGGACGGTTCGTTGAAATACCATGCTTTAGGTTTATCAAGAAGTGGCGAGGTCATGTCAAATTCAGTGAGGCCGCATACACCGGATGAGTAGATTGTGCAGCTGTTTGCAAGAGCAGGCGTAAGCATCATGCTGCTTCCGAAAATCAAACCCATACTTGCTGCTAATTTGGTCAGGCGAAACGAAGTGTTCATAACATTATCCTTTTGAACTGGGTAAAAATTTTTATTCCGTTCAAGAAATAAAATCCCGCAAACTATTAACTCCTTGTTACGTTTAGAAGCATACCAAATGGAAGAACTTAATATCGCCAGAATGTTCGCACCCATGCTAGAAAAATCTTATTTGTCAGCATATCCCCATGTAAATAAAGGTTATTATTTTTTCTCAAATTATTTTGTTAATATGGAAAGCACAAATTGCCCCTACATCATTAAGATTATTCTTATAATCATGCGAAAAGTGTAAGTTGAAAATTAAGACATTCTCGAAGATGATGCTCAAATCCGCAGAGATGATAGGTGAAGAAACATGATTATAGTTTTGACATCCTGTAGATACTTCAGGCAGGGGTTTGCAATGCTGTTGGAAAATTTAACAACAGAAGCAACTCCTTTCAAAAAAGTCATTTACTCTGATGATATTAAACGCATTTCTCGAGCAGATCTTTCTCGCTCCAAAGCCATTGTGGTAGATTATGGGCAGACAAACATCAAGGTACTTAACGAACTTCTGGAAATTAAAAAAAACCATGAAAATAGTTATTTCATTTTAATCACCAGAGATGCCTGCTATGAAAGCACTATAGAAAACATTCTTATTAACACTATTGCGAGTTATACAATTGACTGCAAAAGCTCGGTGAGGAAGCTCAGCGCCTGCCTTATGCATTTCGCGCTGGAAGATCAGCAGGTGACAATATTTAAAAACATACGCTGGCATCACATTGAACAACAACAGCGTTTAACAAGGATGGAAGCGATGCTACTTCCGTATATTGTATCCGGCAAGAAAAACAAGGAAATCACGCGTTATCTTGACATTACAGGAAAAACTGTCAGTCATCATCGTCGCAATATTTATCGAAAATTTTCAGTTACCAATTTGACAGGATTATATAAAAAACTTGATCATTGCATAGGACTCTGGGAAGGCGGCATAATCGCAAAAATTGATTATGGTTAACAAATAATGTGAAAATGCGATCCTTATATTTGCAGTAGATGCTGAGATTCTGCTTGGGTATGAGCGTATTTACATTGAGTGGTTATGTCACCTCTCTCCAGGCCTTCTTCCTGATAGAATCGCCTCATCATTGTTCGTCTGCCATTCGATTTTGTTTTCAACACATTACATCGCGATAAAGATCGGTCGTTCATCATCGTTGAATGCAAAATAGAGTACCGAACGCTGGCGCAGCGGCTGCGCCAGCAAGCATTATTTTCCTCACATCGAAGCAAAGCAGGCTTTTCTGCCCTTTTATCCCTGATTGACCGGTTTTCGTTTGCGCTGCACACGTAGCGCATCGACGACCAATGAAAACGCCGGAGAAGGTTGTTTGCGGCTGGGATAGTAGAGGTAATAGCCAGGGAAAGGCTGACACCAGGGTTCCAGCACCCGAACCAGCCGCCCTGCCTCAATATGCGAGCCAAATTCTTCTTCCGGCAAAAACGCGATCCCCAACCCCGCCAGCGCCGCATAGACAATGTGTTCTGTGGTATTAAACGTCAGCTGGCCGCTCACGCGCACATTCAGATCGCCGCCGTCCTGGTCAAAATCCCACACATATAATCCACCGGATCGAACCATCCGCTGGTTAATACAGCAGTGTTGCGTCAGCTCATGCGGCGTTTGTGGGATCGGATAACGGGCGAAGTAATCCGGTGACGCAACCGCCGCCATACGCAATTCCGGACCAATTGGGATCGCTATCATGTCTTTATCAATGGTATCGCCCAACCGCACACCCGCATCAAAACGATCGGCCACAATATCGCGGAAACCGTGGTTGGCATCGAATTCAATATGGATATCTGGATACTCGCGCAGCAGTGGCGTCAGCTTGGGTAACAGCGTAGTGCGTAACACGTCCGGCCCACACGTGATGCGCACCGTCCCGGCGGGTTTGTCCCGCAGCTCCGTGAGCAACTCCAGCTCGGCCTCAATCTCATCAAAACGGTTGCCGATGGCCTGTAACAACCGTTCTCCGGCTGTCGTGGGCGACACGCTGCGGGTGGTGCGCGTCAGAAGGCGGATCTGCATCCGTTCTTCGAGGGCGGAAATCGCCTGGCTGAGTGCAGGTTGCGTCACGCCCAGATGCGCCGCCGCGCGGGTAAAGCTCCCTTCCCGGGCAACGGTGACAAAATAAAGCAGGTCATTCAGATTGCGTTTCATCCGCCAGACATCTCCGATTAATAAGCAGAACTTATAAGCTCATTAAGTATTCATTAGCTAGTCAGCTTACACCCCACATGTGAAAATTTCAGCAACAGATAATCGTGAACCGCATTCGCCCAGCCCATACCTGAAGGTTGTCTGGCCGGATGTCGAGGTAGAAGAGAATGCCCACAATGACCCGCGAAATACCCACTCACCACCAGCACGCTTACTGGAGCGGCGTTTTTGCAATGACGCTCTGCGTCTTTGTGCTGATCGCATCAGAATTTATGCCAGTCAGCCTGCTGACGCCCATCGCCTCCGATCTGGGCGTCAGTGAAGGGCTGGCCGGGCAAGGAATTGCGATTTCCGGGGCGCTGGCAGTCGTGACCAGCCTGTCGCTCTCCAGGCTTGCGGGAAATCTGAACCGTAAGTATCTGCTGCTGGGAATGACGGCACTAATGGCAATTTCTGGCGCAATCGTCGCGCTGGCGGCCAGTTATCCCGTCTACATGCTGGGCCGGGCCCTGATTGGAATTGCGATCGGCGGATTCTGGTCAATGTCTGCGGCCACCGCGCTTCGGTTGGTGCCTGAGCATCTGGTGCCTCGCGCACTGGCGATTTTCAACGGCGGAAACGCTCTGGCCACGGTGATTGCCGCCCCACTCGGCAGCTATCTCGGGGCGGTGGTTGGCTGGCGCGGGGCCTTCTGGTGCCTGGTCCCGGTGGCGATCGCGGCGTTCATCTGGCAAGGGATGAGCCTGCCGCTAATGGCTACCGATAAAACCTCGCGTTCCGACGGCGCTATTTTTCGTCTGTTTTCCCGTCCGGTGGTAGCGATTGGGCTGCTGGCCTGCGGCCTGTTCTTCATGGGGCAGTTTGCGTTGTTCACCTACGTCCGCCCGTTCCTGGAAACGGTGACGAAAGTGGAGATAGCCACGTTATCGCTCATTTTGCTGACCATTGGCGTCGCGGGATTTATCGGCACGCTGGTTATTAGCCGCTGCCTGAAAGCAGGCTTCTACCCAACGCTCATCGCCATCCCGTTGCTGATGGCAGCCATCGCCGGAACGCTGATGCTATCGGGGCAAAACGTCTGGGTAGTTGCACCGATGCTGGGGTTCTGGGGCTTGTTAGCGACGGCGGCACCGACCGGATGGTGGACCTGGGTAGCCCGCACGCTGCCCGACGATGCCGAAGCAGGCGGCGGCCTGATGGTCGCCATTATCCAGCTGTCTATCGCGCTGGGTTCTACCCTCGGCGGCCTCGCGTTTGACCACATCGGCTGGCAGAGCACCTTTACCCTGAGCGGGGGGCTACTGATTGCCGCCGCCGGACTGACATTCCTTACATCTCGTAAAACACTTCACACACACTAAGAGGATGCATGCCATGAAAAATATAACCCTGGCGCTGGGGCTGTTACTCGGCTCATTCGCTGCCACCGCAGCCGACATGTCAAAAGGCGCGGATAATTTCTATAAAAGCGATAAAGTCACTCAGCAAAAGGTGACGTTTAAAAATCAGTATCAGATGAACGTGGTGGGCAATCTGTTTATCCCGAAAACACTGAATCGGACCGTTAAAAATCCGGCCATTATCGTCGGCCACCCGATGGGGGCGGTGAAAGAACAAAGCTCGAATCTGTATGCCCAAAAGCTGGCGGAACAGGGCTTTGTAACCCTGGCGATTGACCTCTCGTTTTGGGGCGAGAGTGACGGAAAGCCGGGTCATCTGATTTCGCCGGAAATCTATTCTGATGACTTCAGCGCGGCGGTCGACTACCTGAGCACCCAGCCCTATGTTGATCCCGAGAAGATCGGCGTGCTGGGCATCTGCGGCAGCGGCAGCTTCGTGATCAGTGCAGCGAAAATCGATCCGCGCATGAAGGCGATTGCCACCGTCAGCATGTATGACATGGGCTCGGCTTTCCGAAATGGCCTGAATCATTCCCAAACCCCAGAACAGCGTCAGGCGTTTATCAAATCGGCAATCGAGCAGCGTTTTGCCGAATATAAAGGCGCAGAGAAGGCGTACATTCCGGGAACCGTCAATAAACTGGATGATTCGACCCCAGCCATTCAGCGTGAGTTCTTTGATTTTTATCGCACTGCGCGAGGCGGCTATACCCCTCAGGGCGAGAAAGAAGAACTGACTACTAAGCCCCTGCTGAGCAGCATTGGCAAGTTTATGAACTTCTATCCGTTCAACGATATCGAAACCATTTCACCGCGTCCGATGCTGTTTATCACCGGTGATCAGGCTCACTCGAAAGAGTTTAGTGAAGATGCCTATCAACGCGCCGGACAGCCAAAAGAGTTGTATGTTGTTCCGGGCGCAGGGCATGTTGATTTGTATGACCGCACTGACCTGATCCCGTTTGAGAAGCTGACCGCTTTCTTCAAAACTAATCTGAAATAGCGATTCACCCGGTGGCAGGCCTATGGTTTGTAGGCCTGCTAAGCGAAGCGCCAGCAGAAGAAAGTGCTTGAATAATCAACGATGGGTGCAGCCATTCAGCCATCCGGGTGTTTAAGTGGTTAAAATAAAAAACATAAAACGTTGCTAAATTAATTTCGCTGTGTCTTAATAGCGTCATCGGTTTGGAACACAGACCTTATGAAAGCAGTTTTAGTAAAGCAGTCCTCAGTTCGGTGTTATCGTTAGATACTCTCCTTCATGAGCCTCCTCCTAAGTGCCAAATAAGACAGGTCTCTAATTACAGACCCTCATCGCCGCCTTACTACGTGGCTCAAATAATTAAGGAAGTATCTATGTCTAACAAAATGACTGGTTTAGTAAAATGGTTCAACGCTGATAAAGGTTTTGGCTTCATCACTCCTGACGACGGCAGCAAAGATGTATTCGTACATTTCTCTGCAATTCAGAGCGATAACTTCAAAACTCTGGATGAAGGTCAGAAAGTGTCCTTCACCATCGAAAACGGCGCTAAAGGCCCAGCAGCTGGCAACGTATCCCCGCTGTAAGCCGCGCTGATTATCAGTGTACCTTACAACCGCGATGAAGGCACCTGCCTGAGCAGTTAAGAACCACTGATGATAAAAAGAACCCGCCAAGTGCGGGTTTTTTATTGCCTAAAATTTGACCCTCCCCCGCCTATTTCAGCCTGGTCTCATGCACAAGTCAGGATAGTAAGGTACACTTTTTATCATGTTGAATAATTTGGATAAAAAGGATGACTGACTTCCCTCCCAGCTTATTGATCTTAAATGGCAAAGGTGCCGGTGAACCTGCACTGCGCGAAGCCATAAACCAGTTGCGTGAGGACGGCGTGGAAATCCACGTGCGCGTGACATGGGAGAAAGGCGATGCGGCGCGCTATCTGGACGAAGCCTGCCGGTTGGGCGTGGCAACGGTGATCGCTGGCGGCGGCGACGGCACCATCAATGAAGTCGCCACCGCGATTATCCAGTGCGAAAACAGCTATATTCCGGCGCTCGGCCTTCTGCCGCTCGGCACCGCTAACGACTTTGCTACCAGCGTCGGCATTCCGGATGAACTCGAAAAAGCCCTGAAACTGGCGATTGCAGGCAACGCCACGGCGATTGATATCGCGCGGGTCAACGACAAAACCTGCTTTATCAATATGGCGACCGGCGGGTTCGGGACGCGGATCACCAGCGAAACGCCAGAGAAACTGAAAGCAGCGTTAGGCGGGGTGTCGTATCTGATCCATGGCCTGATGCGCATGGATACCCTGAAAGCCGACCGCTGTGAAATTCGCGGTGAAAATTTCCACTGGCAGGGTGACGCGCTGGTGATTGGGATTGGTAACGGGCGTCAGGCGGGTGGCGGGCAGCAGCTTTGCCCGGATGCCTTAATCAATGACGGGCTGTTACACCTGCGTATTTTCACCGGTGAGGAACTGCTCCCAGCCCTGTTTACCACCCTCTCCCGCCCGGAAGAGAGCCCAAACCTGATTGATGGCGTATCGTCATGGTTTGAAATCACCGCCCCGCACGACATCACCTTTAATCTTGACGGAGAACCGATGAGCGGACGGGAATTCCGGATCGAAACCCTGCCACACGCCCTGGAATGCCGTCTGCCGCCGGGTTGTCCTTTATTGCGCTGATAACAAAAAGCCTCCTGATTCAGGAGGCTTTTTGGTTATGACGACCATCAGGCGATGGTAACGTTCTCGTCCAGATACACGTCCTGCACCGAGTTAATCAACTTCACGCCCTCGGCCATCGATTTCTTGAACGCTTTACGGCCCAGAATAAGGCCCATCCCGCCCGCACGTTTATTGATAACTGCGGTGCGAACGGCGTCGACCTGGTCATTGTCCCCTGCAGCCCCGCCAGAGTTAATCAACCCTGCACGGCCCATATAGCAGTTTGCCAGCTGGTAACGCACCAGATCGATCGGGTTCTCGGTGGTCAGCTTGCTGTAAACGCGCTCGTCGGTATAACCGAAGTTCACCGCCTTGTAACCGCCGTTATTCTCCGCCATTTTCTGCTTCACGATATCGGCCCCAATGGTCGCCGCCAGATGGTTGGCCTGACCGGTCAGGTCGGCGGAGACGTGATAATCCACGCCATCTTTTTTAAAGTCAGCATTACGCAGATAGGCCCACAGAACCGTCACCATGCCCAGTTCATGCGCGCGTTCAAACGCGGCGGAGATCTCTTCAATTTGGCGGCGCGACTCTTCAGAACCGAAATAAATGGTCGCCCCGACCGCCACCGCGCCCATGTTGAAGGCCTGCTCAACGCTGGCGTACAGCGTCTGGTCAAAAGTGTTCGGATAGCTAAGCGTCTCGTTGTGATTGAGCTTCACAAGGAAGGGTATACGGTGCGCATAGCGGCGCGACACACTCGCCAACACGCCATAGGTCGAAGCCACACAGTTACAGCCGGCTTCAATCGCCAGCTCAACAATGTTTTTTGGGTCAAAATAGAGCGGATTAGCGGCAAATGAGGCCCCCGCAGAGTGCTCAACGCCCTGGTCTACCGGTAAAATAGAGAGATAGCCGGTGCCCGCCAGACGCCCGGTGTTGTACAGGGTCTGCATGTTCCGCAGCACGGCCGGGGGACGGTTATTGTCAATCATCACGCGATCGACATAATCAGGGCCGGGAAGATAGAGCTGTCCGGACGGAATGGTCATGCAACGATGCTGTAAAAGGCTGTCGGCGTCTTTGCCAAGCAACTGCGCAATATCAGTCATAGTGATAACTCCCGTAAGTGCCAGCGGCGCTGGCATGAATGTCCTGTGCCCATGTTTAAGGCAACCCTAAGCCTGGTCTTCTGAGCGCGATTTTGCCAGCCCATTTGTGCGCTTTTAAGCACATTCCGCTGGCACGATTCAGGTACGAAAAAGTGTTAAGTCGCTCATGGAATCACCGCAAAGGTATTTAAAAGGTATTATCAAATGGTAGTGTGCAGGCGTACCTTACCTGTCATGAAGGATTTAAAGATAAAAACTACAGTGAAGCTGTCGTTCATGATGTTCGTGGAGTGGTTTATCTGGGGGGCATGGTTTGTGCCTCTGTGGTTATGGCTGAGCAAAAATGGCTTCAGCGCCGGGGAAATCGGCTGGTCGTATGCCTGTACTGCCATCGCGGCGATCCTCTCGCCCATCCTGGTCGGCTCGCTGACTGACCGCTTCTTTCCGGCGCAGAAAGTATTGGCAATATTGATGTTTGCCGGGGCGATCTTGATGTACTTCGCCGCGCAGCAGACCACCTTCCACGGCTTCTTCCCGTTACTACTGGCCTACTCGCTGACCTATATGCCGACCATCGCCCTGACCAACAGCATCGCTTTTTCCCACGTGCCGGACGTCGAACGCGATTTCCCGCGCATTCGCGTGATGGGTACCATAGGCTGGATAGGCTCCGGCCTGGTGTGCGGTTTCCTGCCGCAAATGCTGGGTTATAGCGATATTTCTCCGACCCGCATTCCGCTGCTTATCACCGCTGCCAGCTCGGCGTTACTGGGCGTTTTCGCGCTGTTCCTGCCGGATACGCCGCCAAAAAGTACCGGTAAAATGAGTCTGAAAGTCATGCTCGGTCTGGACGCGCTGGTGCTGCTGCGCGACAAAAACTTCCTCGTCTTTTTCTTCTGCTCGTTCCTGTTCGCAATGCCGCTGGCGTTCTACTACATCTTTGCCAACGGCTATCTGACCGAAGTCGGGATGCATAACGCCACCGGTTGGATGACCCTCGGCCAATTCTCCGAAATCTTCTTTATGCTGGCACTGCCGTTCTTCACCAAGCGCTTTGGTATTAAAAAGGTATTATTATTAGGTCTGGTGACCGCGGCCATTCGCTACGGCTTTTTTGTCTATGGCGGCGCAGAGCATTACTTTACCTACGGCCTGCTTTTCCTCGGTATTCTGCTGCACGGCGTGAGCTACGATTTTTACTATGTCACCGCCTACATCTACGTGGATAAAAAAGCGCCGGTGCAAATGCGCAACGCCGCGCAGGGGCTGATTACCTTGTGCTGTCAGGGCTTCGGCAGCCTGCTCGGCTACCGTCTGGGCGGCGTAATGATGGAGAAAATGTTCGCCTACAAAACGCCGGTCAACGGTCTGACCTTCAACTGGGCCGGGATGTGGACCTTCGGGGCGGTGATGATCGCCGTGATTGCCGTGCTGTTTATGCTGTTCTTCCGTGAATCGGACAGAGAAATTACCGCCATCCCCGTCGATAGCGACGCGCGCGACATGGCGATGACACATGAGGAAGTGAAATGAAATACCAACGAATTCTCGGGGCCCTGTACGGCCAGGCGTTAGGCGATGCGATGGGGATGCCATCAGAACTGTGGCCGCGCTCGCGCGTAAAAGCACACTTCGGCTGGATTGACCGTTTCCTGCCAGGCCCGGCGGAGAACAATGCCGCCTGCTATTTCAACCGCGCGGAATTTACTGACGATACCTCGATGGCGCTGTGCCTGGCCGATGCGATTATCGAATGCGACGGCGAGATCGTGCCGGACGTGATTGGCCGCCACATTCTGGCGTGGGCCGAAGGCTTCGACGCGTTCAATAAAAACGTGCTCGGCCCGACCTCGAAAATAGCGCTGAACGCCATTCGCGATGGAAAACCGGTCAGCGAACTGGAAAACAATGGCGTCACCAACGGGGCAGCGATGCGCGTCTCCCCGCTGGGCTGCATGCTGCCGACTGCCAACCTCGATGCGTTTATTGATGCAGTGGCGCTGGCTTCCAGCCCGACGCACAAATCCGACCTCGCTCTGGCTGGCGCGGTGGTGATTGGCTGGGCCGTCTCCCGCGCGGTAGATGGCGAAAGCTGGCAGAACATCGTCGATGCCCTGCCCACCGTCGCCCGTCAGGCCCAGGAAAAACGGGTGACCACCTTCAATGCGTCGCTCTCAATGCGTATTGAGCTGGCGCTGAAAACCATTCGCGAAGCCCACGGCGTGGAATCCGCCAGCGAACAGCTTTATCAGCTGGTCGGGGCAGGCACCAGTACCCTTGAATCCGTAGCCTGCGCGATTGCGATGGTCGATCTGGCAGGTACCGACCCCAACCGCTGCGCCATTTTGTGCGCCAATCTGGGCGGCGACACCGACACCATCGGCGCGATGGCCACCGCCATCTGCGGGGCGTTGCACGGTATCGATGGGATAAACCCTGCGCTGAAACAGGAACTCGACGCGGTGAACCAGCTCGACTTTGACCGCTACGCCACCGCCCTGCTGCACTATCGCCAACGGCGGGAGGAACAATGCTGAATGACAAACTGAGCCAGCTCCGGCAGCAGCACCCGGTAACGGTCATCGGTTCGGCGGTGATTGACGTCATCGCCGACGCCTACGCCCTGCCCTGGCGCGGCTGTGACATCGAATTACAGCAGCAGAGCGTCAATATTGGCGGTTGTGCGCTGAACGTGGCGGTGGCACTGAAACGTCTCGGCATAGAATCCTGTAACGCCCTGCCACTCGGCCAGGGCGTATGGGCCGATATCGTGCGCAACAACCTGACTCGCCAGGGCATTCACAGCCTGATTGAAACCGACAAGGGTGACAACGGCTGGTGTCTGGCGCTGGTCGAACCGGACGGGGAGCGTACCTTCATGTCGTTTACCGGGGTGGAAAATGCCTGGGACGACGACTGGCTGGCGCGTCTGCCGCGGCACACTGACGGCCTGGTTTACCTCTCCGGCTATCAGCTTACCGCCCCCTGCGCCGAACGGCTGATTGGCTGGCTGGAAGCATCCCCCGGCGTGACGGCGCTGATCGACTTTGGCCCGCGTATTGCGGATCTGCCTCCGGCACTGTTCGCGCGGATCATGGCCTGCAAACCGCTTATCACGCTGAATCGCCAGGAAGCCGACATTGTTGCCGAACAGCAGTCGTTTCCCATCGATGTTGAATCGTTAGGCAAAGCCTGGCTTGAACGCTGGCAGGCACCGCTGATAGTGCGCCAGGATAAGGACGGCGCGTGGTATTTCAGTGAGGCGGCATCTGGCCAGGCTGCGGCCTTCCCGACCACGGTAGTCGACACCATCGGCGCAGGCGACAGCCACGCAGGCGGTGTGCTGGCAGGATTGGCCTCAGGATGGTCGTTGGCGGAAGCGGTCACGCTGGGGAATGCGGTCGCATCCTGGGTAGTCAGTCACCGCGGCGGCGACTGCGCTCCCACTCGCGACGAATTACTCCTCGCATACAAACACGTATAAATCGCTGCGGCAGTAGCTGATGCTGTACTCAATCGGCTGCTGCTGCTGATCCAGCGCCACCTGCTTAATCACCAGCACCGGGATTTTGTCATCCATTTTAATGTGCGTCTGGAACTCAGCGTCCGGCATCCTGGCGCTGACGCGTGACCGGGTCCGCTGGGGGTAAATATGCTGGCTGCGAAAATAGTCGTACAGTGAAATCCCGATGTCGTCGGCATCCTTAATCAGATGCGACGGCACCCACGACTCCTCAATCGACACAGCCTCCTCATCCACATAGCGGATACGCTTAAGCAAGAAAACCTCGCTTTTCGGCTCCAGTGCCAGCTGTTCGGCCACTTCCGACGGGCATTCCACCACGCGCTTGTTGACCCACAGCGTGTCCGGTTTTTTGCCGCGCAACACCACCTGCTGGGAAAAACCACGCGCCTCTTTCAGGGAATACTCAAAGATGTTGTTGATCTGGGTGCCATAGCCACGCGCCCGCGTGACCACGCCTTCATCTTCCAGGGTCTGCATCGCCTTGCGCACAGTAATGCGCGACACGCCGGTAAGCTGGCTCAGATCACGCTCGCCGGGCAAAATATTGCCATGTTCCAGCCAACCGCTGCGCACCGCGTTCTTTACCGTTTCGGCAAATTTCAGGTATAGCGGCGTGTTATCGGCGGCAGCGATGCGCTCGTTCAGTTGCGCGAGAAGCCGGGTATGCGCTTGTTCCATCTCTGGTTTCCTGGCGAAAAGTTTCAGTCAGTATACTACCACCATGCGTGAAAATGATGCACCGGCCCGATGCCGCTCCCGACCTCCAGCGAGTCCGCCAGTGCCAGCGCCGCCGACAGCCAGGCTTTGGCTTGCGGCACCGTTTCCCGCCAGCTGTTATAGCGCGGACGCAATGCAGCTAAGGCCGCCGACAGCGTACAGCCGGTGCCATGGGTATTTTTGGTCAGCACGCGCGGCGCGGTAAAACGCATTTCGCCCTCGTGGGTAAACAGCCAGTCCGGGCTTTCGGCGTCTTCCAGATGACCGCCCTTCATCAGCACCGCCTCGCAGCCCAAGGCCCGCAGCGCCCGGCCCTGCTCGAGCATTTCCTTTTCATTACACGCGTGAGGCGCATCCAGCAGCGCCGCGGCTTCCGGCAGATTGGGAGTAATAAGTGACACCTGCGGCAACAAGCGCTTACGCAACGTAGCGATCGCCGACGCTGACAGCAGCGGATCGCCACTTTTCGCCAGCATCACCGTATCGAGCACCACATTAGTGATGTGATAATGTGCCAGACGCTCGGCCACGGCTTCAACGATGTCCGTTTCTGCCAGCATGCCGATTTTAGTGGTGTCGATGCGCACATCGCTAAACACCGAGTCCAGCTGCGCGGCGACAAAATCGGGTTCGATGCGATACACCGACTGCACGCCCCGGGTATTCTGCGCCACCAGCGCGGTGACCACCGAGCAGCCGTAGGCCCCGAGTGCCGAAAACGTTTTGAGATCCGCCTGAATCCCGGCCCCACCACTTGGGTCCGTGCCTGCAATGGTGAGCGCGTTAATCCGCTTCATGCCTGGCCCTCCGCATACAGCGCATCCAGAAATGCCGCCACGAAGCTGCCCGGCCCGGTGCTGATTTCGGTCGCTACCCCGCCTGCTCGTTTCATTAATCCGCAGGCCGCCGCGACGTTATCGAGCCTGTCGCCCGGCAGCGAACAGCTCGCCGCTACCACCGCCGAAAGCGCGCAGCCGGTGCCGACCACTTTGGTCATCAACGAGGAACCGCCGGTAACCCTCACCGTGCGCCGCCCGTCGGTGACGTAATCTACCTCACCGGTGACCGCCACAACGGCAGAAATTTGACGCGCCAAGGCCTGGGCGGCAGGCAGCGCGGTGGCAGCGGTATCGGTAGTATCCACGCCGCGCCCGCCGCGACTCATACCCGCCAATGCGAGAATTTCAGAGGCGTTGCCACGAATAGCAGCAGGCTGAAGTGACAACAGCTGCTGGCAAAATTCTGTCCGCAACATGAGCGCCCCCACTGCGACCGGGTCGAGCGTCCAGGGTTTATGGCTGGCGTTTGCACTTTCCACCGCGGTTCGCATCGCCGCCGCACGGGATTGCGTCAGCGTACCGACATTGATCAACAATGCATCGGCAAGCGCGGCAAACTGTGGGGCTTCAACGGCATCAATCACCATCGCCGGTGACGCACCGATCGCCAACAACACATTCGCCGTAAAGGTTTGCACCACATCGTTAGTCATGCAGTGAACCAGCGGCGAACGGGTACGAATAAGATGTGAAGTGTGCGCGAGCTGCACGGAGTTAAGCAGGTCAGGTGGCATAGTTCGCTCCTGCCAGCTGGTAAGAAGCGATACCCTGCGCGGGTCTCTGACTTCCCTACGCTGGCATTATCCAGATCAGGTGGTACGGGTATTTCTCAGCCTTCACAAAGAAGGGCACCCCGAGTCATTTGGTAACCATTAGGTTACCGCCAGCAAGGTTAGGGGAAGTTGTTTGTTGAAGCAAGCCAACCAACCCGCCTTCTGACATTTGCCTCTTAACACAGATTTCCCTGATACGATTTTCACAAATAACAGGTATCCTAAGCCGATCAGGCTCAGGCCCCGTGTTTACTGAACTCCCAGGTACATCTTTGTATGCGAAAAATGTGTAAAGTGCCGCTACTGCTGGCATTGCTGTCGTGTTTTATGCTGACGCCGTTTCTGGCCCAGGCGGATGATAGCCAGGCGCAACCCGATGTTGAACAACCGGTAAAGGTTAATGCCAACATCGCGTTACCCGCTTTGCAAAAACGTCTGGATGCGCTGAAGCAACAGGTCTCTACCGCGAAGGTGGATAAGCAATTCACGGCGCTGAACGATGAAGCCCAGCAGCTGGTTAGCGATGCCGACAAGCTCGCCGTGGCACTGGCCCCGCAACTGGCACAGGTTCAGGCTCAGCTGGATGTCCTTGGCCCACCGCCTGCCCCCGGCACGCTGACGGAAACCCCGCAGGTCGTTAGCCAGCGTAAGCAGCTCAATAACAGCAAAACACTTCTCACCACCCAGATTGAGCAAACCAAAGCCATCGGTGTGGGTGCGCAGAACTTGTCTGCTCAAATCTTTGGTTTACGCCGTGATGCGTTGAAAACCCAAATTGCGCTGAACACTGGCAGTATTCTCGGGCAGAAGTTCTGGTCCCCGCTGATTAATCCGGCCGAGAAAGATGCCGCACGCTTTGATGCTTTTGGTTCACAGGTTAGTGATGCCTGGAGCCAGGCATGGAGCGAAGAGTGGCGTGCGGGTTCCGGATTCTATCTGTTACTGGCGCTGGTTATTGGCCTGTTTGGACGCAAAGCATTAGATAAACCCGTTGGCTGGATCCTGCCGCGCTGGTTGCCGCAGGGTCGATTCCGTCGCAGTTTTCTCGCCTGTTTCACCACGCTCAGCACGATGTTTACGCTGGGCATCAGCATGCAGCTGTTGGTTTATATCTTCACACGGTTACCGGATACCGCTCAGCCGGTGCTGGAATTTGCCGATCAGCTGGTCGAGCTGACCTATTTCTCGGCGATCATCGCCGGGCTTGGGATTGCCTTGCTGTCGAACAATCACCCTTCCTGGCGTCTGCCGGGGATTGCCGATTCGCTGGCGAAAACACTCGGCTCGTTCCCGGTCCTGCTGGCGACGTCTATCTTCATCTTTGGCATCATCGAGCAGCTCAACGCCCTGGTCGGGACCAGCATCGCCGCCACCCTGTTTGGCAACGGATTGTCGGCCCTGTTGGTGGCGCTGAACTGTCTGATAGCGCCGGTACGTGTGAACCGAATGCGCCGCAAAATGCGCGCCGAGGGTGAACAAACCGAAGCGCGCTCAACGATTGCGGGTCTGATTCATCTGGTGATCAGCCTGACGGCGGTGGTGATTCTGGGTGCGCTGCTGATCGGTTATATCCCGCTGGCCCGCTTTGTCACCTTTGAACTGCTGTGGATTGGCCTGGTGGTCAGCTGTCTGTATCTGCTCATTCATTTCGTGGTCGATCTCTGCGACAGCGTGTTCTCCCCGTCCACCCAAAGCGGTAAAATTCTCAAAAGTACCCTGAGCCTTAACGATCGTCACCTGTCCCTCGCCGCCACGCTGTTCTCGGCGGTCGGGAAAACCTCGCTGTTGTTGATGGCCGCCATCGCGCTGCTCAACGGGACGTTCGGCACCACCACCCCGGTGGAGTTATTGAAAAAAATTGTCGATATCTGGGGCGGTGAAGGTATCGGTGGCGTCAGTATTATTCCGGCGCATGCTCTGAATGCGTTCCTGTGTCTGGTGATTGGCTGGTACGTCTTACGCTCCATCCGTCGCTGGCTGGATAACGACTTCCTGCCAAAAACCATGATGGATCGTGGCCTACGAGCGTCGCTGGTCACGCTATTCACCAACGTTGGCTATGTGCTGATCATCATGCTGACGCTGTCTATGCTCGGCATCGAATGGAACAAGCTGGCGTGGATTGTCAGTGCCCTGTCGGTAGGTATCGGTTTTGGTTTGCAGGAGATTGTGAAAAACTTTATCTCCGGTCTGATCCTGCTGACCGAACGTCCGGTCAAAGTGGGCGACCTGGTGAGTATCAGCGGCGTCGAGGGGGATATTCGGCGGATCAACGTCCGCGCCACGGAGATACAGCTCAGCGATAAATCGACGGTGATCGTCCCTAACTCGCAGCTGATATCGCAGAACGTACGTAACGCCACCATGGGGAATGCGCAAGGCGTGGCGACCATTACCCTGACCTTCCCGCTGGATATCGATCCTGAACAGGTGCGTAACCTGTTGCTGATGGCCTACACCCTACACGAATCTATTCTGGAAGCTCCCGCGCCATCGGTCAGCTTCAAGGAGTTAGGGCCGAACGGGATTGTGCTTAGCGTAACGGGTTATGTGAATAGCCCGCGCATGGTCAGTTCAACGCGTAGTGATCTGCTGTATGAAATTCTTAAAATGTTACGCGAGGCGAATATTAGCCTGAGCCAGACACAAACGATGATCCTCGAACAGCCGCCTAAACCGGTGACCGAGGAATAATTCACAGGGCCACCCTGGCGGTGGCCCTTAATTTTTATAAACACGCTTCACTCCCGCGCCAGACGTCGCCATTCTTCACGCGTGATCTCCCACAGTTCTGAATCCAGTTCACCCGAAACGTATTGCGCTTTTTCCGTACGGACCAGACGCATACCGCTGCGGCTGGAAAGCTGTCGGGAGCGGTCATTCACCGCCGCTTTCGGCGCTCTGAGCACTTCTTTACCCAACGTTTCAAACCAGAAATGATTCACCGCCTCGCAGGCTTCGCTCATGAGCCCTTGCCCCTGAAACTCCGGCACCAGCCAGAAACCACGGTTGTTATCCGGCAGATCCATTAACGAAATCACGCCAATCAGTTCCTGATCGTTATCCTTGTGACGCAGCGACCAAAACCAGCCTTTACCGTTTCGACTGGCCTCCAGTGCCACGTTATCCACATAGTGCTGCGCCGCGCCATCGGGGAACGGCCACGGCACGGAAGCGATCAGATATCTTACGATTTCCCAACGCGGGAATTTGCGCTGAATTTGTATGGCGTCTTCTGAACACAGCGGTCGGAGAATAAGCCTCGACGTGATGATTTCCGGTGTCGTTATCATTGTCCCTCTTAACAATTAGTTAGGTGCTAATCCGTTATCACGTCAAAAAGTGTGCGCAACGCCAGTTTCCCCGACGGGGTAACTGCCACCTCACGGTATCCCGGGGTGCGAGTTAACCATCCTTTCTACTGACAATGCAGAAGCAGCGCGGCCCCCACACTACCACCAACATGATATCGCCGTTCGCTCCAGTCAAGGCAGGCACAACACGCTTTCCGTTTGCTCTCATCACCAAGCGCAATGCCCAGCCGGGAAAAATGATCGCGTCCGGTTTCGGTGAGCGCGGTACCATCCGCTTGCAGCCAGCCCTTTTTTACCAGTGAATCATACAGCCTGACAGCAACCTCACCCGCCAGATGGTCGTAGCAGGTTCGCGCCTTTCTGAGTGAAACAGGGGTACGAACGATCGGTGAAGGGTGACTTATTCCTGACAGGCCCATCAGCTGTTCGAGTAGTTTAGCGACATCGCTGCCCGTCAGACGGTAATAACGATGTCGCCCTTGAGATAGACATGAAATCAGGTTGTTTTGCAGCAACCGAGCAAGATGAGCACTGGCCGTGGAGGCGGAGATATCCGCCACGGTAGCCAATTCCGTTGCCGTCCACGCGCGGCCATCCATTAAGGCACACAGAATTTTCACCCGAGACGCATCTGCCAGCGCCGCAGCAAGGCTCGCCATCGAATATTCCAGCGCACTGTTATTCTCGGTGTCATCCTGGGGCTTGTGCATGGTTACCTGCTGTTTTCTGCCCACGACCTTGTCACCTGGGCAGCTTTATGTGGATTGTCCGTCACCAGAATTAACCGGTTAGTGTGATCGCTGTATTGCGTAAGAATGGCGATACCATTCTGCGCAAGCGTTGCCGCAATCGCGCCAAGCTCGCCGGGTCGCTCCTGTTTTAATTTGCGGATAAGCGGCGTGCAAACAGCGACAACTTCAAGTCCGGCGTTTTCCAGTACCGTTCTGGCCTTCTGACCATCATCGACAAGAAAATGGGCATGGGCGCAATCCCCGACCGTAAAGACGCCACCACCTTCCAGGCCCACGCCCTGTTCGCCAAGCGTAATGCCTAACAGCGCAAGTTGGCCAGGTGTATTATCCAAAATAACGTGAACATCATTCATGATGAATCCCCTCTTGCGCAGTGAACGAATATTCACGAATGAGTTTCGCCACACGGATTTGATAAGTGGCAAAGACCGACGCCCTCCCCTCCGCCTGGGCCTGCTGGTGCATCATGTTTTTTTTCCAGGCTAACACTGCCTGTTCATCCTTCCACCATGAGAGTGAAAGAACTTTGCCAGGCGTGGTAAGACTCTCAAATCGCTCAATCGAGATAAATCCCTCCACCTCTGTCAGGAAGGGTTTAAGTTGCGCGGCCAGCGAAAAATAGTGGTCCTGCTTTTGAGGGGAAAGGGTCGCTTCGAAAAGTACAGCAATCATGTTATAGCCTCGGTGGTGGTATTAACGAGGACTATAACGAACAGAAAAACGGATACTTCGTTGAGGAACGAAGTATCCAGACGTGGCGACAGGTCCGCAATCTCGCGTAAACGGCAGAAATCGTCCACGGAGGGAACGGTGTCGATGAAAGTCTAGGATGCTGTCATTAAGAAGGACTCCGGATGAACAGGTCCTTCATTTTTTTAGCAGAAGTGAAAGTAAAGGGGTGATCGTCAGACCGATTCTTCTTCCCGTGCAGCAGTTGGCTGATAGTAGAACGCCCCCGCTTCGCAGTGGAAGGTGGAGAACGCCGATGGGCGGCGGAAGTAGTAGCCCTGCGCTTTATCACAGCCGAGAGATTTAAGTTTCAGCTTCACAGCCTCATCTTCGATACCTTCGGCGATCAGCGGCACGTTAAAACCGCTGGCCAGGACGATCAGCGAATTGATCACCGATTGCGCTTTTTCATCGTCGATCACGCCCATCACAAAATTGCGGTCGATCTTAATGCTGTCGAACGGCAGCGCGTGCAGATAGGACAGGCTGGAGAAGCCGGAACCAAAGTCATCCAGCGAGATAGAGACCCCATGCCGGCGCAGATAACCCAACATTTTGCCGATGCGCTTCATGTCCTGCATCAGCACGCTTTCGGTGATTTCAATACAAATGTTGCGGTTGGTCAGGCCACTGGTTCGCACGGTATCCATCAGATGCCAGGCAAAGTCCTGTTGTAACAACTGAATAGCGGAGACGTTGATATGTAGCAGAAAATCGTGCGGCGCACCGCGGGCAATCATGGCTGCCAGCTCACGGCAGGCCTCCTCAATCACCCATTTACCCAGCGGTACAATCAGGCCACTTTCCTCGGCCAGCGGAATGAAACGTGCCGGAGGAATGTCGCCCAGTGCTTCAGAATGCCAGCGCAGTAGGCACTCACCCTCCCGGCAATGGGTTTCATCGGACTGATCGATAATCGGTTGTAGCACCAGATGAAACTCCTGCTGATGGATAGCATCGTTCAGGTGGGCATGAAGCTTGATGTTGAACAACTCCTGCTCGTACATCTCCTGCGTGAAGAGCGTCACCACCCCGTTTCCAAGCGCCTCGGCCTGCTGCAACGCCATCCCTGCCCCACGATGAACGCTCGAGAAGTTCTCTTCACTCAGCGTCTCGAGCATCATGCCGACATTGCCGGTATAGACGTACTTTATCTCGGCGGTCTGATGTTCATTAGCCTCGCCCCTGAACAGGGATGACAGCACGTCGCGGTAGTGCAAATACTCTTTTTGCTGGTTCAGCCCTGGGAAGATAACCAGCAGCTTGTCCGTTGTGTCGCGAGCAATCAGCGTCTCACTCGGCAGTAAGTCACGCAGCCGCGAGACGAACTCGTTGATAAAGACGTCACCAAACTCGGTCCCCAGCACATTAACAATGTTGTACATATTGCTGATGTGGATAAGCCCAACCATGTTGCGCCGCTTATACAGCGCCGGGTTATGTTCCAGACCCGCGCGGGTCCATAGCCCGGTGGTCTCATCTTCTTCAATCTTTTTCCGTTGCAGTTCAAAGCTTTCAGCGAGCTTATGTGACAACGCCATAAAAGTGGTTTCCAGCGAGGCGATTTCGGGGAAGTGGCGTTTATCCGGCGACGGTGTCCAGCGGTGAGTCACCAGTTCGTCGGCTTTACGGGCCATCTCCTGCAACGGTCGCGTCGCGCGGGAAAGGACCCACCCCACCGCAAGAAACCCGAGGCCGCAGGCGGTAAACAGCACAAGCATCACAAGCAGCCCATAACGAAGAATATCGTGAGTAATCGCGGTCGCCGGGCTAATAATCACGCCTTTCCAGTTCAGCTGAGACTCCTGACCCTGTACCGCAAAGGTGTCGACATAGAAAGGTTTGTCATGCACCCGAATCGACAGCATGCCGGGAGTGTTTTGTTTCTCCAGCGCTTTGTTGGCTTCGACAATCTCTGGCACGCCGGTCTGCGCCAGGGTTTGCAAATTCAGTTTATGACTTGTGGCGGTAAACATCTTTTGGGTCAACGCCGGATCGGATGAGGCCACCAGTTCATTTTTCTCATTCACAATCAGCAGGATGCTTTCCGGGAACGGCTTAAACTGTTGCAGATTGTTGTTAAGCTCGGAGAAGTGCAGCTCGCTGGCGACCACGCCCGCGAACTGACCGTGGCGATCGAAGGCTGGTGAGCTCCAGGCGATGCCCGCCGTGAGCGAGTCGTCGTAGTCGCGGAACGGTCGGCTCCAGTGCGAACGGCGATCCGCATCGACGGATTTGTACCATTCGCGTGATGGCGTATCAAAGTGGGTAATCACTTTTTCAACCCGGGTGTCCTGGCTGAAATCGCTGAAGAACATGAGTTTGTTATCGGTACCGGCATCCTTCACGACCAGATAATTTTCCTGTAAACGGTCATGAGAAACACCAATGATATCGCCGTTAATGCTGCCAAATTCGACCATGTCGAGATAGTCGCGTTCGGAGAATACGTTACTGATATTATTAATGAGCAAGCCCGATAAATCACGTACCGCGAGGGTGTTCACATCTTCACGGCCAATGGCGTTAACCACGATTGCATTCGACTGCTGCGGAACATTAATGTAATTGTTGATTGTGCGCTCGAGGGTCTGTTTTTTCGCATTCAGGATAGTCTCACTGATGGTGTCGAGAAACGCATAGCCCTCAAAATGCAAAAACGTGTACATGGTGACCAGCACCACGAAGAACGTTGCCGTCAGCGTCAGCAAGATGGTTTTCGTCAGCGACAGGGGATATGCCTTGACGGAAAATTGTTGTTTAAGGATTTGCATAGTGCGCCTCAATTTCCGGTCTGCGGGTTATTCTGGTCGCACAACAAACTGGCCATCGACCGCGACAAAATCGGCAAATGGTTTTGGTCGTGAGTAATAATATCCCTGTGCCAGGTCGCATCCCATTTCACGCAGTTTGGCGGCCATTTCTGCCGTTTCCACACCTTCTGCCACCAGCGGCACATTAAAGCTTTGGGACAGCATCAGTACGGAGGCGATCACTGCTTCACTTTTCTTATCCTCCAGCACGTTACGGACAAATCCCCGATCGATTTTCAGACAGTCGAACGGCAGCGAATGCAGGTAAGAGAGGCTGGAATAGCCCGAGCCAAAATCATCAATCGCCACTGAAATTCCCAGCCGACGCAAATAGGCAAGGACCTCGACAATTCGATGCGTGTCATGCAGCAGCACGCTCTCGGTGATTTCAATGCAAATATTGCTGTTAGCCAGTTCGTAGCGATGAATGCATTCCAGCAAGTGGCGGGCGAAATCAGGCTGTTGCAGCTGTACCGCCGAAATATTGACGTGCAGTTTGAAATCCGTCGGCGCACCGCGGGCAATGAATGTCGCCAGCTCGCGGCAGGCAGTATCAATAATCCATTTCCCCAGCGGGACGATCATCCCGGTATGTTCAGCCAGGGCGATAAAGCGGTCCGGCGGCACGAAACCGAGCACGTTGGACTGCCAGCGAATCAGGCACTCGCCTTCTTTGCACTGCGCCGGATCGTCATAAGGCACAATCGGCTGTAGTACCAGATGGAAACCTTCGGCCTGTAGGTCGTCGCGCAACGCCTGATGCAGGCGCAGGTTGTTCACTTCTTCCTCACGCATCGCCGGGGTAAACAATACGCAATCGCCGTTGTGCTGACTCTGTGCATGCTGGACTGCCAGGCTGACGTTACGCAGGCATTCGCTGAAATGTTCTTTGCTCAGCGGCGCGATAATCATTCCCGCATGTCCGGTGAAAATATGCGATTCCCCCGCTATTTCACTTGAGTTCATGCGGAACACCGATGAAATAATTGAGCGATACCACGCCACGTCTTTGCTTTCAAAGTTACCCGCAAAGGCAATGATGAAAGTGTCCTCGCGATCGCGACAGCAGAGTGCGCCTTCCGGCAGAATGGCGCGCAGACGTTCGGCAAAATACTGAATGAATTCTTTGGCCAGCACGCTACCGAGCGCATTTTTGACCGCGTCAAAATTGCTGACCTTGAGCATCGCCAGCAGATTACGGTTATCGTACAGCGCGGGTAGCTGCTTCAAGCCGCCCAGCGTCAGGAACCCAGTCTCTGCATCCTCTTCCAGATGGGTGCGGGCGGCGAACGATGGGCTGAATTCGGACACCCGTAAGAGCGCTTCATTCAGGGCGACCATCTCCGGGAACAGACGTTTTTTCGACACTTTTATCCATGGCGTGAACCCAATCTGTTTGACCTTGCCGACCGTCTCTTTCAGCGAACCGGTAAAACGCAGAATGACCAGGCTGAGCACCGCCATCAGCAGTAAAAACACGATCACGCAGCTCAGCGAAATCATCAGATGTAGTTGATGCGTGGTGGCGAACGTGCTCTGACGCGGAGCTATCAGTACCGCATGCCATTTGAGTAAATATTCCCGGTCCTTAACATCAAAGACCGTGGACAGATAATGTTTATCTTCGACACTGAAAACCCTGACTTTGCCTTCGCGGCTATCCTCTTCCTGATGGATAAGCGAAGCGGGCAATTTGCCGATTTCCGGTGCGTTATCGGAATGGGCGACCACCTGTTGGCGGTTGTCCACAATGAGAAGGGCGTAATCATTGCCAGGTAAAAGCTGTGCCAGATAGCCGTTCATTTTCCGCGGTAAAATAGCGCTGGAAATGACCCCGGCAAACTCGCCGTGTTGGGTATAAATCGGCAGATGATAGACCGCAATCCCCCCCTGAGCGCTGGTCTCAGTGGTCCACCACGGGTTACGCTGATGCTGAGCCTTGATAAACCACGGCTGACGGCGTACGTCAAAATTGTTACGAGTATGAACAATATTGCTTTGTTCGCTGAGGCCGCTGTAGCTTACCAACCGCATCAGATCCTCGGCGGCGGTTTGTTGCAGATAAACACGACCGGTATCACTATTGCGGGTCACAGAAACTAAGGTGCCGTCCGCATCGGCCCAGGAGAAACTTTGCAGCGCCGGAACATCATTGAAAGCGCGGGAACCGAGAGACACCAGTTCAGGCCGGATTGTGTCGGCGTTGATCCCACCTTTCCCGCCCTCCAGATACTGCTGCATCAGGTGACTGAGCCGATGCGGGTTATCCAGAAAGTCTTCCAGCTGGTGCTGCGCCATCGCGCTCTGGCTGTTCAACAACTGCTGATTCAGCTGGTTGCCGGCATGACGGGACTGATAGTTCAGCAACCCAGAGGCAAGCAGGATCATGAGCAGTAGTGCAACCAGCACAATAAGCATGACGCTTTTCAGCAAGGTGAAGGGGTAAGCTTTCTGGGAAGACTTTTCCATAAATTGGGTGTCTGAATAAACTCTAAAGAGATCGGGTAAATTAAAGGGTGCCGTGGCCTCAGGAGGCAAACGACACCGGCTGTTTGTCCATCAGAGATGGCGAAGCGCAGGTACGATTACGCCCTGACTTTTTCGACTGATACAGATAGCTGTCGGCCTCTGACAGCAGCCGGTCAAAGACATCCACCAGTTGTCGGCGTGCGGCCTGGCCGTGGCTTAGCCCAATGCTGACGGTGAGCGACAGTGTGTCGCCATCCCATTCCACCTGCATGTGTTCAATTTCGGCGCGAATTTTTTCGGCCAGGCGATAGCCGTTCCCGCCGCAGGCATCTGGCATAACGACGGCAAATTCCTCGCCGCCCATGCGCGCCACCAGGCCCTGTGCGCCCACAATCTGCGTCACCCGGCGGGCAAATTCTGCCAGTACGGTATCGCCACAGTCATGGCCGTGGGTGTCGTTAATGTGCTTGAAGTGGTCGATATCCAGCAGCAGCACATTCAGCGGCGTAGCGTTTGGCTTTTTCTCATGGGCTTTAAGCTGTTCATACAAGCCGAAACGCGAATAGACCTGGGTCAGATAATCGTAATTGGCGCGGGCGGAAAGCTGTTTGACCAGGTTGTTGATCGCCAGCACGCTGACCGCCACAATCACCGGGCTGACGGCAATCGAGGCAATGCCCATTCGGGCGGAAAATATCTGCGTAAGGTTCCCGGACAAACCGTTATGCACCCAGTGCGCATCCACCATCAGTACTTCCGCCGTACCGGTCAACATCGTCAACAGACAGGTCGCAGGCAGGGAATAGCTCAGCGCGCACCACACCAGCGCGGGTAAGATCATCGACAAACTGCCAATGCCGCCACTGATTGCCGATAGACACATCGACAATATCAACAGACCCAAGGGCATCATCTGACGCAGACCAAACTGCTTCGGTAAAATTACCCCCGTACAGGTCAAGGCGAAGGGCAGGATCAGCACGCTGGTAGAAAAAGACTCACTCAGCCAAATCGGGTACAGCATCCAAAACGACTGGCCGCTGTCCAGTGAAAAGCCATAGGCTCCAGGAGCAGAAAATATTACCGCGCACAGCAGACAATAAACAAAAAGGCGCAGAACATTTATTTTTAGATATTCCGCACCGTTCCTTTTTTCGCGCAAAATCAAATACGTTAATAGCGCCACAAAACCAATGTTAGAAAAAAGAGTCAAGACTGTTTCGATTGTGAACGTTACGCGACAGACGCTCCAGAGCAATAAAGTCAGCAGGCAGATCGAATAATAATAAGTGCGATTAAAAAATTCATTTCGGATAAATATCCCGACCAGCACCGCGTTCATTGGCCAGAACAGCGCCAGGTGTCCTTCCTGCTGTAACGCCCTGCCCGCAAGATACAACGCTAGCGTCGTCGCGATGAGCGTGACGGTATTCAATAGCGTATTTTCCTCCTTCAGTATTTCTGAAGGATGAATAGTCAATTTATGCATTTATCGTTAGCTTAATAAAGGATGGCCGCCTGATATAGACAGTCTGGCATTAGTAGGATAATCATAATCCCCGATTATCACAAACCTAAAGGCTTCCAAAAATAAATATCACCTCGACGCTGAAAATAGAAGTCGGCACTGTTTTAAATATGAATTTGTACTATCGGATACGTAACGCGGTAAATAACAGGTCGGTGCTGGCCGATAAAACACGCCAGCACGAAGGGGTCATTTAGGCAACTGATGCAGAATGGTGGCGCACTTTTCTCTCACCGCATCATACAGTAAGCGTACCGCTACCGAGAGCTGCTTGCGGTGCGGGCAAATCATATTCAGGGGCACGCTGTCACCCTGATACTGCGGCAGAATCATCCTCAATCGCCCCTCGGCGATATCCTCGCTGACATCGAGCCAGGATTTATTGGCGATTCCTTCTCCGGCAATTGCCAACCGACGAATGACCTCTGCATCATCGCTCATAATGCTGCCGGTCACCGGGAATTCATGGCGTTCTCCGGCATGAAAGAGTGTCCAGCGATCGAAGATCCGACCGCGTAGCACATAGGTTAAAGCGTTTTGCGTCTGTAACTCCTGTGGGGTTTGCGGTTCACCGTGACGCGCTATCCAGTCGGGAGAGGCGACCAGCACCCGCCGGTTTTCCGCCGCCACCGGCAGCGAAATAAACGACGCATCGTCGTTAGTGCCGTAGCGAAACGCGACATCCACCGGATCTTTAAATACGTCAGTGCGGCTATCGGAAAACAATATGCGCAGCCGCAGCGCCGGATGGCGACGGCGAAAATCCTGGAAAACCGACAGCAGCAGGTTGCGTCCAAGGTCAGACGGCACCGCAATCTGTAATGTGCCGCGGACCTCATCTTCCGGGGCCTGAATCTTCTGTAAACCCGCCTGAAGGGTGTCGAGCATCTGGGTGGCAAACGGAAGCCAGGTTTCGCCCTCCGGGGTTAAGCGCAGGCTGCGGGTCGAACGGGCAAAAAGCCGGATGTTGAGCTGCGTTTCCAGCCGTTTAATCGCCGCACTCACTTGAGCGGGCGGAATGCCCGCTTCACGCGCGGCTTCGCTGAAACTGCCCTGCGCTGCTGCGCGGACAAACAAGTTCAGATCTTCCAGTCTGAGCATTTCTCTCTCCTGACGTTCACTTTCACCGGGTCAACGCGAAAACCGGAATCGTCTCAAAAACCCTGACATCGGCGTCAGACGCAGGCTTTAGCGGTATTCTTTCGAGGTTTGCTTACACTTTTTAGCCCGTAAAGTGCTTGCCAGCAGGTACGTGCTTCGTGAATGATACGGGGCGGTAAATTTATGTCCAGGCTATCGAGTCAAAGGATGTGTGGAGAAGGTATGCGTAAAACAAAAATGATGCTTCTGGGCGTACTGCTGGCGACAGCAGGTGCGGTATCCGCTGCACCAGCAACGGTGGCGACTTCCGGGATCCAGAAATATGAGTTGAAAGAATTCATTGCTGATTTCACCCATTTCACCGTTGGGGATACCGTCCCGGCAATGTATCTCACCGAAGAATACAACATCAAACAATGGCAGCTGCGTAATCTGCCTGCGCCGGATGCAGGTACCCACTGGACCTACATGGGCGGGAACTACGTATTGATTGGCGATGCCGACGGCAAAATTAGCAAAATTTACGACGGCGAAATTTTCTACCATCGTTAATACCGTTGAGAACTGTGAGCGTTTCTCTGGCGCTCACGGTGTTTTCTGCCACTGTCTGGAGGCATTATGATCATCCGCCCAGGACTCCCCTCTGACCGTCCTTTTCTGCGTACCCTGTACCTGCGAGCCCGTAAAATCAGCTGGCGGTGGGCCGACAGCAGCGACTGGCAACTCGAAGACTTTGATGCCGCGACGCTTAATGAGCAAGTGTGGGTTGCGGAAATTGACGGTCATCGCGTGGGTTTCGCCTCGGTCCGGGAAAGCGATAACTTTCTGCATAATCTGTTTGTCAGTCCTGACTGGCAAGGCCACGGCGTGGGTACTGCGTTGCTCAAACAGGTGCAAAGCACCTTTACCAGCACCGGCGCGCTGAAATGTCTTATCCAAAACGCGTCCGCGCTGCATTTTTATCATCATCATGGCTGGCATACCGAAGCGCGCGGGGCTTCCCCGGATGGCGACTACTGGTTACTGCATTTCCGTTTAAACAGATAAACCCCCGCCCCCGCGTTACATTTTTTCATTCAATTTTGAGAGGCTCCTTCCGGGAATAGTCCTTGTCAGCCTCCTCTCAGGGATTACAATGCACTGTATAAATAACCAGCCATTGTTTAATTCTGGAGACATCATCATGGAAGCGACCGCCGTCTGGACTCACCCTTTACTTTTCGTCAACGTCGAGCCTGAAACCGATTTTACCGAGGTGGCAGAGCACTGCGAAAATCTTGCCGCCAGCGCGCTGGAAGCTGAGCATATGCAGACCCAGCATGAGCTGTATCAGCGTCTGCACGAGTGCCTGACGCAGCTTCAACCCACGCTGCTCGACCCGATCCCCGATAACCTCATCGCCCAGTTCACCGTCAACGAGATGCCCAGTACCGAGCCGGTGATGGATACCGAAACGGAGTTGCTGTGTGAGTATTGTCTGGCGCTGAGCCATCTGCTCTCGGGTAATCCGCTGAGCCTGAGCGTGGAGGAAACATTGCAGGGCCTGCTCTATGAACTGACCTGTTTTATGACCGATACCATGTTGGCCCCGCGTTGGCTGAACACCCCGCAGGGGTTGCAGCCTATCGCATAAAAAAAGCCACCGGGCGGTGGCTTTCGGGGACTGCGGGCAACGTCTTACACGGCGCGGAAGGCGATATCACCCGGAATGACTTCGCCCTGCCAGTAAAGTTGCGCGGCAACACGACCCCCCAGCTGGCGGTAGAGCGTGGTGAATTCGCTGTCGGGACGCGCCACAACCGTTGGCGTACCCCGGTCGAGATCTTCGCGCAGGTTGATGTGCAGCGGCATCTGCCCTAGCAGTTGGGTGTGATACTGCTGCGCCAGACGTTCTGCGCCACCGGTGCCGAAAATAGGCTCATGGTGACCACACTGGCTGCAAATGTGCATGCTCATGTTCTCGACAATGCCGAGCACCGGCACCTCGACTTTCTCGAACATGACAATGCCTTTCTTTGCATCGGTGAGTGCGATGTCCTGCGGCGTAGTCACCACCAGCGCACCGGTCACAGGAATGTTCTGCGCCAGCGTGAGCTGAATGTCACCGGTCCCCGGCGGCATATCCAGCACCAGATAATCAAGATCGGGCCACAGGGTTTCCTGCAGCATCTGCATCAGCGCTTTGCTGGCCATCGGGCCACGCCAGACCATCGCGTTATCGTCGGTGACCAGATAACCAATTGAGTTGGTGGCCAGACCGTACTTAAGGATCGGTGCCATATGGGTGCCATCCGGCGACGTTGGGCGCTCACCTTCGGCACCGAGCATCATCGGCACGGACGGCCCATAGATATCCGCATCGAGGATACCGACCTTTGCACCTTCCGCCACCAGTGCCAGCGCCAGATTCACCGCAGTGGACGATTTGCCCACCCCGCCTTTGCCCGAGCTCACGGCAATGATGTTTTTCACCCCGTTAATGCCCGGCTGGTTTTTCACGCGTTTGAGGGTGGCAATCGCATGCGACAGCTTCCAGTCGACCGCTTTCGCGCCGGTAATGCGCAGCAGATCGGCACTGCATTGCTCTTTCAGCTCCTCGAACGCGCTATGCCAGGCAAACGGCATTTGGATCTCAACGTGTACGGTGTCATCGAGCCACGCCACATGATGCAGGGCTTTGAGAGCGGTAAGATTGTGCTTCAGGGTTGGGTGCTGAAAATTGGCCAGCGTGCCCGCAACCATTGCGCGCAGACGTTCCGGGGATTTGGCCTGGGATTGTGAACTCATCCCGACTCCTTTTTCGTTGTTCTGGAAGTGCTAATTGTAACTGCGAGTGCGGTGCGGAGGGAATAATTCTTCTGATAAGGATTAACCCCCCTTCTCGCATGGCGTAACAATTAGCGTTTTGGTAATATCGACACCCCCTTCACATGCAGGAAGTAATGTTCACTATGACTCAAGTCGCGAAAAAAATTCTGGTAACGTGCGCACTCCCGTACGCCAACGGCTCCATCCACCTCGGTCATATGCTGGAGCATATCCAGGCTGATGTCTGGGTCCGTTACCAGCGAATGCGCGGCCACCAGGTCAATTTCATCTGCGCCGATGATGCGCACGGCACGCCGATCATGCTGAAAGCCCAGCAGCTCGGTATCACCCCGGAGCAGATGATTGCCGAAATGAGTCAGGAGCATCAGACCGACTTTGCGGGCTTTAACATCAGCTATGACAACTACCACTCGACGCACAGCGACGAGAACCGTGAACTGTCAGAGCTCATCTACGGTCGCCTGAAAGAGAACGGTTTTATCAAAAACCGCACCATCTCTCAGCTCTACGATCCGGAAAAAGGCATGTTCCTGCCGGACCGTTTTGTGAAAGGCACCTGCCCAAAATGCAAATCTGCGGATCAGTACGGTGATAACTGCGAAGTGTGTGGCGCGACCTACAGCCCAACCGAGCTTATCGATCCGAAATCCGTGGTCTCCGGTGCCACACCGGTGATGCGTGAGTCTGAGCACTTCTTCTTCGACCTGCCGTCCTTCAGCGAAATGCTACAGGCGTGGACCCGCAGCGGGGCGTTGCAGGAGCAGGTCGCCAACAAAATGCAGGAGTGGTTCGAACACGGCCTGCAACAGTGGGATATCTCCCGCGATGCGCCGTATTTCGGTTTCGAAATCCCAGGTGCGCCGGGTAAATATTTCTACGTCTGGCTGGATGCGCCGATTGGCTATATGGGTTCCTTCAAGAACCTGTGCGACAAACGCGGCGATACCCTCAGCTTCGACGAATACTGGAAGAAAGATTCCGACGCCGAGCTGTATCACTTCATCGGGAAAGATATCGTTTACTTCCACAGCCTGTTCTGGCCTGCAATGCTCGAAGGCAGCGGTTTCCGCAAACCGACCAACCTGTTCGTGCACGGTTATGTGACGGTGAACGGCGCGAAGATGTCCAAGTCTCGCGGTACCTTCATTAAAGCCAGCACCTGGCTGAACCATTTCGATGCCGACAGCCTGCGGTACTACTACACCGCGAAGCTCTCTTCGCGCATCGACGATATCGATCTGAACCTGGAAGATTTCGTTCAGCGCGTGAATGCAGACATCGTTAACAAAGTGGTTAACCTGGCCTCACGTAACGCAGGCTTCATCGCCAAGCGTTTCGACGGCGTACTGGCCGCTGAGCTGGCCGATCCGGCGCTGTACAAAACCTTCACCGATGCGGCACAGACCATCGGCGAGGCGTGGGAAAGCCGTGAATTCGGTAAAGCCGTGCGTGAAATCATGGCGCTGGCCGATCTTGCCAACCGTTATGTTGACGAGAAAGCGCCATGGGTAGTGGCGAAACAGGAAGGCCAGGACGCTGAACTGCAATCGATCTGCTCCATGGGGATCAACCTGTTCCGCGTGCTGATGACCTACCTGAAACCGGTGCTGCCGATGCTGGCAGAACGCACCGAAGGGTTCCTCAATACCGAACTGAGCTGGAACAGCATTGAACAGCCGCTGCTCGGCCACAAGGTAAATACCTTCAAGGCACTGTATAACCGCATCGACATGAAGCAGGTTGAAGCCCTGGTTGAAGCGTCTAAAGAAGAAGTGAAAGCCTTGAACGCACCGGTTACCGGTCCGCTGGCGGATTACCCGATTCAGGACACCATCACCTTCGACGATTTCGCCAAAGTCGATATGCGCATCGCGCTGATTGAAAATGCAGAGTTTGTTGAGGGTTCTGACAAGCTGCTGCGCCTGACGCTGGATATCGGCGGCGAGAAACGTAACGTCTTCTCCGGCATCCGTTCCGCCTATCCTGACCCGCAGGCACTGGTTGGCCGTCTGACGGTGATGGTAGCTAACCTTGCGCCGCGTAAAATGCGCTTCGGACTTTCTGAAGGCATGGTGATGGCCGCAGGCCCAGGCGGGAAAGATATCTTCCTGTTAAGCCCTGACAGCGGCGCACAGCCTGGTCAGCAGGTGAAATAAAAAAAGGCCGGGAAATTTCCCGGCCTTTTTTATGCTTTCGGCTCTGGCTTACCGCCGAAGCGAACCGTCAACCCACGCAGGAAATAGCGTAAGAATTGATCGCCACATTCACGATAATTTTTATGGTCCGGGGCACGCATCATGGCGGTGATTTCCGGCATGGAAACGCGGAACTGCTGCTGGGTCATGATCGCCAGAATATCGTCCGTTTTCAGGGAAAACGCGATCCGCAGTTTTTTCAGCACCAGGTTATTGTTCATCCGGCGATCGACAACCAGCGCCGGAGCGGATTCATCTTTTCCGCGCTTGTCGTAGATAAGTCCGTTGAGCAACAGCGACAGCATAATGTCCGGGCAGCGCTGAAAACCGGCGTCGTCTTCTTTACGCACCCATGCGTCAATGAGTTCAGGGGTGGCAACGGCTTCCGCCAGCGCCCACAGGCGCACCAGTCCGGCGTTGTTGGTTTTCAGGGTGTAGCGCAGGCTACGGATGATATCGTTACTGATCATGGCGTCTTAACTTGTCATTAGGCAAAGGCGAAGTGTACCAGTTTTACAACCCTAACGCCTCTTTCAGGCTCTTCAGGTAGCGGCGGCTCACCGGCACGGTTTGCCCGGCCCGCAGCAGTAACTCCGCCTGACCGTTCTCCTCGAGGCGAATCTCTATCAGATGCGACAGGTTCACCAGATACTGGCGGTGGCAGCGCAGCAGAGGCGTGCGGCTTTCAAGGGTGCGCAGTGTCAGTTCGGTATAGCCCTCTTTGCCTTCCCTGTCGGTGACAAAGACACCGCTCATTCGGCTGCTGACGAAGGCCACGTCCTCCATTTGCAGCAGCCAAATCCGGCTGTGCCCGGTGCAGGGAATGAATTTTAGTCCCTGCTGGCTTTCACCAAACACCGATAAATCCTGCTGGTTGCGGCTCAACTCCTGACGTAACCGTACGAGGGTTTTATCCAGTCGGCTCTCTTCGATAGGCTTGAGCAGATAATCAAACGCGTGTTCCTCAAACGCCTTCACCGCATACTCATCAAAGGCGGTGAGAAATACCACCCACGGACGGTGTTCCGGGTCGAGCATGCCGATCATTTCAAGGCCACTGATGCGCGGCATCTGGATATCGAGAAACACCACATCGGGTCGCAGCCGATGCACCGCGCCAATGCCTTCCACCGCGTTATCACATTCGCCCACGATGTCGATGTCAGCCTGCTTCTCCAGCAGAATGCGCAGATTCTCACGCGCCAGCGGCTCATCATCGACAATCAACACCTTCAGCATACGGTCTCCTCCACGGGCAGTCGCAGGGTTATACGGGTAAAGTTTTCAGGCTCGCAGGTGACGGTTATCCCGCACTCATCGCCAAAGCGCGTCCGCAGTCGTTTATCCACCAGGTTCATCCCCAGGCCGCTGGACTCTGCATTGGGCTGATACAGCCCGGCATTATCTTCAATATCCAGCTGCAACCAGCGCTGATGCAGGCTGGCCTGAATGGTGATCTCGCCAATTCCCAGATGCTGCGAGGTGCCGTGCTTAATGGCGTTTTCGACAATCGGCTGTAGCGTAAAGGCGGGCAATTGATGATGCGCCAGTGCGGACGGCACGTTGAGATGCACCTGCAATCGCGTCTGAAAACGGGCTTTCTCAATTTGCAGATACGCATTCACGTGCTCAATTTCATCCGCGAGGGTGACGATTTCCGACGGGCGCTTGAGATTTTTACGAAAGAAGGTCGACAGATACTGCACCAGCTGTCCGGCCTGTTCACTGTCGCGGCGGATCACCGCCTTAAGGGTATTCAGGGCGTTAAACAGAAAATGCGGATTGACCTGGGCGTGCAGAAGTTTGATTTCCGATTGCGTCAGCAGGGCTTTCTGCCGTTCGTACTGCCCGGCGAGGATCTGCGCCGACAGCAGCTGGGCGATCCCCTCCCCCAGCGTGCGGTTTATAGAGCTGAACAGACGGTTTTTGGCTTCATAAAGCTTAATGGTGCCTATCACCCGCTGATTTTCGCCACGCAGGGGGATAACCAGCGTCGAGCCGAGTTTGCAGTTGGGATGAATCGAACAGCGGTACGGCACTTCGTTCCCGTCGGCGTAAACCACCTCCCCGCTGTCGATAGCTTTCTGGGTATAGCGCGAGGAGATAGGTTTGCCGGGCAAATGGTGATCGTCGCCGATCCCGGTGAAGGCCAGCAGCTTATCGCGATCGGTAATGGCAACCGCGCCGATATCCAGCTCCTGAATCAAAACCTGTGCCACCCGCATGCTGTTTTCTTCGTTAAAGCCCTGGCGCAAAATGCCCTCCGTCGAAGCGGCAACCTTCAGCGCAGTGGCGGAAAACGCCGAGGTGTATTTCTCGAACATGGCCCGCTTGTCGAGCAAAATACGCATAAACAGCGCCGCCCCGACGGTGTTAGTCACCATCATTGGGGCCGCAATACTCTGCACCAGATGCAGCGCGTCGTTAAAAGGCCGGGCGATCAGCAGGATGATCAGCATTTGCACGATTTCAGCGACAAAGGTAATGGCCCCGGCGGTGAACGGGTTAAAGACTTTATCGCTGCGCCCACGCCGCACCAGCACCAGATGCACCAGCCCGCCGAGCAGACCTTCAACAATCGTCGACACCATGCAGCTCAGAGCGGTCATGCCGCCCATCGAATAGCGATGCAATCCACCGGTTAAACCGACCAGACCACCCACCACCGGACCGCCGAGCAGGCCACCCATCACCGCACCTATCGCCCGGGTGTTGGCAATCGAGTCTTCGATGTGCAGCCCGAAATAGGTGCCCATAATGCAAAAGATGGAGAAGGTGACGTAGCACAGCAACTTATGCGGCAGACGAACCGTAACCTGCATTAAGGGAATGAACAGGCGCGTTTTGCTCATCAACCAGGCGATAACCAGAAACACACACATCTGCTGAAGCAGCAGCAACACCAGATTAAATTCGTACATACCCGTAGACCGCCTGACCCATGAAAGCGCGTAACATACACGTTGCGCCCAGGACTTTCCTTGACGCCTCAGGCAAAACGCGCAATTACCTGTGAGTGATCACACTTTTTCGCGCCTGGATAAGGATTTCCTGAACAAAAAACCAACAGATTTTCCTGATTCGCGCAACAGCGTCTACAGTTATGATGGGGATAAGCGAGCTGAGGTGATCGATGGCGCTTTACACGATAGGTGAAGTGGCTCTGCTTTGTGATATTAATCCGGTGACCCTACGTGCCTGGCAGCGGCGTTATGGTCTGCTTAAACCCCAACGAACCGATGGCGGACATCGGCTGTTTAACGATGATGACATCGACCGCATTCGCGAGATCAAACGCTGGATAGACACCGGCGTGCAGGTCAGCAAAGTGAAAACGCTGCTCAGTGAAGGCACGCCCGAACAGCAAAGCGGCTGGCGCGAGCATCAGGAAACGCTACTGCACTTTCTGCAAGGCGGGAACCTTAACCGGCTGCGATTGTGGATTAAAGAACGCGGGCGCGATTACCCGGCGCAAACGTTGGTGAACCATCTTTTTATCCCGCTGCGGCTGCGGCTGCAAAGCTCTCAACCCACATTGCAGGCGCTGCTCAGCGTGCTCGACGGGCTGCTTATCAATTACATTTCAGTGTGCATGGCCTCGGCGCGGAAACGTCAGGGCCGCGATGCGCTGGTGATCGGCTGGAACATTACTGATACCACCCGGCTGTGGCTGGAGGGCTGGGTGGCCTGTGAACAGGGCTGGCGCGTGGACGTGCTGGCCCATTCCTTGAACCAGTTGCGCCCGGAGCTGTTTGACGGCCAGACGCTGCTGGTGTGGTGCGGCGATAGCTCCACCGTCGGCCAGCAGGAACAGCTGCAGCAGTGGCGTGACCAGGGGCTAAACGTGCTGCGGCTCGGTAATTAAGGGTTCATTAACAAGCGTGCTTCATCATATAATCGCCGGGTTAACATAAGGAGCACATGATGAAACCTGCCAAACTGGCTGTAATCACCCTCTTCGTTCTGATGGCCATTGGCGGTATTGGCGGCGTTATGCTGGCCGGTTACTCCTTTATCGTGCGCGGTGGTGTCGGCTGAGCAGCCGCGCCAGACGCTCAAATGTCTGGTCAACCAGAATAGCCGCCAGTGCCACCAGCACCGCCCCCTGAATCACGTACGCCGTATTGAACCCGCTTAGGCCGATGATTATCGGCGTGCCGAGCGTATTGGCCCCTACCGTTGACGCGATGGTCGCAGTACCAATATTGACGATCGCCGAAGTGCGGATCCCGGCGAGCATCACCGGGGCCGCCAGCGGCAGCTCAACCTTCAGCAACCGCTGCCAGCCGTTCATTCCCATCCCCTGCGCCACGCTGACCACGCTCGACGGCACCGAGGCCAGCCCGGCCAGCGTACCCTGTAAAACAGGCAGTACGCCGTACAGGATAAGCGCAATAATCGCCGGTTCGCGACCAAAACCCATTACCGGCACCGCAATCGCCAGCACCGCCACTGGCGGGAAGGTTTGTCCCATCGCGGCGATGGTTTCCACCAGCGAGCGAAATTCACGCCCCGCCGGACGCGTGACCGCGATCCCTGCCCCGACGCCAATCACCGTTGCCACCAGGCTTGAGATGCCCACCAGCCAGAAATGCGCCAGCGTTAGCGACCAGAAACTCTGCTGTTGATACAGCGGACGCGGCAGTTCGGGAAACAGTGCGCTAAACAGCGGCCCGCTGTAGGGCATCAACGTCAACAGCGCAATAAATAGCAGACACAGCCACAGGAGCGGATCACGAACGGCTTTCACCGGCATCCTCCCCACGCAGTAAATCAGCGAAATGTAACGTTCCGCACGGCGTGCCGTTATCATTGACCACCGGCAACGCATCGCGACGACGGGCGACAAACAGCGATAACGCTTCGCGTAGGGACATCGACGCCCGCAGCGGTTCCCCGTCAATCTGTTCATGGGTACGGACGTAATCTCCAACGCCCCGCAGCGACAGCAGTCGCACCCCGAGCTCGCTACGACCAAAGAACTCGCGCACAAAATCGTTTTTCGGAGCAGTCAGCATCGACAGCGGCGTGCCCTGCTGCACGACTTCACCGTTGTCCATCAGCACCAGATGATCGGCCAGACGCAATGCTTCGTCGATATCGTGCGTCACCAACACGATGGTGCGGCCAAGCAGTTGATGAATACGGCGCATCTCCTGCTGTAACGCCCCACGGGTCACCGGGTCAAGCGCGCCAAAAGGCTCATCCATTAACAGCACTTCAGGGTTCGCCGCCAGCGCTCGCGCCACGCCCACGCGCTGCTGCTGCCCGCCGGACAACTGATGTGGCAGGCGATCGCGCAGCGAGGCATCCAGCCCGAGTAGCGCCATCAGTTCGTCGATACGATCGTTAATCCGCGCCCGGTTCCATTTTTGCAGCTGCGGCACGGTGGCAATGTTTTGCGCCACCGTCCAGTGCGGGAACAGGCCGATAGACTGGATCGCGTACCCCATCCGACGGCGCAGCGCCAGCACCGGCTGCTGGCGAATATCTTCCCCGGCAAAACGGATGGTGCCACTATCATGCTCCTCCAGACGGTTAATCATCTTCAGGGTCGTGGATTTTCCGGAGCCCGAGGTGCCTATCAGCACCGAAAATGCCCCTTCTTTGAGGTTCAGATCGAGGTTTTTGACCGCCGCTTTGCCGTCGAAGATTTTGCTGACCTGTTGAAATTCAATCATGGGCTTCTCCTCCCAGTAAGGCTATCCACAGGCTGAACAGCGCATCGACAACCACCGCCAGGGCTATCACTGGGATAACGCCAAGCAGCACTAAATCCAGCGCGCTGCTGAGCAGGCCCTGAAATACCAGCGCACCAAAACCGCCTGCGCCAATCAGCGCCGCAACCACCGCCATGCCGACCGTTTGCACCGTCACAACCCGCAAACTACGGAGCAGCACCGGCAGCGCCAGCGGCAGCTGAACTTTCCAGAAGCGCTGGACGCGGCTCATGCCCATCGCTGACGCGCTTTCCAGCACATCGGCTGCGACCTGCTGCATACCTGCCACCACCCCGCGCACCAGCGGCAACAGCGCGTACAGCACCAGCGCAATCAGCGCTGGCGTCAGGCCCGTGCCACCAATGCCCCAGGCCGACAGCCAGGGGAAATGTTTGACCAGCCCGGCAAGCGGAGCAATCAGCAGGCCGAACAGTGCCACCGACGGGATGGTCTGAATAATATTGAGCACCGTAAAGACCCGCGTTTGCCGCCCCTGATGACGCCAGCACCACAGCCCCAACGGCACGCCAATCAGCAGGCCCGGCAGCAAAGTGCCAAACAGCAGGATCAGGTGCTGTTGCAGGGCACTGTCAAACACATCTTGCCGATTGAAATACTCTTTCAGTAGCGACAGCGAATCCAGCTCGCCGGACCACAGCAGCGCCACGGGTAAAATCCAGATTTGCGCGTTGAGCAGCCAGCGCCACAGCGACTGTGGCGTCAGGCGGCGAATCGCATCGCTACAGATGAGCAGAGTCATCGCCAACCACAGCCACAATCCGCTACCGGGTGAGGTACGCGCCAGCGGGCTGCCGGTTTCGGCCAGGAAAGAGGCGGCTTTCCCGCTGCTCCACAGCAATAGGATAAACAGCGTCTGGGCTAAAATGAGGGTGAACGCTACCGGCCCGCGCCCCGGGAGCAGGCTCAGCCCAACGAAGACCAGCGGAATGATGAGCAGTAAGGCCGGAGGAAAGGCCCAGATTTGCCACAGCTGGCGGCTTTCGCCCGACACCAGCCGGTTGGCAGCATAATTTACAAACGGCAGAGCGGCGGCTGCCAGTGCAATCAGCACCAGCAGCAGCAGAACCCGGTTATGACAGGATATTCGCACGTACTTACTTCACCAGTCCCTGTTGTTTCAGCCAGTCAGCGGCCACTTTCTTCGCATCCAACCCTTCTACCGCAATGCTGGCATTCAGTTTTTGCAGCGTCTTTTCATCGAGCTTTTCAAATACTGGCTTCAACCATTCAGGAATTTGCGGATAAGCTTTCAGCACCGCTTCACGGATGACCGGCGCGGGGGCATAAATCGGCTGAACGCCTTTCGGATCGGTCAGAGTCTGCAAGCCGAGCGCCGCCACTGGGCCGTCGGTGCCATACGCCATCGCCGCATTCACGCCCGACGTTTGCTGCGCCGCCGCTTTAATGGTCACCGCCGTGTCGCCACCCGCCAGGGACAAGAGCTGACTCTGGTCGAGTTTGAAATCGTAGGCTTTTTCAAAGGCCGGTAACGCATCCGGACGCTCGATAAACTCCGCCGACGCCGCCAGTTTGAAGGTGCCGCCTTTTTTCATATATGCGCTCAGGTCAGCCAGCGAGGTGAGTTTGTTCTTCTCGGCCAAATCCTGACGTACGGCGATAGTCCAGGTGTTGTTCGCCGGAGCCGGGGTCAGCCAGATAAGTTTGTTCTGTTCGCCGTCGAGCTTTTTCACTTTCTCGTAGCCCTGAGTGGCATTTTTCCACGCCGGATCGTTTTCATCCTTAAAGAAGAACGCCCCGTTGCCGGTGTACTCCGGATAGATATCCAGTTCGCCAGAAGTAATCGCCCCGCGCACTACCGGGGTGGTGCCGAGCTGCACTTTGTTCACGGTTTTCACGCCGTGGCTGTCCAGTACCTGCAAAATAATGTTGCCCAGCAGCGCCCCTTCGGTATCGATCTTCGAGCCCACCTTAACAGGTTCAGCCGCATGTAACGGCAGGCTGAGCGCGGCCAAAAGCGAAACGCCCGTTATCCACATCTTCTTAGTGATCATTCTCTTTTCCTCTTAAGCCTGCGTTTACAGGAGGTTAGAGAAAGCGTAGACCTGAATCAACGATTTATCATGAAAATAAGTCATTTCCTGAAATGATGCTAAGGCCTGACAGAAAGCGCATAACTCAACCGTTTTTTTGACCACTTATTAATGGCTTTCTTTTCTTTTATAGAAAAATATTAATTTTTTACAGTGATACGTAAAGTCACCCACAAACCGGCTATAAAATGATATAAAACCCTAAGTTATGGGTCCTTCGCAAATTAAGATGTTAAGAATCATCTCATCGCCATAAAATGCACAACAACCGCTCTTAAAACCCACCCTAACTATAAAGGAGTAATACGCACTTCGGGCACTGATACGACCCAAGTTTGCATATTGTACTGACATACGGATCCGTAATATGAAATTCCTTTTTAATAAACAAGTTATATTCGATTCTGACACCGGATTGCTTGCGGCACACGATCAACAGGATGATCCGGTTCAAATCTCAAATCCGACAAAAAGATTATTAGTCCTCCTCCTGCAACATCAGGGAGAAGTAGTCAACCGAGAAATTATATTCAAAAAAGTCTGGGACGACTTTGGGATGGTATCAAGTAATAACAACCTAAATCATTGCATTAGTAAATTACGACGAATACTACGTAATTTAGGTATGGAAGAAGAAATAATCACCACCGTGCCTAAAATGGGTTTTATGTTCCAGCAAGAAATAGAGGTGGAGCAATGTCCTGATCCTGTTGGTGTTTTAGAGGACGGATACGGCATGGCCTTGGAACCTGCGACAAACGCCTCTGCCCCGTCGCTGGCCATCAACCGGCCGTCGGGATCCTCCCTTCCCCGACCTGCTTTGGTCTTTAACTGGATTTCAGTCGCTGTTGCCACCGTAACCCTGTTGGCCTCAACCTGGTTCTGGTATATCAACCGTCCCCTGGACAGAAAGGAAGTTTTTATTGGTGAAGCCGGAACCTGTAGCGTATTGATTTCTGATAATTTACTGCAATCGAATGACGCGCCGAGCTTTAAAGAGGGCGTACTGAGATATGCCCGGAATCTGAAACCGCACTGCACCAGCGATCAATATCTACTGGTGATAAAAAGCCGCTCCTTTAAAACATGGAGCCAGGATTTGTCGCGCCTGTACATTATGCGCTGCGGTAATTTACGCGATAACAAAGCGGAGGTGTGCTGGAGTCTGAGTGAACCGGTTGAATCCTCTACTCGCTAACTAAGCCTTCTCCTTACCGCCATTTTGCCCGATGTACTCATCGGGCTTTTTTATTTCCCGCCCCACAACAATTGATCAAGATCAATTATTGGCACAAACCTACTGACTGTTTTTTGATATAAAAAACCTCCTCACCCCCTCGCCCCTAATTTTTACCCGCCTTTTGGGGTCACACTCTACATTTTCTTAACATACCAAAATACAAACGCAGGATTTTAATCCAACAAAATCTTTAACCCATCCATTAATCAGCATTAAAAACTTAATAACAACCCGTTAATAGTTAATGATTACACATTGAGGGAATTATCTTAGGATTTTTCTCACATGATACCGGACGGTGTTAAGGGCGCATTCCCGCTGCTTAGCCAGGCAAGGTAGCCATGAGTCATCGCTTTATTGTCCCTGCGGGACAGTCTCAACTGGACATACAGGAAACACATCATGTTGAAAAAACGTTATCTCACTATTCTGACTGGCGCTCTGCTGGTATCCGCTAATGCCCTGGCCCTGTCTGATAACACCATCAGCTTCCAGGGTGAAGTGACTGATGAAACGTGCTCGGTCGCCATCAATGGCAACCAGACCTCGCCGGTGGTATTGCTGCCTACCGTCAGCAGCGCCGACCTGGCCGCCAGCGGTGATACCGCAGGCCCGGTAACTTTCGATATCGGCCTGACCGGCTGCACTGGCGATGCTGCCAATGAGACCAAAATCTCGACGGTATTCGTCGGCAATCAGGTCACCACCAACGGCAACCTCGGTAATACCGGCACCGCTGGTAACGTCGAAGTCCAGCTGCTCGACACCACCGGGACTGAAATCAATCTCACTGATGGCTTCACCGGCGTAGGCGACCTCAAACTGGCTGCCGGGGCAACGGATGCCAGCGCCTCCTACACCGCGCAGTACTACGCCTCTGGGAAAGCGACCGCAGGTACTGTGGAAGCCACGCTGCAATACGCCGTTTCTTACCAGTAAGTTTGTTTTGTCTCCGGGTGTCGCTCATCGCCCGGAGACAACTCACCTCAGGGAGTTGTTGAGATGTTGAAGGACCCTCTTCGCTACGTACGCCGCACGCTGCTCGCCGCCACGGCCCTGATTTTTGCGACCGCGATGAGTTGCCAGGCCAGCGTGACTATCATGGGCAGCCGTATTATCTATGCCTCCACGGCATCGTCCGTCGATGTGCAACTTAAAAACAGCGACAGTTTCCCTTACGTGGTACAGACCTGGTTCGATGATGGCGACGTGAACGCCAGGCCGCAGGACAGCAACGTCGTACCGTTTATCGCCACTCCGCCTATTTTCCGGATTCAGCCGAAAGCGGGTCAGGTGGTGCGCATCGTCTTTAGCAAATCCAAAGCCCTGCCGCAGGATCGGGAATCGGTGTACTGGTTTAACGCCCTGCAGTTCCCGCCCACCAATCTCGGCGGCGATCGCCCGCAAAACAAAATGCTGGTGGTGCTGCGTACCCGCATCAAGCTGTTTTACCGCCCCGCCAGCCTCGGTGTGCCGGGTGAGCTGGTCAAAAAACTGCACATTAAAGCGGTGAAAGACGCGAAAAAAGGCGCGGGGGTGGAAATCACCAACCCAACGCCGTGGTTTGCCTCGGTCAGCAATCTTAGTGCGCGCGTGAACGGCGTCAGCCAAAACCTGACCGCCGATATGGTCGCCCCGTTTGCCAGCCAAACATTTTGGTTCACCGGTAAAGCCAGCGCGCCGCAGGGTAATGGCAGTGTGAAAGTCACGCTGGTCAACGATCAGGGCGCACGGATGAGTGAAAGTTATGATGTTGACTGGCGCTAAATTCCGGCCCAAAAGCCTCTCGGTACTGATCGGCCTGCTGACCGCACACCCCGTCTGGGGGGACGCGTTTTATTTCGACCCGGCACTGTTTCAGGGGTCTGCCTACGGGGAAAATATTGGCCAGTTCAACCAGCAGCACACCGCTGCGGGCAGTTATCTGGTCGATATCTGGGTCAACGGCGAGTTAGTCAAAAGCGGCGAGAAAATTACCTTCAGCGCACCGGAAAACGGCGGTGAACCCGCCCCGTGCCTACCCGCGTCGGTGATGAGGACTGCACAGTTGAAAGCCTTGCCTGAGGGGGAAAATGACGGCGCATGTCGCCCACTGGCAGACTGGGCACCCGGTGCAAGCTGGGCGTTTGAATCCTCAACCTTACGCCTGCAGCTATCAGTCCCAATGGATGCCCTGGTACGCACCCCGCGCGGTTATATCGCGCCTTCCGAATGGGACAGCGGCGCACTGGCACTGTTTTTACGCCATAACACCAGTTACACGGTGACGGAAAATACCGACAGCGATTACCGCTACCAGTATCTGTGGAGCGGGATTAATGCGGGGACTAACCTCGGCCTGTGGCAGGTTCGTCATCAGGGTAATCTGCGCTACGTCGACAGCAGCCAGACCGGCAGCGCCTATCGCTACAATGCCGTACGCACCTGGGTTCAGCGGCCAATTGCGACGCTTAACAGCGTCATGACCGTGGGCGACAGCTACACCGATTCCAGCCTGTTTGGTAGCCTCTCGTTTAACGGCGTGAAGTTGGCAACCGACGAACGCATGTGGCCGCAGGGCAAGCGCGGCTATGCGCCGGAAGTGCGCGGAGTAGCAGCGAGCAGTGCGCACGTGATAATCCGTCAATTGGGTAAAGTCATCTACGAAACCAACGTCCCGCCGGGCGCGTTCGTCATTGATGACCTGTACAACACCCGCAACCAGGGCGACCTGACCGTTGACGTGGTCGAAGCCAGCGGCAAAATTTCTTCGTTTATCGTGCCCTACTCGGCGGTACCGGATTCGGTGCGCCCGGGCAACTGGCACTACTCTCTGGCGCTGGGCCGCGTACGGCAGTACTACAGCGTCAACAACGATTTCTTCGAAGGCACTCTGCAACGCGGGGTCAGCAATAGCGTCACTGTTAACGTTGGCTCGCGGATAGCGGAAGACTATCAGGCGTGGTTGGCGGGCGGCGTGTGGGCCACCGGCTTCGGGGCCTTTGGCATGAACGCCACCTGGTCCAACGCGCGGGTGCAAAACGATCAACGTCAGCAGGGCTGGCGCGCCGAGCTGAGCTACAGCAAAACCTTTACCTCTGGCACTAACCTGGTGCTGGCGGCGTACCGCTATTCCACCCAGGGTTTCCGCGAACTACAGGACGTGCTCGGTGTGCGTCGCGAACAGGCAACCGGCACCGATTATTACTCCGATAGCCTGCAACAGCGTAACCGATTGTCGGCCACCATCAGCCAGCCGTTAGCCGACTATGGCACCTTAAACCTGAGTGCCAGCAGCGCGGATTACTACGGCAATAAGTCCCGTGTTACCCAGTTACAGCTGGGCTACAGCAACCAGTGGAACCGCATCAGCTACGGGGTGAACGTCGCTCGCCAGCGCACCAGCTGGCAAAACACCCGGTTCTATAACGGCGTGGATGACCCGCCGGACAGCAGCAGCCAGCAGCAGTACACCGAAACCACGGTATCCCTGAACGTCTCGGTGCCGTTTGACTGGGGCACCAGCCGCTCCTCTGTGGCGATGAACTACAACCAGTCGAGCCAGAGCCGCTCATCCACCTTGTCGATGAGCGGTTCCGCCGGAGAGCACAACGATTTCTCATGGTCGATGTACGGTGGCTACGAGCGTTACCGCAACGGGGCCAGCGGCAGCTCAAGCACCTTTGGCGGCAGCGCGCAGGAAAATACCCGTATCGGGTCAGTACGCGCCAGCTATGACCAGGGTGAAAACTACCGACAGAGTTCGCTCGGTGCCTCCGGCACGATGGTCTTACACCCCGGTGGGCTGACCTTCGGGCCGTATGCCAGCGAAACCTTTGCGCTCATCCATGCCGAAGGGGCGCAGGGCGCGGTGGTGCAGAACGGCCAGGGGGCGGTGATCGACCGCTCGGGTTACGCCATCATGCCGTCGCTGTCGCCGTACCGCAGCAATAACATCAGCCTCGACACCCGCACCATGACCAGCGATGCGGAACTGACCGGCGGCAGCCAGCGCGTGGTGCCTTACGCCGGGGCCATCGCCCGGGTGAACTTCGCCACCCTGAAAGGCAAAGCGGTGCTGATTAACCTCAAAGCCAGCGATGGCCGCGTGCCGCCGATGGGGGCCGACGTGCTCGACGGCGACGGGACGATTATCGGCATGGTCGGTCAGGGCGGGCAGATTTACGCCCGCATTGCCGAGGCATCGGGTTCGCTGCAGGTGCGTTGGGGAAATGGCGCTGGCCAGGCCTGCCACGTTCGCTATCAGCTGAACCTCGACAGCGAGGCCGACATCATCCATTTGAATAAACTCTGTGAGAAGGAATAACGGTATGCGTTTCTGCGCCCGATCGTTTCTGTTTATCGTCGGCCTGCTGCTCAGCGCCTCGCCGTGGGCTAATTGCATTAAAGTCACCAGCACCTCATCGCTGTCCGCAGCGGCGATTGCGGCGGGCTACACCGCCGCCAGCTGGACCGGGGCGTGTGATACCTGCTCGGGTAATATCGGCCTGCCTGCCACCATCAGCCTGAACAGCGGGAGCAACTTTCAGCCCTCCGGCACCCTGCTGGCGAGCGCGGTGGGCAATTTCCTGACCAGTGCCACCAATAAAGCTTATTCCAGCAACCAGATCCTGTTCCGCTGCCTGCTGGCGGATGCGGGCAGTTTGTTCGAAATGTACGCCACTAACGGCGATAACGCCTACACCGGGAAGTACACCACCACTGAAGTGGACGGGGCTTACTACGATGTGGCGAAAAACGTGGCGGTGCGTATCACCAACCTCAGCTCCGGGGAGTATTACAGCCGCTACTGGAAACAGCGCCAGCTCACCGCCGACAGCTGGTATCAGGACGGGACCTACATCTACATTCCCGCCAGCGCGTTCAGCAACGTGCTGTACGAGATGTATAAAATCAGCTCCACCAGCTATTACGTCAGCGCCGCCAATATGTATAAAGACGCCTACACCCAACCGCGCGGCTATATCGCCTTCAAGGGGCCGGGACTGGATACCAACGCCCTGACCGCCGGGATGGACAGCCTTTCCTACTTTTACGGCTGGTACGGTAACTGGCCCGGGGCATGGAGCACCTGGAACAACGTGACCTACGTGCGCGGGGCGCTGTGTGAGGTGAAAGATTACCCGTCGGTGGTGCTGTTACCGACCATCAGCAGCGCCGCCCTGCAATCGGGCGGCAGCAGTCAGGCCCCGTTCACCGTCAGCCTGCAGTGCGAATCCGGCGCGAAATCCAGTACCAGTGCATCAACTCTCAGTTCGGCGAACGTCGCCATGGGCTTTCTGGTCAATCAACCCACGGCGGTGGCTGCTGCCCAAACGCTGGGACTGGTCACCTCCGGCGGGGGATTAACTTGGCTGCTGGATAACCACTACGGCACCAGCGGCGTGGCCTCCGGCGTCGGGATCCGCATCTATAACCGCACCGGCTCGGCGCTGAATCTGCTGCCGGACAAGGCCACTACCGGCACCGGCAACGCGCGCGGCTGGTATGCGTACCAGGATCTGACCTCGCTGGTCTCTTCCGATACGGTCAATACCTGGAGCGGCGATTTTACCGCCTCACTCGAGGCGCTCAACGGGCAAACAGTCACGGCAGGTACGGTTAATGCGCAATTACAGGTGGTGGTCAGTTTTCAGTAAGGCGTGCGTGGGGCTGGTTTTATCCACCACGACCGCCAGTGCGGCGGTGAATATCGACCGCACAAGGCTTATCTTTGCCTCAGCGGATCAGGTGCAGTCGCTGAACCTGTCCAATGACAGCGCAACGCCGATGCTTATTCAGGCGTGGACCGATAACGGCGACCCCAACGCCTCCCCGGACACCAGCCATACGCCACTGGTGGTGATACCGCCGGTGTTCAGGATGCTGCCCGGCGAGCTGCGATCGCTGCGGCTGATGCTCAGTTCGCGTCAGGGGCTGGCGACCGACAGGGAGAGTCAATTCTGGCTGAATATCTATCAAATTCCGCCCAATACTCGCCCAGCAGAGGACGGTACACGCAAAGTGATTCTGCCGCTGCGTCTGCGTCTGAAGGTGTTTATTCGCCCGGCAGGTCTTGCGGCCCCGCAGGAGCGCGACGAACAGCAGCTGCGCTTTATCGTCGACGGCAGCACGTTACGCATTGAAAACCCCACGCCGTGGTTTATGAGCCTGAGCGTGCAGCCCGGTCGGCAGAAAGCGATCGGTGGGCTGATGGTGGCCCCAAAGGCAACGCTTGCGGTGCCGCTGAACAGGGCGCTGAATGCAGGAGAAAAGGTGAGCTACGAAGTGATTACCGATTCGGGCAACACGCGCAGTTACCGCGTTTCGCCCCCAAAGGGAATACAGGGAAAACAGGAACAATAAAAAAGAGTGTGAAATGCAAGCTTTCGCCCCTTACCGTCCCGTGCGGCAAGGGGCGCTTTTTTTATTACTGCAGTTCGAACTCGCCCTGCTTCACGCGGGCGGAATCGACGCCGATAAAGACATTGAATTTGCCTGGCTCTGCGGCATATTTCATCTGCTGGTTCCAGAACTTCAGCGCATCCACGTCAATCGGGAAGCTGACGGTCTGGGTTTCACCCGGCTTAAGCGTCACTTTCTTAAAGCCACGCAGCTGTTTCACCGGACGACTCATCGATGCGGTGACATCCTGAACATACATCTGCATGACCGTCGCACCTTCACGCTTGCCAGTGTTGGTCACGTCGACGCTGGCGGTGACGCTGCCGTCGGCCTTCATGGTTGCGGAAGACATTTTCACGTCGGAGACGGTAAAGGTGGTGTAGCTCAGACCATAACCAAACGGATACAGTGGGCCGTTGGCTTCATCGAAGTACCGGGAGGTGTACTTATTTGGCTTGTCGGCGTTATAGGGCCGACCGGTGTTGAGGTGGCTGTAATAGGTCGGGATCTGCCCTACGGAGCGTGGGAAGGACATCGGCAGCTTACCGGACGGGTTGTAGTCGCCGAACAGCACATCGGCAATGGCGTTCCCGCCTTCTGTCCCGGCAAACCAGGTTTCCAGAATGGCGTCAGCCTGCTGATCTTCCTGCACCAGCGTTAACGGACGACCATTCATTAGCACCAGCACCAGCGGTTTCCCGGTAGCTTTCAGCGCGGCAATCAAATCTTTCTGGCTCTGCGGAAGGCTGATTTCGGTACGGCTGGAAGCTTCATGCGCCATGCCCTGCGCTTCACCGACTACCGCCACGACCACGTCAGACTGCTTCGCCGCCGCAACCGCTTCATCAATCATCGCCTGCGCAGAACGGGTGTCGACTTTCACCGCTTCTTCATACTGATTGAGGAAGTCGACGATGCCTTTGTCGTTAGTGACATTTGCGCCTTTGGCGTAAATCACTTTGGCGTTATCGCCGACGGCAGATTTGATCCCGTCCAGCACTGGCACCGACTGATCGGCCACGCCTGCGGCAGACCAGCTGCCCATCACATCACGTTTGCTGTCTGCCAACGGCCCGACCACCGCAATGGTGCCGGATTTTTTCAGCGGTAGCGTCTCCAGCCGGTTTTTCAGCAGTACCAAGCTTTCGCGTGCCACCTGGCGGGCATCCTGACGGTGCAAACGGCTTTCGGCATTGGTGTCCTGCGGATCGGACTCTTTCGGCCCCAGGTGGCTGTACGGATCGTTAAACAGCCCCATGTCATATTTGACGTTCAGCACGTGGCGGGTGGCGTCGTCGACCTCCGCCATCGTCACTTTGCCGCTCTTGATCAGGTCCGGCAGATATTTGCTGTAGTACTCGTCGCTCATGCTCATGTCGATCCCCGCCTTCAGCGCGACGCGAACAGCGTCAGCCGGATCGGCGGCGGTACCGTGTTTGATGAGCTCTTTGATTGCCCCGTGATCGGAAATGGTGATCCCTTTGAAGCCCCACTCTTTACGCAGAACATCTTTCAGCAGCCACGAATCGGAGGTCGCAGGAGTGCCGTTCAGCGAGTTCAGCGCCACCATGACCCCGCCGCTGCCCGCATCCAGCCCGGCTTTGTACGGCGGCATGTAGTCGTTGAACAGGCGCTGCGGGCTCATGTCGACAGTGTTGTACTCTTTCCCGCCTTCGACTGCGCCATAGGCGGCGTAGTGTTTGACGCTGGTCATCACCGAATAACGGTCCGCCGGGCTTTTGCCCTGCATCGCTTCGACCATGGTTTTACCCATCATCGCGGTTAAATAAGTGTCTTCGCCAAACCCTTCAGAGCCACGGCCCCAGCGCGGATCGCGCGAGACATCGACCATCGGTGCCCAGGTCATGTTCAGGCCATCGTCGGCGGCTTCATAAGCAGAAATACGCCCTACCGTGCGTACTGCATCGAGGTTAAATGAGGAGGCAAGGCCCAGGCTAATCGGGAAGACGGTACGCTGACCGTGGACCACATCGTAGGCAAAGAAGAGAGGGATTTTCAGGCGGCTGAGCTGCATCACCTGATCCTGCATGGCGCGGATATCCTGCCGGGTGACAGTATTGAAAATTGCCCCAACCTGCCCGGCTTTGATCATGTCGCGAATGGCTTCTTTTGGGTTGTCCGGACCGACGCTAATCAGGCGCAGCTGACCGATTTTCTCATCAACGGTCATTTTCTTCAGCAGACTGCTAACAAACGCATCGCGCGCCTGTGGCGTCAGCGGATGGTTGCCGAACATTTCATCGGCCAGCGCGGGTTGCAGCGCAAGGCTTACGGCGACGCCTACAGAACAAAGCCATTTCATCTTCTCTTCTCTCTCTTCAGTCCGGGTATCTTGGAAAAGTCTGCCAAAAAACAGCAGTTTGCCCAGTATGTCGCTATTAAGCAAAGGTTATGCTCTGAATTTTAACTGAATTCCTGCACAAAATTGTCATACAAAGCGCTATCCTTGAGACACGCTAAAAACGCCTTATCGCACTTTACTCATCACAAGGAGTGAGAAAATGTCTTCGACAACAACGACTGATAATCATGCATTTCTCTCTGAACTGACCCGCCTTGTCGGCCATTCGCACCTGCTGACTGACCCGGCCAAAACCGCCCGCTATCGCAAGGGCTTCCGCTCCGGGCACGGTGATGCCCTCGCCGTGGTCTTCCCCGGTTCGCTGCTGGAACTGTGGCGGGTGCTGAGCGCCTGCGTGCAGGCCGACAAAATCATTTTGATGCAGGCGGCCAATACCGGGCTGACCGAAGGCTCCACCCCGAGCGGCAACGATTACGATCGCCAGATTGTGATTATCAGCACCCTGCGCCTCGATAAACTGCACCTGATCGACAACGGCAAGCAGGTGCTGGCGTATCCAGGGACCACGCTCTATTCGCTGGAAAAAGCGCTGAAACCGCTGGGGCGTGAGCCACATTCGGTGATCGGCTCGTCGTGCATTGGCGCGTCGGTGATCGGCGGGATCTGCAATAACTCTGGCGGCTCGCTGGTGCAACGTGGCCCGACGTATACCGAAATGTCGCTGTTCGCCCGCATTAATGAAGACGGCAAACTGCAACTGGTGAACCATCTGGGGATTGATTTGGGTGAAACGCCGGAGCAAATTCTCAGCAAGCTCGATGACGATCGCCTGAAAGACAGCGACGTGCGACACGACGGCCGCCACGCCCACGATCACGATTACGTCACCCGCGTGCGCGACGTCGATGCCGATACCCCGGCGCGCTATAACGCTGACCCGGATCGTCTGTTTGAATCCTCCGGCTGTGCCGGGAAACTGGCGGTATTCGCCGCCCGGCTTGATACCTTTGAAGCGGAGAAACGTCAGCAGGTATTTTACATCGGCACCAACCAACCGGCGGTGCTGACCGAGATCCGTCGTCATATGCTGGCCAACTTTGCCAACCTGCCGGTGGCCGGAGAGTATATGCACCGTGACATTTACGACATCGCGGAGCAGTACGGGAAAGACACCTTCCTGATGATCGACAAACTCGGCACCGATAAAATGCCGTTCTTCTTCACCGCCAAAGGCCGGGCCGACGCGATGCTGGAGAAAGTGCCGCTGTTTAAACCGCACTTTACCGACCGCTTTATGCAAAAGCTGGGGCACGCTTTCCCGGCGCATCTGCCGGAACGGATGAAAAATTACCGAAACCAGTACGAACACCATTTGATGCTGAAAATGGCAGGCGATGGTATCGATGAAGCGCAGACCTGGCTGACCGATTATTTTAAAACCGCCGAAGGTGCATTCTTTGCCTGTACGCCTGAAGAAGGCAGCAAGGCGTTTCTGCATCGCTTCGCGGCGGCGGGCGCGGCCATTCGTTATCAGGCGGTCCATGCCGACGAAGTGGAAGACATTCTGGCCCTGGATATTGCCCTGCGCCGTAACGACACCGAATGGTTCGAACAGCTGCCGCCGGAGATAGACAGTCAGCTGGTGCATAAGCTCTATTACGGCCACTTTATGTGCCACGTATTCCATCAGGACTACATTGTGAAGAAAGGCGTAGATGCCCATGCCTTGAAGGACCAGATGCTGGCCCTGCTGCGTGAGCGCGGCGCACAATATCCAGCCGAACACAATGTCGGCCATCTTTATGAAGCTGCGGACAGCTTAAAACAGTTTTATCGTGAAAATGATCCTACAAACAGCATGAACCCCGGGATTGGTAAGACCAGTAAGCAGAAATATTGGGGCGAAAGCCGCACACCGGAAGATACTGCCCGCGTAACTGAAGCCGAAGCCCCCCTAAAATAAGGGGGTAGTAGTGTATTGGCGCTTAACTCCGATTACAGTAGGCCCAAAGGGCCAGAGAAACGTTTCTCTGGCCGGCTACTGAAGGGGTGTCACATGTCAGCGGTAGATGTTTTGTACGGCGCGGAAGTGGAAATACGCGAGGCCAGCCCGGACGATGCGCATGCGATTGCCGCCCTTTATGCCTGGCATGTGTTAAACGGTCGCGCCTCTTTCGAAGAGATCCCTCCCACCGTCGACGAGATGCGCGCCCGGATGCTCGCTATCAGCCAACAGGGCCTGCCCTGGCTAGTGGCGCTGTATCGCGGGATTATCGTTGGCTACTGCTACGCCAGCCACTATCGCCCTCGCCCGGCCTATCGTTATACCCTCGAAGAATCCATTTATGTCGATGCCAGCATGACCGGACGCGGCGTGGGCAGTTCATTGCTCACCCGGCTAATTGAACTGTGCGAGCAGGGCCCGTGGCGGCAGATGGTGGCGGTTGTGGGCGATGGCAACAGTAATCCCGGTTCGCTGCGGCTGCATAAAAAACATGGGTTTGAGGTGGCCGGACAGCTGCGAAGTGTCGGCTATAAGCTAGGTGACTGGCGTGATACGTTGATTATGCAGCGCCCACTTAACGACGGTGACTGGACGCTGCCGGAATAGCCTGTTCGCCCGGCGGCGCTTGCCGGGCAACAATGCCTGTCAATCAGCCTGGGCGAGCTGCTGCGATGCACTGTGGATAGCGCTATCCATCTGCAATTCTTTCTGCTTCTTATAAGCCAACGCGGCGGGCGGCACCGGCATCACTTTCCCGGTTTCAATCCAGGTCCGCAGGCGGCTGGCGTCGGCGAAATGGGTATATTTGCCGAACGCATCCATCACCACCATCGCCACCGGACGATTGTTCATCACCGTGCGCATCACCAGACAATGACCCGCCGCATTGGTAAAGCCGGTTTTGGTTAGCTGGATATTCCAGTTCTCGCGGTACACCAGATGGTTAGTATTACGGAACGGCAGGGTGTAATTCGGGTTGCTGAACGTCGCCATGTCTTCTTTGGTGGTGCTCAACTGACCAATCAACGGGTATTGTTTGGTGGCGATCAGCATTTTGGTGAGGTCACGCGCGGTAGACACGTTATGAATCGACAACCCCGTCGGTTCAACGTAGTGGGTATGCGTCATGCCGAGCGATTTGGCCTTGGCATTCATGGCGCGAATGAACGCGTCATAACCTCCGGGGTAATGATGCGCAAGGCTTGCTGCGGCGCGGTTCTCGGAGGACATCAGCGCCAGCAGCAGCATGTTTTTGCGGCTAATATGGCTGTTGAGGCGCACGCGTGAATAAATCCCTTTCATCTCTGGCGTCTGGCTGATGTCCACGCTCAGCATCTCATCCAGCGGCAGGTGGGCATCCAGTACCACCATGGCGGTCATCAGCTTGGTTATCGACGCAATCGGGCGCACCAGATCCGGTTCGCTGGCGTAAATCACTTTATTGGTATTCAAATCGACGATCATTGCGCTGCCGGAAGCAATGTCCGGCTGTGAGGCGACGGTGGTCGCGGCAGTTTTGGCACTCGCCTGAGGCGCAAATGGTACTGCCAGCATCAGCGCAAGGCTGAGCAGAGAAACTCGAAATTTAGGCATCGTGAGAGGTCTGGTAGTTATTTACGCAAGTTATGAAATCGGGGGCATTTATGTTTTAAGTCACAAATGCGAGCCGTTGCATCATACCGCGTGAGAGGTTTCTGGTGCCATAGGATAATCATGAATAAATGCTGCATAACGGGCGTTAAAATCATCAACGCCCGTTATGAGTTAGCTTAGAATAAACGATAGCCATAACCCCATAAGATTACTGTCAGCGCCAGCAGCACTTCGAGCACCAGAACGCCTATCGCCAGGGTCGAGCTGGCAAAACTCATCCCCTCCTCACGGTTAATCCCGAGGAAGGTCGGAATGCCGATGTACAGCAGGTAGCCGGTGTAGCAGAGCGCCACCGCACCCACCAACACGCACAACCACACTAACGGATACAGCGCCACGATGCCGCTGAGAAAAATCGGCGTTGCCACGTAGCCTGCGAACACCATACAGCGCTTGAGCGATGGCCTTTCGGGGTAGTTACGCGCCATCCACCAGATGACCCGCCCCATCACCGCTACCCCGCCCAACATCAGGGCATAAAACAGCACCGCCAGGGCAAAACCGGTAAACAGCGACAGTTTAATGGCGGTTCCATCGCCAAAGTTCCAGCCGATTTGGGTGGTGCCGATAAAGGCGCAGACCACCGGCACCGCGGCCATCGCCAGGACATGATGGGTATAATGATGCGAGACAGTTTCATTCTCGCTCTGAATAACATGCATTTCACGATCGGGATGGGAAAACAGTCCCCAGACATGATTCATAAAGCCTCCTCTTCACGGCTTCTTACGGCACCGTCTAAGTATAATCCACGCTGGAGATTATATTTTGTACAGCACAATAATAGCCCGGCACCGTTTCGCCGTGGCCTGGCGATTGTCCTCCAGGGGTGTATGCTTAAAGGACGTGTTATTTCAGGGAGACGATAAAAACCTGTATGGATATCAATAATCTGATTAGCCAGTATGGTTACGCCGCGCTGATTGTCGGCTCTATGGCAGAAGGTGAAACAGTCACCCTGCTTGGCGGTGTGGCAGCGCATCAGGGGCTACTGCGTTTCTGGCTGGTGGTGGCCTCGGTGGCGCTCGGCGGAATGATTGGCGATCAGGTGCTGTACCTGCTGGGACGCCGCTTCGGTGGTCGCTTGCTAAAACGCTTTTCACGTCATCAAAAGAAAATTCGTAAAGCACAGCGCTTAATTCAGGAGCACCCCTGGCTGTTCGTGATCGGCAGTCGCTTTATGTATGGCTTTCGCATCATCGGCCCGATCTTGATCGGTGCCAGCCGCCTGTCACCGAAAATCTTCCTGCCGTTAAATATTGTGGGGGCGATAGTGTGGGCGCTGCTGTTCACTACGCTCGGCTATCTCGGCGGAGAAGTGATCGCCCCGTGGCTCCATCATCTCGATCAGCATCTGAAACATTGGGCATGGCTGATGGTGGTGGTGATTGCGGTCATTGCGGTGCGGGTGTGGTTCTGGCATCGGGATCGTCAGTCGGCTGAATCAGAAGAGTAAGGCGCAGCCAGTCTGCGCCCCCGCCGTCAGGCCTGTTGTTCGTTCAGAAATTGCGGATTCACCAGCGTAAATCCTCCGTCGACAATCAACGATTGCCCGGTGACGTACGACGCCTCGTCCGAACTCAGCCACGCCACCAGCCCGGCAATTTCCTCTGTTTTTCCCGGCCTTGCCATCGGTATGTTGGGCATTGAGCCGGGCTTGACCTCGTCATCCTGCATATTATTCATTGCCGTGGCGATGGCCCCCGGTGCCACTGAGTTCACCAGAATGTTGTGCTTCACCAGTTCAAGCGCCAGCGATTTTGTCAAGCCGCCGAGTGCGTGCTTAGCGGCGGTATAGGCACTGGCCTGCGGCAGCGGCGTGTGCTCATGCACCGAGGTGATGTTGATGATTCGCCCGCCGTCGCCCTGCGCAATCATATGTCTTGCCGCAATCTGCGAGCACAGCAACGCCCCTTCAACGTCTACGCAAAATGTTTCCCGCCAGTCTTCCAGCGTCACATCGAGAATCGAGGATTTGGTCATCCGTCCGGCGTTATTAACCAGTACGTCAATGCGCCCGAGTCGTTGGATCAGCATATCCAGCGCCTGTGCGCCCTGCGGGAGATGACTTAAATCGAGCTGAATGGCCTGCGCCTGACAGCCAAGGGACGTGAGTTCCTGCACGGTTTGTCGGGCACCCTGTTCATCAGAGTGCCACGTCACCCCGAGTGAAAAACCTTTCCGCGCTAACTGCAGCGCACACTGCTTACCAATTCCGGAATCGGATGCGGTAACGACCGCAACTTTTGTTGTCATGGGAACCTCCTGGCGTTGACCCAGGAGGTAAGTATAGGAAAGTCAGCGGGCGGAGGATTATTTTCCGGTGTAGTGGTAACCGCCGCCGAGCGCGGAGGTGAGCTGAATGCTGGCGTCAACCCACTGGCCTTGCAGGCGCAGCGAATCAATTTGTTCCTGCAATGACGGCAGTTTCGCCATGCTTACACGCGAACCGGAGAGGATCCCCGCCGCCAGCCGCGCCTGAGCCTGCTGTACCACGCGGTCAGCATCTTTGATCACCTGCTGCTGCTGTTGGTTTTTCTCCATCAGCGTTTCTACCTGGCTGGCCGTTTTCGCCACCTGATTCACCGCATCGACCACCGCTTTGTTGTAGTTTGCGACGGACAGATCACGCTGCGCATCGGCAATATCGAGATTCGCATTCAGGCGACCACTATCGAAAATCGGCAACGTCAGACCGGCAGTGACGCCCATCTGATTGGCAGAATGACGGAAAAGGTCGCTTAAATGCAACGCGTCCTGTTGCAGGAAAGCCATCAGGTTGATGTCCGGATAGAATGCTGCTTTCGCCGCCTCAACTTCGCTCATCGATGACTGGATATACCAATTGGCTTCCTGTAAATCAGGGCGGCGGGCTAACAGATCGTAGCCTAATGACGCAGGCATCTGGGTTTTTACCGCTGGCAGCGCCACCGGATGCAGCGTCATCGAACTGCCCTGGCTGTTTGTCAGCGCCATCAGACGGGCTTCAATTTCCTTCATGTTGCCCGCGACCTGGGTCAGGTTCTGATCGGTTTTACTGACGTTGATATCGTTCTCCGCCCCTTCCACAGAGGAGGTTATGCCGCGTGAATAGAGCGCTTTATCGACGGAGATAATGTTGTTCTGTTCGTTTTTAATCTGCTCAAGCACTTGCTTGATGGCGGCTTCGGTTTGCCACTGCCAGTAAAGGCGCGCCACGCTGCTCGCCAGCACCTGACGTGTCTGCGCCAGCTCGGCGGAACGGGCTTTTACCATCCCGATACGTGACTGCACCAGCGCCCGGTTCTTGCCCCACAGGTCAAGATCCCAGCCTGCGGTCAGGCCCAGCGTACCGTTGGTATACCACGGGCCACCGCCTTCTTCGGTCGCAAACGGCCCCATCAGGCCTTCAGCCGACATTTTCTGGCGCTCAACGTTCGCCCCGAAGTTCACTTCCGGGCCAAGCTGCGACTGCGCCATTTGCGCCTGCGCTTCTGCCAATCTGATGCGCTGCTGCGCCACCTGCATATCGGGGGCATTGTTCAACGCGCTAGTGATGAGATTATTCAGCTGAGGATCATGATAATCCTGCCACCAGTTGCTTTGCGGCCAGCCATGTTGCAGGGCCACCGGCAGGGTATTATCAACATGAGATGCAGGTAATTGCTGTTTTAAAGGCCCGTCAGTATCGTGTGACGGCGCGCAACCAACCAACACGGCAGCCAGCGGCAAACTGAGCATTGCAGCGACAATAGCAGTACGTTTCATATCGGAATTCTGTTTTTTGAGAGGACGCGCATTTTAATATGAAAATGCAGAAGGCGTTTAGGAAAGCGTGGCAACCATGAAAAAGCAATAGCCCGACATATTCCCTCATGCTTTTCCATAATAGCTGCATAAATTATAGTTGGGGCGGACGTCTTCATCACAGGAGAGTGTATGACGCAGAATATTTACGACGACCCGCAGTTTTTTGCCGGGTATGCCACCCTTGACCGCTCGGTTAAAGGCCTGGACGGCGCACCTGAATGGCTCGCTTTACAGCAGATGCTGCCCGCAATTGAGGGTAAAGCGATAATTGATTTAGGCTGTGGCTACGGCTGGTTTTGCCGCTGGGCGCAACAGCAAGGGGCCGCTCACGTGCTGGGGCTCGATGTTTCAGAAAAGATGCTGGCCCGCGCACGTGAAATGACCGAGGTGCCTGGAATTGATTATCAGCGAGCCGACCTCGAAGCTCTGATGCTTCCCGCTGACAGCCTTGACCTCGCCTACAGCTCGCTGGCGCTGCATTATTTACAGAACATCGACAGGCTGTTTCGGACGCTGTTTCAGGCGCTGAAACCCGGTGGCAAACTGGTATTTTCCGCCGAGCACCCGATTTATACCGCGGCACTCAAACAGGGCTGGTTTATTGAACATGACGGGCAAAAAACCTGGCCGGTGGCGAATTATCAGCTGGAAGGGGAACGCCTCAGCAACTGGTTTGCCAACGGCGTGAAGAAACAGCACCGCAAGCTGGCGACCTGGATAAACGCGCTTATCGCCGCCGGCTTTGTCATTGAACAGCTTGATGAATGGGGCCCGAGCGCCGGGCAGATCGCCGCTAATCCGGGATTGGCGGAAGAGAAAGAGCGTCCGATGCTCTTCCTGCTGAGCGCACGTAAGCCGGGGTAATATCAGGCCTGATGCTGCGCGTACTGTTCTATCGCGTCGGAGATGGAACCAGAGTCCTGTAAAGTGCGGATCGTCGTGAACAGCGTGGTGGCTTCTACGTATTCCTTGCGCAGGTAGCCGAGCCACTGTTTGATCCGCGCTACGTGATACAACCCGGTATCGCCCTGCTTTTCGAGGCGGCTGTATTTGCGCAGCAGTTCGGTGACCTCCGACCACGGCATTCGCGGTTCGTTGTATTTCACCACCCGGCTGAGGTTTGGAATATTGAGCGCCCCCCGGCCAATCATCACCGAATCACAGCCGGTAGCGGCCATGCAATCCTGGGCGCTTTGCCAGTCCCAGATTTCACCGTTGGCGATCACCGGGATCGATAACCGTTTACGGATTTCACCAATCGCCTGCCAGTTGATCCGATCGGCTTTGTATCCATCGTCTTTGGTACGCCCGTGAACCACCAGCTCGGTGGCTCCAGCCTGCTGGACGGCATCAGCGATTTCAAACTGCCTGTCGCTGCTGTCCCAGCCCAGACGCACTTTAACCGTCACCGGCAGATGCGCTGGCACCGCTTCACGCATCGCTTTCGCACCGCGATAGATAAGGTCCGGGTCTTTTAACAGCGTCGCCCCGCCGCCGCTGCCGTTGACCACTTTCGACGGACAGCCACAGTTGAGATCCACCCCCCACGAACCCAACGCCACCGCACGGGCCGCGTTTTCGGCCAGCCACTGCGGATGCTGACCCAATAGCTGTACGCGCACTAGCGTGCCAGAGGCTGTTCGGCTGTGGTTCAACAGTTCAGGACAAAGGCGATGGAAGGATTTCACCGGCAGCAGTTGGTCCACCACCCGCAGAAATTCAGTGATGCACAGATCGTAATCATTCACCTCGGTCAGAAGGCCACGCACCAGTGAATCGAGCACGCCTTCCATCGGCGCTAGCAGAACACGCATATCAGTATCCGGAGAAAAAAGAGGCGCTATGGTAGCGTTGTTGTTGTCTGGTTTGAAGCCCCTTATAAACTACACTGACTACCAACGATTTAGGGTGCATTTCGGTGTGCGGCGCAGGGTGCCCAAAAGGAATGCTTTGTATGCCCAGAATTCATGATGTGATCGGTAGCACATTTCAGGGTTTAATTGTATGATGAATGCGTTTCATCAAGGGCTATGACCATGAGCAAAACACTGAATATCATCTGGCAATACCTGCGTGCTTTCGTGCTGATATACGCCTGTCTGTACGCCGGAATTTTTATCGCGTCGCTGTTACCCATCACCATTCCTGGCAGCATTATTGGAATGCTAATTCTGTTCGTCCTGCTGGCGCTGCAAATTCTCCCGGCTAAGTGGGTGAATCCTGGCTGTTACGTTCTGATCCGCTATATGGCGCTGCTGTTTGTGCCGATTGGCGTGGGGGTGATGCAATATGTTGACGTGCTGCGCGCCCAGTTTGGCCCGGTGGTGGTGTCGTGTGCCATCAGCACCCTGGTAGTATTCCTGGTGGTGAGCTGGAGCTCCCATCTGGTGCATGGCGAACGCAAAGTGATCGGTCAGAAGGGAGCGGAAAACGAATGATGCATTATATCTGGTGGTCTTTGCCGTTAACCCTCGCCGTATTCTTTGCCGCCCGCAAGCTGGCTGCCCGCTTCAAAATGGCGCTGTTGAACCCGCTGCTGGTGGCGATGGTGGTGATCATCCCGTTCCTGCTGCTAACCGGGATTCCTTACGACCACTATTTCAAGGGGAGTGAAATCCTCAACGATTTGCTGCAGCCCGCAGTAGTGGCGCTGGCTTACCCGCTGTATGAACAGCTGCATCAGATTCGTGCCCGCTGGAAATCGATTATCACCATTTGCTTTATCGGCAGCGTAGTCGCGATGGTCACCGGCACGACCGTCGCGCTGTTGATGGGGGCGACACCTGAAATCGCCGCCTCGGTATTACCGAAATCCGTGACAACGCCGATTGCGATGGCGGTTGGCGGCAGCATCGGCGGCATTCCGGCGATCAGCGCGGTGTGCGTGATTTTTGTCGGTATTCTTGGCGCGGTGTTTGGTCATACCCTGTTAAATCTGATGCGTATTAACACCAAAGCCGCGCGCGGTCTGGCGATGGGCACAGCCTCACACGCCCTGGGCACCGCCCGCTGTGCCGAGCTGGACTATCAGGAAGGTGCGTTCAGTTCGCTGGCGCTGGTTATCTGCGGGATTATCACTTCGCTGGTGGCACCTTTCCTGTTCCCGGTGATTTTGGCCGTGGTCGGATAACGCGACGCATCACACAAATTTCAGTCAATTTTCATAAGTTGCATAAAAAGTAAGATCCAAATCACACATTAGCCCTTAACAGGTCCGTACACTGTCATCCCTTAACCTGTAAGAGGCCATTGCCATGCATCCACGTTTTCAATCTGCTTTCCCGCAACTCAGTGCGGAATTGCAATCAGCCCTCGCTCCGGTGCTCGCTGATGTGCATTTTCCCGCCATGTTGAGCGCCGGGCAGGTCTCAACGCTGAAATCAGCCACGGGACTGGACGAAGACGCGCTGGCTTTCGCGCTGTTACCGCTGGCTGCCGCCTGTGCCCGCGCCGACCTGTCACATTTTAACGTTGGCGCTATCGCCCGTGGGGTGAGCGGCACTTGGTATTTCGGCGGCAATATGGAATTTATCGGCGCGACCATGCAGCAAACCGTTCATGCAGAACAAAGTGCCATCAGCCACGCCTGGCTACGCGGTGAAAAAGCGCTGAAAGCGATTACCGTGAACTACACGCCCTGCGGCCACTGCCGCCAGTTCATGAATGAACTCAACAGCGGGCTTGATCTGCAAATCAACCTGCCTGGCCGCGAACCGCATACGCTGAAAGACTATCTGCCGGATGCGTTTGGCCCGAAAGATTTGGACATCAAAACGCTGCTGATGGATGCCCAGGATCATGGCTATGCGCTGGAAGGTGATGCCCTGACGCAGGCGGCAATTAAGGCCGCAAACCGCTGTCACGCCCCGTACAGCCAATCGCCGTCCGGCGTAGCGCTGGAATTACGCGACGGCACGATTTTCGCCGGCAGCTATGCCGAGAACGCGGCATTTAACCCGTCATTACCGCCGTTGCAGGGCGCGCTGAATCTGCTGAGCCTCAACGGCTATGACTATCCGGATATTCAACGCGCGATGCTGGCCGAACGTGCCGATGCGCCGCTCATCCAGTGGGATGCCACCGCGGCAACGTTGAAAGCGCTGGGCTGTCAGAACATCGACCGCACGCTGCTGGCCTGATCTCACGGTGCGGGCTTCACAGCCCGCGCTGATGAAAATCCCCCCAGTTAAACTACTGTTTCTTGCTCTTCCCCCGCGGGTAAAGTAGCCTGAGTCAATATTCATCCACCACTGAGTCAAGTCCATGTTAAAGCGCGTGTTATACAGCCTGTTAGTCCTGGTAGGCCTGCTGCTGTTGACCGTACTGGGCCTCGACCGCTGGATGAGCTGGAAAACTGCCCCGTATATCTATGATGAACTACAGGATTTGCCCTACCGTCAGGTCGGGGTGGTGCTCGGCACCGCCAAGTATTACCGCACCGGGGTTATCAATCAGTATTATCGCTATCGCATTCAGGGTGCGCTGAACGCCTATAACAGCGGCAAAGTGAATTACCTGCTGCTGAGCGGTGACAACGCGCTGCAAAGCTATAACGAACCGATGACCATGCGCAAAGATTTGATTGCCGGTGGTGTTGATCCCGCGGATATCGTGCTCGATTACGCCGGGTTCCGCACTCTGGACTCCATCGTGCGCACGCGCAAAGTGTTCGACACTAACGACTTCATCATCATCACCCAGCGTTTCCACTGCGAGCGCGCGCTGTTTATCGCCCTGCATATGGGCATTCAGGCGCAGTGTTACGCCGTACCCTCACCAAAAAATATGTGGAGTGTGCGCGGGCGTGAATTTGGCGCACGTTTCGGGGCGCTGGCTGATCTGTACCTCTTCAAACGTGAACCGCGTTTCTTAGGCCCGCTGGTACCCATCCCTTCCCCGTATCAGGTGCCGGATGATGCCCAGGGCTATCCAGCCGTACTTCCGGACCAGCTTCTGGAATTGCAGAATTCCCCTTAGGGCTGAATTGCTAACGCTTCCTGGCAAATTCAACCACCCGATTGCGGCCGCTGTTTTTGGCGTCATACAGCGCCATATCCGCTTCATCGACCATCTGTTGGTAATCCGGATGACCACGGAAATGACTCACACCAAATGAGGCGCTGACCTGAAGCATGTGTCCATCCGGCATCTCGCACGGCGTGCTGTGGATTTTTTCCCGAATCGCTTCCACAAAGCTCAAGGTCTGGTGTGGATTGAACTCGAGATAAACAATCATAAATTCTTCGCCACCGTAGCGGAAAACGTAATCATTCGGGCGGGTGCTGTCAGTCAGGATCGTCGCAACATGGCGTAACACATCATCACCTGCCGAGTGGCCCCAGGTATCATTCACTTTTTTGAAGTGATCGACGTCGAGCATGACCACTGACAGATTTCGCCCGTTAGCCATCACCAGCTTCACCTCATGCTTGAGGATCGTTGACATAAAACGTCTATTGAGCAACTTGGTTAGCGCGTCTTTGCCACTTTCAAGGCGGCTGGCATCGTCGAACAGCGAAGAAAATAAATTATTGATAATCATTGTCTTGGCACGGATATCGCTCAGCAGCGACTGAATCAGTTCCAGTTCGTTACCTTCGCCGTCCACGTCTTTTTTCAACATACCATCGATGTCTTCAATCAATTGACCTATTTTGTCGATCTCAGGCTGCTGACCAAAGTACTGGCCGCACTTATGGCGGAACCACAGGCCGAACTCCGAATCGTTCAACAAATAGGATTCAATATTATTGGTGCGAGACACCAGGGCGTAGATCAGACCATTCTCCCAATTGAACAGGGCTGCCTGTTGTTTCCCTCTTTCAAGTTCTGGATTACCAATCAGATTATATAACCGATATGACTCTTCGTTTTTGGCCTCATTGAGCTGATAGTTTTCATAGGCATAGGTCATCAGTTCACTGGCAATTTGAATCGACACCGAAACGTATTTCTGCATCAAAATACTCACCCGTGAATCTAGTGGCAGAGACTGAATATACGTCAGCATCGATTGGGTAATGATTCGCATCCCTTTTAGAACCAGACTTGCCGGGATCCCCACTCGCGAGTGAATATTCCCTATATCGTACTGACGCCCTGCAAATGCCAACAGTGCGTCTCCTTTGAGGGTCAGCGTACTGATTATCCATTGCTGCATTGAATGGCGAAGTCGCGCCTGGACAACGTCCGGACTGATGAATCTGGCAGCATACGGGTCGTCCAGCATGATGCGATAAAATTCTTCAGCTAACTCTTCGGCTTTTTCTTCGGTCATTCCAATAAGTTGGACCGACACCAATTCAGGAAGCATTCCGGAAAATTCCAGCCATTCTTTTACAATTAGTTCACTGTATTTCATTCATCACTCAATGCTTAATTCACACTCGACACTGCTGTTTGCTTTCCCAGAGCAATACAACCCGATAATCGAAGGGATGTTAACATTATTCGCGTGGCAATATAAACGCGTATTCACGCTGATTCTTTTCCAAAAGTAAAAATACAAACTGAAGTGTGAATTGTTTATTTTTAAATATACTTCGCATTTATTTTTAAACTAATAAATACGTTTTTCATAAAACATAGCTATAAAAAAACCCGCCATTCTCACGGCGGGTTTTATCGCTGCTACACCAGAAATTACTTCTTACGGGCGTACTTCAGGGAGTCAAGGGCTACGGCGAAGATGATGATCGCGCCCTTGATAATGTACTGCCAGTACGGGTTCACCCCGATGTAGGTCAGGCCGTAGTTGATAACGGTGAAGATGATAACCCCGGTCACCACGCCGACCACGGTGCCGACACCGCCGCTGAATGACACCCCGCCCACCACGCAGGCAGCAATCGCATCCAGTTCATACATAAAACCGAGGTTGTTGGTGGCGGAACCGATACGGCCCGCTTCCAGCATCCCGCCGAAGGCGTAGAACACCCCGGACAGCGCGTAAATCATCAGCAAGTTCAGCGCCACGTTCACCCCGGAAACGCGTGCCGCTTCCGGGTTACCGCCGATAGCGAAGATATTTTTACCGAAGCGGGTTTTGTTCCACAGCACCCAGACAAATACCGTCGCGATTAACGCGTAGAAGGTGATGTAAGAGAGACGGAAACTGCCGAGGGCGATAAATCCTTGGGTAAACGTCGAGAAGTGTGAATCAAAGCCAGACACCGGTGACGCGCCCACGAAGTCGTAATACAGGGAGTTGATCCCGTAAACGATGATCATCGTGCCGAGGGTGGTGATAAACGGTGTCACGTTCAGGTAAGCGATGATCACCCCGTTCACCAGGCCAATCACCGCGCCGATCGCGCAGACGATCAGCAGCACCAGCGGGATAGGCAGCGTTGCGAGATCAGGGAATACTTTGTTGGCATTATCCACCGACTGCAACAGCGTCGCGGCAATCACCGCGGCCAGGCCGACCTGGCGACCCGCTGACAGGTCAGTACCCTGAGTTACAATCAGCCCGGCGACGCCGAGGGCGATAATAATACGCACCGAAGACTGCGTCAGGATGTTACTCAGGTTAAGCAGACTTAAGAACGTTGGGTCCTGGAAAATAATAATAGCCAGTAACACTAAAAGAACGACGTAAATACCGCCCTCTTTCAGATAAGTGAGAAAACTTTTTTTATTTAACGCACTCATGAGGAGCCCCTGATCTTAAAGGTGCAAAGACGCAAGACGTAAAATTTCGTTCTGCGTGGTAGTTTTTGTGTCAACAATGCCAGCAACCAGACCATTACTCATCACCAGAATACGGTCGGTAATACCCAGCAGCTCAGGCATTTCAGAAGAGATAATGATTATCCCTTTCTCTTTTTTGGCAAGCTCCGCAATCAGCTGATAAATTTCAAACTTGGCACCTACGTCAATACCGCGCGTCGGTTCATCAAGCATTAAAATTTCCGGCTGGGTTAATAACCAGCGACCGATAATCACCTTTTGCTGGTTACCACCTGACAGCGAACCAATTTGCGTCCGGTGTCCTGGGGTTTTCACGCGCATCGAATCAATCACCCATTGGGTATCGCTCTTCATGCGGGAATTATCCAACAGCCCCACTTTGCCACGGTATTTCTTCATATTCGAAATCAGCGAGTTAAAGCCGATATCCAAATAGGCATAAATCCCGGTGGAGCGACGTTCTTCGGTCACCAGCGCAAAACCGTGGTTAATGGCTTCGTTCGCGCTGTGGTTATTAATCTTCTTACCGTGCAAGGTAATTGTGCCGCCTGACTTTTCGCGAATGCCGAACAGGGTCTCCACGATATCGGTACGCTTAGCGCCCACCAGCCCGGCGATCCCAAGAATTTCCCCTTTACGCAAATCAAAGGAAACGTCACGAATCGACGGCTGACGCAGCGAGGTCAGGTTACGCACTTCCAGAATGGTTTCACCCGGGGTGTTGTGTTTATCCGGGAAGCGCTGGTTAAGGGAACGGCCGACCATCATGGCGATGATCTTGTCCATATCCAGCCCTTCCAGCGGCTGAGTGGCAATCCACTGTCCGTCACGCAGGATGGTAATTTCATCACACAGCTGGAAGATTTCTTCCATCTTATGCGAGATATACACAATACCGCAGCCACGTTCTTTCAGCTTGCGGATAATCTTAAACAGATGATTGACCTCTTTCTCCGTTAAGGAAGACGTCGGCTCATCCATGATCACAATTTTGGCGTCATAAGAGAACGCTTTGGCAATTTCGATCATCTGCATTTGCGATACCGATAACGTGCCCACGCGGGCGCGCGGATCGATATCAATATCCAGTTCATCGAAAATGTCTTTGGTGTCGCGATACATTTTGTCCTGATCGACAAACACCCCTTTGGTCGGGTAACGGCCCAACCACATGTTATCCATTACCGAACGCTGGAGAACCAGGTTTAATTCCTGGTGAACCATCGAAATGCCGTTTTCCAGCGCTTCTTTGGCGGAATGGAAATCTATCTCTTTACCCTGAAAAATAATGCTACCGGAATCTTTTTGGTAGATCCCAAACAAACATTTTAATAATGTCGATTTGCCAGCCCCGTTCTCGCCCATTAATGCGTGAATGGAATGAGGACGGACTTTCAAATTAACATTATCGAGCGCTTTGACGCCGGGGAATGACTTGTTGATATTGCTCATTTCCAACAAGAATTCGCCTGACGATTCTGTTTTATTGCTGACCATAGTTAACCCTGGCTGCGCGAATGTTTTCCCGTGCTGACCCTCCAGCACGGGAGATATACACTTAACTAAAATTATTTACCGATGAACTGTGCCAGGTTGTCTTTATCTACACCAACGTAAGGAACACGAACCACTTTGTTTTCGATTTTCCAGTTGGTGCCAGCAGCAGCTTCTTTGCCATCAGCCAGGTTTTTAGCCAGATCGAAAGTCGCTTTCGCCTGGTTGTTCGCATCGTTCAGCACGGTACCGGCCATTGCACCGGATTTCACCAGCGCCAGCGCTTCTGGCAGGGCATCGACACCAAATACCGGAATGCTGGATTTGTTGTGTGCCTTCAGCGCTTCTACCGCCCCCATTGCCATCGCATCGTTGTTAGCGATAACCACTTCGATTTTGTTGGCGTTAGGACCGGACAGCCATGCGTCCATTTTGTCTTTCGCCTGAGCGGTATCCCACATTGCGGTATCGAGCTGCAGCTGTTGGGTTTTCAGGCCTTTGGCGTTCAGCTCTTTGATAACGTAGGTGGTACGCGCTTCAGCATCCGGGTGGCCCGGCTCGCCTTTCAGCAGCACGAACTGGACCTGACCGTCTTTGTTCAGGTCCCAATTTGGGTTTGCCGCCCAGTGTTTAGCAATCAGGTCGCCCTGGATAACGCCAGACTCTTTAGAGTCAGTACCGACGTAGAAGGCTTTGTCATAGCTGTCCAGCGCTTTGCGGGACGGCTCTTTGTTGAAGAACACCACCGGCACGTTCTGACCACGTGCCTTCTCGATGACGGTGCCTGCCGCAGCCGGGTCAACGAGGTTGATGGCCAGCGCTTTCACGCCTTTCGCCAGCAGGACGTCGATCTGGTCGTTCTGTTTTGACTGGTCGTTCTGAGAGTCGTTCATCAGCAGCTGTACGTCCGGGGCCGATTTGCCGTCTTTCTCAATCGCTTTGCGCACCACTGACATGAAGTTATCGTCGTATTTGTAGATGGTGACGCCGATACGAGTATCAGCTGCGTGAGCAGCCGCGCCGAACAACATGCAAGACATCACAGCGGACAGGGTTAACACCTTCTTATTCATGGTATCTCCGGTTATTTTTTTTGCAGGGTAGCTTTATGTCGGCAGGCACAACGTTATGGAATTGTTACTGACCGCCGAAGTTAAATTTATCCAAAAATCATCTTCCGTGTTCGGTAACGCTCCAGACGTGCGTTTAATTGATTGTTTAGCGCTTTATTGCACTACTAAAAGTGATTAATCACCGTTACATAGTGTTTCAGCCTTACAAACGCTGACATCATAGACAGGCGAATGTTAAGATACTGTGAATTTACTCACAAATTGAAAGCGGTTACATCACGCGACGTTATAAGTTAGTGATCGCCCCCACAGATTGCTTTAACGCCACCGAATGACGACGCACGAGGGTCGGCATAAAACAGTGTGTTGCGCTGCTGTCGAGGTTGCCTGCTGCGCCCATTAACGCCAATTCCGTCGCCAGTTTCGCCATCGACACTATTGGGTAGCGCACCGTGGTTAACTGCGGATCGGTGTAACGGGCAATCGGGATATCATCAAAGCCAATCAGCGACAGATGCTGCGGGACCGCAATCCCATTATCTTTCAGCGCGGTCAGCGCCCCGGCGGCCATGTTATCGTTGTAGGCAAACACCGCGGTAAGCCCCTGATTACGCCCCAGCAGCTCCACCATCGCCGCTTCGCCCCCCTGTAAATCCGGTGAGCCAGTGCCAATCCATGCTTCGGGCGCAGCAATGCCCTGCTCGCTTAACGCACGCAGCCAACCTTCCTGACGCAGTTGGTTATCCTCAATTCGATGACTGGACGCCAGATAGCCGACGCGAGTATGTCCCTGATTGAGCAGCATTCGCGTGGCCATCATCGCCCCACTGACGTTATCCAGCCCGACGCAGCGGTATTCATAGCCAGCAACAATGCGATTGATCAGCACCATGCCGGGGATCTGAGACATAAACTCGCTCAGTTCGGCATCGCTCAATGCTTTGGAGTGCACAATCAACGCATTGCAGCGCTGGCGGATCAGTACCTCAATGGCGTTGCGCTCCTTTTCAGCCTCGTGATAGCTGTTGCCGATCAGCACGTTTTTCTGAAACTGCTGAGCAACGGTATCGACGGCCTTCACCAGCGCGCCAAAGAACGCATCCGACACATCCATCACCACGACGCCAATGGTATCGCTGACCTGTGTCGCTAGCGCCTGAGCATTGGCATTGGGCCGATAGCCCAGCTCCGCTACGGCGCTCATCACCCGTTCCCGGGTTTCAGGGCTGACGAGCGGGCTGTTATTGAGCACGCGGGAAATGGTCGCGACGGAAACACCCGCATGGCGGGCCACATCACGAATGGTGATCATACCCACCGTCCTGTCGAAAATGGCAGCAACTCACAGTCACCCCCTGTGTTGAGCAAGGTGGCTATTCTGGCAGCGACATGACAAGGACTACGTGAAGAAGGTCACACAGATGAAAACGGTTACATCCGTTTTGTTAATGATTGTGATCCAGATCGTTATCTGGATGTTTTAGAAATGGATACCCCTGCGGCCCGCGCGGTTAACTGTCGCCATAACCATTCCACCGGCCCCTGACGGCAGTAGCGCAGCCAGATGACGGAGAAGAGGATATTCACCAGCCAAATGGCTGGCACCAGGGCAAGCAACGTCAGGCGGTCGAATTTCATAAACAAATCAAATCGGTAGAACAACGTGGTGCAGATGAGGGTTTGCAGCAGATAGTTGGACAACGCCATACGCCCGACGCAGGAAATAGCCCCAACCAGACGGGAGGAACAAATTTGTGGCCAGAACCCGTACGCCAGCGCGGCGTAGCCGATAGTCTGAAACGGGGCACTCAGTTCACGCGGGGCCTGTAACAGGAACGCACACCAGCGATAGGCCCACGCCAGCTGCCATTGCGCAATCACCGCAGGCAGGTTAATCACCAGGCCGATGATTATCAGTAACGCGCCGACCCGACGATAATGCGTCAGGCTGAACTGGCCTTTTAGCCAGCCGCTGCGCATCAACGCCGCGCCCATCAGCATCATGCCTGCCAGTTGCCAGCCGTACTGCGCCCCAAGCGCCAGCAGGCTATCAGACAGCATATCCGCGCGATTGCTGACCGCTTCAAAGCCGCCTTTCAGCTTCCAGTCATGTTCATACTGAAGATTAGCGATATCCGGTATCCAGGAACGGTTCGGCGCATCGCCGGAAATCAGCCCTAAAAACAGCAGCACTGCGATGCCTATCAAATACAGCACCACCCCGGTATTGAACATCGATTTTGCGCTGGGCGCTTCCCGTACCATGCGCCAGCACACCAGCCCGACCAGGGCGTACGCCAGCAGGATGTCGCCATCCCAAAGCAGCAAACCGTGGGCAAAGCCGAGCAACGCCAGGAGAGAAAGTCGGGATTGGATCCAGCGCTTACCGCGTGGCAACAGTAGTTGCAGGCCCGCGCCAAACAGCAGCGCAAACAGCGTCAGGAATTTGACCTGCGCAAACAGGTCGAGAATTGCCCATGTCCAGGCATCACGGCGAGTGATCTCCCCGTACCAGGCGGGATTAAGATAGGCCGCCTTCGGTAAACCAAAGGCAGCGATATTGAGCAGCAGGATCCCCAGAATAGCAACGCCGCGAACAAAATCCAGCGTGACGTTTCGCTCCATTGAGTACCCGTTTGACGATCAGTTGTGGTGACGAACGGCGCGCAGGAACTCCTGGCGAGTGTTCTGGCTGGATTTAAACAGGCCACCCAGCGACGTGGTGGTGGTGGCGCTGGTCGCATCACGAATACCGCGCGCTTTCACGCAGTAATGCACCGCATCAATTGATACCGCCACGTTATTGGTGCCGAGCAGGGTTTGCAGCGCGGTGAGGATCTGCTGCGTCAGACGTTCCTGAACCTGTGGACGCTGAGCAAAGAACTGCACGATGCGGTTAATTTTCGACAGGCCAATCACCGACTCTTTCGGGATATAGGCCACCGTGGCTTTGCCATCGATGGTCACGAAGTGGTGTTCGCAGGTGCTGGTCAGGGTGATGTCGCGCACGGTCACCATTTCATCCACCTTCATTTTATTCTCAATGACGGTGATTTTTGGGAAGTTAGCGTAATCAAGACCGGAGAAGATTTCGTCGACGTACATCTTGGCGATGCGGTGCGGCGTTTCGGTCAGGCTGTCATCGCTGAGATCGAGATTGAGCAGCTGCATAATTTCGCTCATATGACCGGAAATAAGACGCTTGCGCGTTTCATTGTCCATATTAACCGGCGGACGCAGCGGCGTTTCGAGACCACGCGCTAACAGCGCCTCATGAACCAGGGCGGCTTCTTTACTCAATGATGACATTCTTGTTCTCCTGCAGGTGTGGCGACCTTTGCACTCTGAGGGCAAAGTGAGCACTCATTGTGCGTGAGGCCGCGCACAGAATCCAGTATTCACGGCGATAATTATTGAAATTGGCTTAACCTTTCTTGCTGTGGACGCCAGACCAGCGCCCCGCCCACTAACAGCGCGACGGCGGCCACACCCAACGCCGGTTCGAGACGTTGGGTAAGCCAGGTCGACAGCGCAGAAGTCATTGGCCCGACCAATTGACCGACGGCATACCCGGTGGTCAGCAAACCGGCCATATAACGGGTATGCTGTGGGGCGAGTTCCCGCCCGTACAGTAAGGACAGCTGAACCGCGCAGAGGAAACCACCGCCGACCAGCAACGCTCCGATAACCAGCCCGCTCATACCCGGCACCAGCCACGCCGCCAATACCCCAGCGCCCTGTAACCACAGCACTATCGCCAGTCGTTGATAGCTATGACCGACCCCGCGAAGCAAAATGCTCAATCCAATGCCGACCACCGCTGCCGCGCCGAATACCGGCCACAGGAACTGGGCAAACAGGCTGCCGGGAAAACGCGCGGCGGCCATTTGCGATAGAAAGGTGGCAGGCAAAATGTAGCCAAATCCCGCCAGGCTGTAGCTCCACACCAGGCGTTTCAAATTGGGGGTTAAGGTCAGCGGTTCAGGTTTGACATCCGGTCGATGGAAATCACCAGGTCGTGGTAGCCAGCGGGAAACAAACGCCACCAACACCAGCGCCAGCAGGCCATACAGCAGCCAGCCACGCCCGGCGCTCAACTGCTGCGAATGGATGTACACCGCCAGCAAACCGCTCAGCGCGATGCCCGCCCCCGGTCCGGCAAATACCGCCGCACTCAGACCCGGTCTGCCCGCGTGCGCCAGGCGTTCGTTAGTCCAGGCCGCGGTGAGTACCATCGCCCACCCGCTCATGGCCCCAATCACTAAGCGCAACAGGCCGTGCAGCCAGGCGTTATCGGCCCACGCGGAGAGAAAGGTCAGGATAACTGCGCCGAGGACTCCGGCGTACAACCGCCCTTCCACCCCTCGATGGGCGCGCATCGCATCCCATGCCCCGAGCAGATAGCCGAGATAATTCATCGCCGCCACCAGCCCGGCGCTGGTCAGCGTGAGCTGTCCGTCAGCAATCATCAGCGGCACCTGAGGCGTAAAGGCAAAGCGCCCTATCCCCATCGCCACCACCAGCATGACAAAGCCGCTCAGCGCGGTACGTAGCGCCATTTTCGTCTCACATGTTAATGTAAAGTTACGTTTATGATGCAGCATGTAACTCCAATGCGGAAGTGAAAGTTACTCATCGCTGCGCATGATGTGTATGATGAAACAGAACATTTTCAATCACTCATCCGGGAGCCTGGCATGGAACTGCTCGAAGAGCACCGCTGTTTTGACGGCTGGCAGCAACGCTGGCGACACGACTCCACCACCCTGAACTGCGCCATGACGTTCAGCATTTTTCTGCCACCGCCGCGCGATACTACGCCGCCGCCGGTGGTCTACTGGTTATCGGGCCTGACCTGTACCGACGAGAATTTCGCCACTAAAGCCGGGGCGCAGCGCGTGGCTGCCGAACTGGGAATTGTGTTGGTGATGCCAGACACCAGCCCGCGCGGGGATGACGTCGCCGACGACGATAATTACGATCTCGGGAAAGGGGCGGGCTTTTATCTCAACGCCACGCAGGCACCGTGGGCAACGCATTATCGCATGTACGATTATCTGCGTGATGAACTGCCGGCGCTGGTGCAGGCCCAGTTTAATGTTGCCGAGCGCAGCGCGATTTGCGGCCACTCGATGGGCGGCCACGGGGCGTTAATTCTGGCGCTGAAAAATCCGGGGAAATATACCAGCGTGTCAGCTTTTGCGCCGATCGTGAACCCGACCCGTGTACCCTGGGGGCAGAAAGCGTTTAGCGCCTATCTGGGCGATGACAAAGCGATGTGGGAAGCGTGGGACAGCTGTGCGCTGATGCTGAAAAGCGATCCGGCCAGCGCCATTCCAACATTGATCGATCAGGGCGATACCGATCAGTTCCTGGCCGATCAGCTCCAGCCTGCGGTGCTGGCCGAAGCCGCCCGTCAGAGCCAGTGGCCGCTGACCCTGCGGATCCAATCCGGGTTTGATCACAGCTATTGGTTTATCGCCTCTTTTATTGAGGATCATTTGCGCTTCCATGCGCAGCATTTGGTGAAGTAACGCCCGTCTGTCGCCCGGTGGCGTAACGCTTACCGGGCCAACAAAGGCTGTAGGCCGGGCGAACGCAGTGCCGCCCGGCAGTTTGCTATCAGAAGCGGTAATCCACCGCCACAAAGTAGCGTCGGCCGTCTTCGTTGTAGCTGTAATCGTCGCGGCTGAGATCTTTATCCAGCAGGTTCATCACCCCGGCACGCAGCTTAACGTTTTTTGTTGCCTGCCACCCGCCACCGGTATTCCAGATAACATACCCACCCGGCGTTGGGCCGTTGGTAGCAATCGCGCGCTTCTCACCGCTGTAGTTCGCCTGCATATAGAACGACCAGTCTTCACTTGCCTGCCAGTCCACTACGCCGTTAGCGGTGTGGAACGGCAGCTCAGACAGCGGTTTATTGCCGCCGTCGCTGATATCACGCCCGTCGTTATAGGTGTAGTTCAGCGTCACTTTCCAGTCTTCCGCCAGCGGGAATTTCAGCTCGGTTTCGAGGCCGCGAATCCGCGCCTTGTTGACGTTGTAATAGCTGAAAATTGGCTTGCCGTCGGGATTGAGTCCAACGAAGTTCGGGTAGTCTTTGGCCTGATTGACGTTCGCGGTACGGCTGACGCTGATCCGATCGTCGACGTCATTCTGGAAGGCGGTGATGCTGCCCTGCACGCCTTCCAGCCAGCCCTCTTCCCCGGCGTAATAAATGCCGAGCTCATAGCTTTCGCTGGTTTCGGGTTTCAGATCCGGGCTACCGACAATTTGGCAGGATCCGCGACAAGAATTCGTTGTCCAGTCCGGGCTGAGTTGCAGCAATGAAGGCGCTTTAAAGGCGTTCGCCCAGCCACCTTTGACGGTCACGGTATCGGTCGCGGAGTAGACCAGATACGCACGCGGGCTCCAGTGGTCGCCATAGGTCTGGTGCTCATCCATACGCACGCCAGTGGTCAGCGCCAGCGGTTCAAAGATGCGCCATTCGTCTTCAATAAACAGCGCGTACTGGCTGGCAGACGTGCTGCCGCTGCCCTTCAGGTTGACCGGATCTTCGAGCTTATCATGTCGCCATTCGCCGCCGACGGTGATCAGCTGATTAATCGCCCCCAGCGGGAGGACGTATTTACCATCAATGGAATTGCTTTCAGAGGTAATCACCCCGGCCTGTTCTGGATTTTTGTTATCGACTTTTTCGCCGTAGAACTTCAGCTCGCTGTTACCCACATCCCAGCGCCCGTTGTGGCTTAAGGAGTAGTTCTGGCGCTCGAGGCGGTTTTTATCCAGCGAATCAGAATCACGGTCCTGGCGGTCGAAACCGTAGCCTGCGGTGAAATCGTGATTGTCGTTCGGCGTCCAGGCGAACTCTACGTTACCGTCGCGGCTGGTATAGCCTTCGATGCGCGGTGATTCCCCGGTGCTGGAGGTAGAGGACTTTTGCTGCTCATCTTTTTCACGTTTGGACAGATTACCGTAGGCCTTCATGCCCAGTACGCCGTCAATCAGCGGACCGCTGGTGAAGAACTGGCCGTTGTAGGTATCGCCGCGATCGCGATGTTCCTGAAGGGTGGAATCAGCAGTCAGTGAGCCGTGCCATTTCTGGCCGATTTTTTTAGTGATGATGTTCACCACTCCGCCCAGCGCATCGGACCCGTACAGGGAAGACATCGGCCCGCGCACCACTTCGATACGTTCGATGGCATCCACCGGGATCCAGTTGAGGTCAAAATCGTTATGACGGAATACCGCATTGCGGGAGTTGACGCGCTTACCATCCACCAGAATCAGGGTGTAGCTGCTGTCGAGCCCACGCAGGCTGACGCCCTTGCGGTTATCACCTTCGTTGGTGAGCTGTACGCCCGGCACGTCCTGTAATACGTCTTTCAGATTCTGCACCGGACGGCGCTGAAGATCCTGCTGGGTGATCACGCTGATGCTGGCGGGCGCGTCTTTGACGCTTTGCTCCGTCGAGGCGGCTGTCACCACCATGGTTTCAGCATCACTGGCGGCGATTACCGGCAGCGCCAGCGTAAATGCGGATGCGCACAATCCGCCCCGAACAAGAGGATTTAACCTGAACATTTCCAATCTCCATGAGGTGAAACAACAACCAAATAAAAAAAGTGCAGATGTGGCTGGTCACCCTGGTCCGTGACGTCCTCGGACAAGATGCGGGGGAGTGGCTTCATCCTGAAAGTGCGAAGATGATAAAGAGAATGATAACAATTATCAATTCAATTGTGAGGAATTATGTCAAAAGGGTATAGCGCGGGCATACAAATAACCGTAGGACCGGTAAGCGTAGCGCCACCGGGCAAAAAAAACCCTCCGACTGGAGGGTTTCTCAAGGACAGTGCTTATTGCTTAAAGCGTTCCGGGAAGTGCATTTCGCTGTAACGTACAAAGCGAGTGCCTTTCGACAGTTTGTAGCCGAACCAGATAACCAGGAACAGCGGGATACCGATGTAGGTTGCCGCCACACCGCCCCAGTCGATGGTATCTTTCAGGAAAGCTTCATAGTTCTGGCCGAGCGTGATAATCAGACACAGAACAAACGCGAAGATTGGCCCCACCGGGAAGAAGCCCGAACGGTACGGCAGATTGTTCAGATCAAGCCCCTGCATCACGTAACCACGACGGAAACGGTAGTGGCTGATAGCAATCCCCAACCAGGCGATAAACCCGGTCATACCGGAGGTATTCAGCAGCCACAGGTAAACGGTCTGGTTACCAAACATCGAGGTCAGGAAGCACAGCCCCGCGACCACCGTGGTCGCATACAGCGCGTTACGCGGTACGCCACCTTTGGAAAGCTTAGAGAAAATACGCGGCGCTTTACCGTCACAGGCCAGGGTGTAGAGCATACGCGTTGAGGCATACATGCCGGAGTTACCCGCCGACAGAACCGCCGTCAGGATGACCGCATTCATCACCGCCGCAGCAGACAGCAGGCCAGCGTGCTGGAACACCAGGGTGAACGGGCTGACGGAAATGTCTTTCACGTCGTTACGCAGCAGGCTCGGATCGGTATAAGGAATGATCAGGCTGATAATCAGGATAGCGAACACATAGAACAGCAGAATACGCCAGAACACCTGACGCACCGCGCGGGGAATGTTCTTCTCGGGATCTTCAGATTCACCCGCCGCAATACCGATAAGTTCGGTGCCCTGGAAGGAGAAGCCGACAATCATCGCCACACCAATCATCGCCGCAAAGCCCCCGGCAAACGGCGCATCGCCCGTCGTCCAGTTGCTCCAACCTACCGGCTGTGCGCCTTTAAAGATGCCGAGGATCATCATCACACCAACGATGATAAAGATAATGACGGTGGTGACTTTAATCAGTGAGAACCAGTATTCCGCTTCACCAAAACCCTTCACCGAGATCCAGTTCAGCAGGAACATAATGCCCATGAACAGCGCACTCCAGATCCAGCCTGGGGTGTCCGGGAACCAGTAGTTCATCACCAGCTGCGCGGCGACGAGGTCAACGGCGATAGTCACCGCCCAGTTGTACCAGTAGTTCCAGCCCAGCGCGAAGCCGAAGCCTTCTTCAACATAGTTCTGGCCGTAGGTCGCAAACGAGCCCGACACCGGCATAAATGCTGCCAGTTCGCCGAGGCTTGTCATCAGGAAGTACACCATCAGACCGATAAGAATATAAGAAAGCAGTGCGCCGCCTGGGCCCGCCTGCGAAATCGTTGCCCCTGAGGCAACGAACAACCCTGTACCGATAGAACCGCCAATCGCGATCATCGTCAGGTGACGCGCCTTGAGTTCGCGGCGGAGCGCGGGCGCTTCTGTGGTTTTAGTTTCGGAAACCATAGGAAAATGCTGTCCTTCCAAAAAATGAGGCGCGATTGTAGCAGACGATCTGCGTTCCTTCCGGTGGAAATGCGCAGTTATAAGAGAGCTTCATGATGACGCGCAAATTATAAGTAAAGCCCTTATAGGGGCGCTTCGCCAGGTCGGTCAAATCTCGCAATAGCGTGAGAAACGCGACAGCGCATTAGAGAGATGTTTCTGCCGATGATGAATACGCCAGAGCATACGTGTCAGGCGCGGGAGCGGAACCTGCAACTCCACCAACGTGCCGCTGTCGAGCTGTTCGGCAATCACTCGCCGCGACAAACAGCTTATGCCTAAGCCGTGACGCACCGCGTGCTTGATGGCCTCGGAGTTGCCCAACTCCATGCCCATATGAAATTCCGGCAGATGCGACAGCAGAAGGTAATCGACGATTTCACGCGTACCCGACCCGCGCTCACGCAGGATCCACGGTGCTTCGGCGAGGCGGGCCAGCGTGACATCCCCGGTCAACAGGGACGATCCCGGGGCAGCAAACACCACCAGTTCGTCTTCCAGCCACGGCTCGGCGATAATTTCCGCGGCGTGGCACGGGCCTTCAATAAGCCCGATATCCACGCGAAAATCGCTCACCGCGTTGATCACGTCCTGGCTATTACCAACGCTTAACTCCAGCGGTAACGCCGGGAAATCCCGACGATAGCGGGCAATTATCTCCGGCAAAATGTAGTTCCCGATGGTGCTACTGGCGAACACGCGAATGTGGCCATTGTCTTCGCGAAACAGCTGTTCGATTTCGGTGGCCTGTTCAAGGGTGGCGAGCGCACGCGGATAAAGCAGGCGGCCATGTTCATTAACCACCAGTCTTTTACCGACCCGGTCGAAAAGCTGAACGCCCAACTGCCCTTCCAGATCGGTCAAGGCCGCGCTAACCGCCGACTGCGACAGTGACAGCATTTGCGAGGCCTGGGTCGTCGACCCGCTTTTCAAAACTTCGGCAAACACTTCCAGCTGGCGTAAGGTGATGTGCATAGAAGACTCTTGCTTATCGGATATATAGATTGATTATAAATATATAATCAATTTTAATTTTAAGCCACCGCGGCGTAACCTTTAACCCAGATAAAGGAGAAGGTTATGACAGCACTCACCCTCAACAGACACCGACATTCACTGGCGCATTTTGTCCCAGGCCTGGCGCTCACCGCCCTGATCACCGGCCTGGCGCTGTGGACCGGCAGCATTCCGGCCATTGCAGGCGCTGGATTTAGCGCCTTAACGATGGCTATCCTGCTCGGCATGGTGCTTGGCAATACGGTTTACCCCAAAATCTGGCAGCGCTGCGACGGCGGCGTTCTGTTCGCCAAACAGCATTTACTGCGTCTGGGCATTATTCTGTATGGCTTTCGCCTGACGTTTTCGCAAATTGCTGACGTCGGCTTCAGCGGAATTGCGATTGACGTCCTGACGCTCACCAGTACCTTTTTGCTGGCGACGTTCCTCGGTCAGAAAGTGTTTGGTCTGGATAAACACACCAGCTGGCTGATTGGCGCGGGGAGCAGCATTTGTGGCGCAGCGGCGGTTCTGGCTACCGAGCCCGTACTGAAAGCCGAATCCAGCAAAGTCACCGTGGCGGTAGCCACCGTGGTTATCTTCGGTACGATTGCGATTTTCCTCTATCCGGCGATGTACCCGGTGCTGGCCCACTGGTTCAGCCCGGAGACCTACGGCATTTATATTGGCTCCACGATGCATGAAGTAGCACAGGTTGTTGCCGCTGGTCATGCCATCAGCCCAGAAGCGGAAAACGCGGCGGTGATTGCCAAAATGCTGCGCGTAATGATGCTGGCACCGTTCCTGCTGATTCTGGCGGCGCGAGTGAAACAGCTGGCCCCTGCGGGCAGTGGAGAAAAGAGTAAAATCACCATTCCGTGGTTCGCTATCCTGTTCATCGTGGTGGCTATCTTCAACTCCTTCCACCTGCTGCCGAAAGCGGTTGTTGATATGCTGGTCACGCTGGATACCGTACTGCTGGCGATGGCGATGGCTGCTCTGGGCTTAACGACTCACGTTAGCGCCCTGAAAAAAGCGGGCGCGAAACCCCTGCTGATGGCGCTGGTATTGTTCGCTTGGCTTATCGTCGGCGGCGGCATGATTAACGTAGCCGTTCATGCCCTGATGGCATAAAGCACTGTATCCCCCTCCTGTTAACCCGCTATGATTAGCACTTGCTATGCACTTCCCCCGGCGGGTTTAACAGGAGTTTTTCTTATATGAAATACATCGGAGCACACGTCAGCGCCTCCGGCGGTGTCGCCAATGCCGCCATCCGCGCGGCTGAACTTGAAGCCACTGCATTTGCCCTGTTCACCAAGAACCAGCGCCAGTGGCGCGCGGCCCCGCTGACCAGCGACGTCATTGACGATTTCAAAGCCGCCTGCGAAAAATACCATTTCTCCCCGGCGCAAATCCTGCCGCACGACAGCTACCTGATTAACCTTGGTCACCCGGTAACTGACGCCCTGGAAAAATCCCGCGAAGCCTTTGTGGATGAACTCACCCGCTGCCAACAGTTAGGGCTGACGCTGCTGAATTTCCATCCGGGCAGCCATCTGATGCAAATCCCGGTCGACGAGTGTCTGGCGCGCATTGCCGAATCCATTAACATCGCGCTTGCCCAGACTGAAGGCGTGACTGCGGTGATTGAAAACACCGCCGGTCAGGGCAGCAATCTCGGCTTCGAGTTTGAGCATCTGGCGGCAATTATTGATGGCGTGGAAGACAAATCGCGCGTGGGGGTGTGTATCGATACCTGTCACGCCTTTGCGGCAGGCTATGACCTGCGCAGCGCGGAGGAGTGTGAAAAAACCTTCGCCGAATTTGAGCGCATCGTGGGCTTTAAATACCTGCGCGGGATGCACCTGAATGACGCCAAAAGCGCCTTCGGCAGCCGCGTTGACCGCCACCACAGCTTAGGTGAAGGAAATATCGGACACGATGCGTTCCGCTGGATCATGCAGGACAGCCGCTTCGACGGGATCCCGATGGTACTGGAAACCGTGAACCCCGATATCTGGGCTGAAGAAATCGCCTGGTTGAAAGCGCAGCAGACCGAAGAGGCTGCGGCATAAACGACAAAAGGGCCGACAATGTCGGCCCTTTTCTTTTAATCACTTACCGTTATGCCGCTTTCGCAACGGCTTCCGCTTCCGGGCGCTTCAGCACCGCGTAAGACAGACCTGCCACCAGCGTACCGACCACAATCGCCAACAGGTAGCCAAGCACCGGGGTGATTGCGCCAGGGATCAGCAGCACAAACAGACCGCCGTGTGGTGCCATCAGTTTCGCGCCCACCGCCATCGAGATGGCACCGGTGATCGCGCCGCCGACGATACAGCAAGGCAGAACACGCATTGGGTCGCGCGCCGCAAACGGGATAGCACCTTCGGTGATGAAGCACAGGCCGAGCACCAACGCCGCTTTCCCACCTTCCTGCTGCGCTTTGTCGAACTTACGACGCGCCACAAGGGTCGCCAGACCGAGTGCCAGCGGTGGCACCATACCTGCCGCCATAATCGCTGCCATTGGGGCATAAGTTTGCGTACTCAGCAGACCGACGCCAAAGGCATAAGCCGCTTTGTTCACCGGGCCACCCATGTCGGTACACATCATACCGCCGAGGATCGCACCCAGCAGAACCGCGTTGGCGGTGCCCATGGTTTGCAGCCAGTGGGTCAGACCTTCCAGAATACCCGCGACCGGTTTACCAATCAGGTAAATCATCCCCAGGCCGACAACCAGGCTTGAGAGCAGCGGGATAATCAGAATCGGCTTCAGCGCTTCCATGCTTGGCGGCAGCTTCAGTTTGGTACTGATCATCTTCGCCACGTAACCTGCAAGGAAACCCGCAATGATACCGCCGATAAAACCAGACCCGGTGCTGACTGCCAGCATACCGCCAATCAAACCCGGCGTCAGACCCGGACGGTCAGCAATCGAGAAAGCGATGTAACCGGCCAGCACGGGCACCATCAGGGCGAATGCGGAACCACCACCGATTTGCATCAGCGCCGCCGCCAGCGTGCCCTCTTCTTTAAAGGCTGTGATACCGAAGGCGAAAGACAGCGCGATACACAGACCGCCCGCTACCACCATCGGCAGCATGTACGACACGCCGGTCAGCAGGTGGCTGTAAGCTCCGCCGCCTTTTTTCTTACCTTCCTGCGCTGTCTGGACGTTACCTGACGGCTGGTACGGCTGAGCTTCCACTACCGCTTTATCCAGCTCCTGCGCGGTTTTCTTCAGCGCCAGACCGGTAGAAGTGCGGTACATCGGTTTACCCGCAAATTTCGCCAGGTCTACTTCGATGTCTGCCGCGACGATAACCAGGTCTGCTTCAGCCACTTCTTCCGGGGTGATGGCATTGCCAGCCCCGACGGAACCGCGGGTTTCAACCTTCACCCACCAGCCGCGTTTTTTGGCTTCGGTTTCGATGGCTTCAGCCGCCATAAAGGTGTGCGCCACACCGGTTGGACACGCGGTAACGGCCACGATGCGTTTGGCACCGCTTTTCGCTACCGGCGCAATTGACGCAGGGGTCACGTACGGTGCCGCGTGCGATTTGGCTTCACCAAGGAACAGTTCCGGGTGCGCCACCGCACGATTCACATCGCCGAGGTAAACCTGTTTGCCGTTCAGCGCGCTATCAGCGGGCAGCGCAGCGCCAAGAACAATCACCAGTTCAGCGTCGTTCGGGTTGTCGATAATCTCAAGACGGGCTTTTGCAGCCGCCGCGCCCAACAGGGTTTTCGCCATATAGGCGCGCGCCTGTCCGAGCCCGGAGTCGATAATCAGCAGCGTTTTCATTATGCCTCTCCTGCTGTCAATTGAAGGGTTGTAAGTCAACGCGCGCCATCATCGCGGCCAACTGGGTACGATCGGTAATGCCTACGTTACTCTGACTGACGGCCAGTGCGGCGACGGCGGTTGCCAGGCGTAAGGTATGTTCACTGGATTCACGCATCAGCAGGCCGTAAATCAGGCCGCCAACCATCGAATCTCCGGCACCAACGGTGCTGACCACTTCAACTGACGGTGGTTTTGCAATCCATTCGCCGGATGCGTTGACCCACAATGCGCCTTCGGCACCGAGTGAAATCACCACATGAGCAATGCCCTGTTCGCGCAGTGCGTGCGCGGCTTCAATCACGTCTTTCATTTCTGGCAGCTTGCGACCGGCCCAGATTTCCAGCTCGCGACGGTTCGGTTTCACCAGCCACGGCGCGGCTTTCAGACCCGCCACCAACGCTTCACGGCTGCTGTCGAAAATGATGCACGGGCACTGGCTGCGCAGACGCGTCATCCAGTCGGTGAACGCTTCCGGGCTGACGCCCGCAGGCAGACTGCCGCTGACGCAGACCATATCGAACTGGCCCAGCCAGGAGAGCGAATCGTTGACGAAACGTTCCCAATCGCCGGGGGTGACATCGAAACCGGAGAAGTTAAAGTCAGTCACTTCGCCATCTTTTTCCGTCAGTTTGACATTGATACGGGTTCGGCCCTGCACCACCTGGAAACGGTTGGCAATGCCCAGCTCGCTGAACAGCTGCTGGAAACCATCCTGGTTGTCTTTCCCCAGGAAGCCGCCGACGGTCACATCGATACCGAGATCTTTCAGCACCTTGGCAACGTTAATGCCCTTACCCGCCGCATGCAGACCGGTGGTACGCACCAGGTTCACTTCGCCACGTTCTACTTCCGGGGTAAACCCAACAAGATCATAGGCCGGATTGAGGGTGATTGTAGCTACACGTCTGCTCATTACGCGCCCTCCCCCAGACCGGAAGCGATGGCTTCACCAATCGCGTTGAGCGCTACCTGCGCGTCTTCGCCCTGGGCGGTGAAGCGCAGGCGATGGCCTTTCTTCACCCCGAGTGCAACCACTTTCATCAGGCTACGGCCATTGGCCGGTTTCCCGCTACCGTCGAGGTTAGTGACGGTAATTTCACTGTTAAATTGTTTGATAGTGTTCACCAGCATGGTGCCTGGACGGGCATGCAGCCCGTGTTCGTTACGGACCACAAACTCCGCGCTCAGCACGTCGGCTGCTGGCGCATCGTCGCTGGTCAGCAACGCTAATAGTGTGGCTGCATCGGCATTCAGCAAACTTTCAGCTTTATTATCAAGCAGCAGCGCGCTCAGACGACGCAGAACGGCAGTTGGCTGTTCATCGGCCATCGCGACGGTCAGCAGCATAGCCACTGACTGATCGTCAGCGCTAAACGGCGTCGCGGCCCGGCTAACGGCTACGGCACTTTTCAGGTTGCCTTCAGCACAGTCATTCAGCCAGATACCCTGACCCAGGTTCAGCGGCTTGTCGTTAATGACATGTGCCACAAATCCTGCATCGACGGCACCGGCTTCTTTCAGACGCCCGGCGTTAAGCGCCTGCAGCGTCACTAAATCACTTGCCGCAACGTCGAGCGTCAGGGTGTCGTTATCCAGTTTCAGCGCATCACTCTGCTTTTCGCCCATCAGCAGTGCTCGCAACTCTTCAGCGGTCGTCGCGGTTTTCAGCTGTTCAGCCACCGCGTCGTCGCTCAGCACGTGCGTCAGCTGACGCAGCAGGCCAAGGTGTTCATCAGAGCTGGCAGCAATACCGATTGCGACGTACGCCGTTTGACCTTCGCCCCAGGTCACGCCCTGCGGGAACTGATACACCTGAACGCCGGTCTTGAGCACCTGATCGCGGGTGTCGGTGGTGCCATGCGGGATGGCGATGCCGTTGCCAAGAAACGTCGAGGTCTGCTGCTCGCGAGCCAGCATACCGTCGACGTAACCGTTGGCCACATTGCCCGCGCTAACCAGCGCTGACGCGACCTGGCGAATCGCCTCTTCTTTATTCCCGGCCTGCTGACCGGGATGGATATCCTGAGTTGATAACTGGAACATGGTTCTCCTCTCGCTGAATTGAATCGTTTCAGCCATTATGAGAAAAAATACGTCACCTGCTTCCCGTAGGATGAAAAGATGACGCTGAAACGTTTCAATCAGTCTGGGTCAGCCCTGTATAATGCGCAAGAAATGTTTATTTTTGGATGTCAGAATTTAGAGCTACTGCACATTTCGTTATCAATCCCCCCTTTTTGCTGACGCGAGAATTGTCTTCAGCCGCTGCGTTCAGCACTTTTCAGCTGGAGTGATTCTTATTATGAAATGCCATTTTGATTTTTTGTGCAGAACTTGATGCATCCACTGTTTATTTCGTGGCAGCCAGCGTAAAATCCGGCCTCTTCCTGATTTCTGATAACCCAACATGTCTAACACTACCGTTATAGCCCCACGGCGGGGATTCGATCTGACCTCATCCGCCTTCCTGCTGGTCGCCTTCCTGACAGGCATTGCGGGCGCGTTGCAGACCCCGACGCTCAGTCTGTTTCTGACCAACGAAGTGCATGTCCGCCCGGCAATGGTCGGCTTCTTCTTTACCGGTAGCGCGGTTATCGGCATTCTGGTGAGCCAGTTTCTCGCTGGCCGTTCAGACCGTCAGGGCGATCGAAAATCGCTGATCGTCTTCTGCTGTGTGTTAGGCATGATGGCCTGCGTGCTGTTTGCCTGGAACCGCAACTATTTCATTCTGCTGTTTGTCGGCGTCTTCCTGAGCAGCTTCGGCTCGACTTCCAACCCCCAGATGTTTGCCCTTGCCCGTGAACACGCCGATAAAACAGGCCGTGAAGCGGTAATGTTCAGTTCGATTCTGCGTGCCCAGGTATCGCTGGCGTGGGTAATTGGTCCGCCGGTGGCGTATGCGTTAGCGATGGGGTTTGGCTTTACGACCATGTATCTTTCCGCCGCCGTGGCGTATGTCATCTGCGGGGTGATTGTGTGGTTATTCCTGCCGAGTATGCGCAAAGTGCGTCCGGCCGCAGGCACGCGCCTGGAGGCCCCGCGCACTAACCGTCGAGACGCACTGCTGCTGTTCGGCATCTGTACGCTAATGTGGGGCACCAACAGCCTGTACATCATTAATATGCCGCTGTTTATTATCGATGAACTGCACCTGCCAGAAAAACTCGCTGGGGTGATGATGGGTACCGCCGCCGGGCTGGAAATTCCCACCATGCTGATTGCCGGATATTACGCGAAGCGTTTTGGTAAGCGTTTTCTGATGCGCATTGCGGTGGTCGCCGGAATATTTTTCTACGTCGGGATGTTGACCGTTCACTCCCCTGCACTGCTGCTGGCGATGCAGCTGCTGAATGCGATTTATATCGGTATCCTCGCCGGAATTGGGATGCTCTATTTTCAGGATTTGATGCCCGGTCAGGCGGGAGCCGCAACCACGCTGTACAGCAACACCACGCGTGTAGGCTGGATAATCGCCGGTTCAATGGCAGGCGTGGTGGCAGAAATCTGGAGCTATCACGCGGTGTTCTGGATTGCGCTGGGGATGTGCATCATCACCACCTTCGGGCTGTGGCAGATTAAAGACGTTTAAGGGGTGGTGAGGACTTCGAGATTGATGAGATAGGTCATGGCCTGCTGTGACGAGGTGCCGCACATCTCGCCAGAAGGCTGGAGCCCGGCGCACACTTTGGGGCGCAACGGCGAGCCAAAGAGTTTGCAACGCAGCCGCTCGTCGAGCTGAATGCAAGGCGTGTTAGCAGGTTTGCCGTGGGGCATTCCCGGGATTGGGCTGGAAATCGAAGGCGCGGTACAACAGGCACCACAGTCCGGTCGGCAATCCATCTTTCACTCTCACATTTATCTGGAAACGCACCTTATCACCTTTTCACAAAACCAGCGAATTCCCCTTGCCTGAAAGCCCCGGCCCGAGTACTTTTACGCGATATTTTAGACTTCCCAGAAACAGGATTATTGCAATGCCAAGAGCGAATGAAATCAAAAAAGGTATGGTGCTGAATTACAACGGCAAACTGCTGATTGTAAAGAATATTGATATTCAGTCACCTAGCGCCCGTGGCGCAGCAACGTTGTACAAAATGCGCTTCGCCGATGTGCGTACCGGAATGAAGGTAGAAGAACGTTTTAAAGGTGACGATATTGTCGATACCGTGAGCCTGACCCGCCGTTTCGTGGACTTCTCGTACATCGATGGCAACGAATACGTGTTCATGGATAAAGAAGACTACACGCCGTACATCTTCACCAAAGATCAGATTGAAGAAGAGATCCAGTTCATTCCTGAAGGTGGGATGCCGGATATGCAGGTTCTGCTGTGGGATACCCAGCTGCTGGCGCTTGAGCTGCCGCAGACTGTGGATTTGGAAATCGTGGAAACGGCACCGGGCATCAAAGGCGCATCCGCCAGCTCCCGTACCAAGCCTGCCACCCTCACCACCGGCCTGGTCATTCAGGTGCCAGAATACCTGACTACCGGCGAGAAAATCCGCATTCACATCGAAGAATGCCGCTATATGGGCCGTGCTGATTAATTCTTAGTCAGAGCGCCCGGCGGCGTTGCGCTTGTCGGGCCTACGGTTCAGATTCCGTAGGCCCGATAAGCATCAGCGCCATCGGGCAAACCATTGATATTCTGACTCGTGATTACAGCAGCTCAGGATATTTGGTCATTTTCAGCGCCAGCTCAACGCCGCGCACTTCCGCCATCCCTTTCAGACGACCAATCGCCGAATAGCCCGGGTTGGTTTTCTTCTTCAGATCGTCCAGCATCTGATGCCCGTGGTCAGGACGGAATGGAATCGGACGCAGGTCACCCGCTTTCTTACGGCGAGACTCTTCAGACAGAATCGCGTCAACCACCGCCACCATATTCACGTCACCGTGCAGATGGGAACCTTCGTGGAAGGTTTTTGGATTGCCTTCGCGGCAGGTCGCGCGCAGGTGGGTGAAGTGAATGCGATCGCCAAAGGTTTCAATCATTTTCACCAGGTCGTTATCCGCGCGAACGCCGTAAGAGCCGGTACACATGGTGAAGCCGTTGTTAATGCTGTCGACGGTTTCTTTCAGCCACTGCATATCTTCAATGGTCGACACGATACGCGGCAGGCCGAGGATAGGACGCGGAGGATCGTCCGGGTGAACGGCCAGGCGCACGCCGACTTCTTCCGCCACCGGTACGATTGCACGCAGGAACACCGCCATGTTTTCACGTAGCGTCTCTTTGCTGATGTGATCATATTCAGCCAGACGCTGACGGAACTGGTCCAGGGTGTAACCCTCTTCCGCGCCCGGTAAACCGGCAATAATATTACGGGTCAGCTTTTCAATTTCTGCCGCGCTCATCGCCTTGAAATACGCCTGCGCCTGCTGCTGCTCTTCCGCGCTGTAATCCGCTTCAGCCCCCGGGCGCTTGAGGATATGCAGTTCAAATGCGGCGAAGGCAATCTGGTCGAAACGCAGAGCTTTGGAGCCGTCTGGCAGCTGGTACTCAAGGTCAGTACGCGTCCAGTCGAGGATCGGCATAAAGTTGTAGCAGACGGTATCAATCCCGCAGGCCGCCAGATTACGGATGCTCTGCTGGTAGTTAGTAATCCAGGTTTTGCAGTCGCCGGACTGGGTTTTAATCTCTTCGTGGACCGGGATACTTTCCACCACGGACCAGGTCAGCCCTTTTTCCGCGAGCAACGCCTGACGCGCTTTAATTTCATCCACCGGCCAGACCTGACCGTTCGGAATGTGGTGTAGCGCAGTGACTACGCCGGTTGCGCCAGCCTGGCGCACATCATCAAGAGAAACAGGATCTTTCGGTCCATACCAACGCCAGGTTTGTTCCATTGTCACACCCTCTTAAGTTGTTATACCAATAATGGAATGGCTAATGACGACTACCATACATGTTTCTGCAAAAGCGTCAAATTCCGCCCCGGCATTGATTGATCCAGCTCACATTCCCGGGATAAATACGGCACACCAATTCAATTTGCTGTCATATAACTTTACACTGCCAATTGTTAATTAATGGTTAAGCAGGTGTTTATATAATGAAGACGATCGCCACCGCCACGCTGCCCGACAACGTGCAATTCCCTCAGTATGACCGACAACAGCTTCGTTCGCGGATTGTCCATTTCGGCTTTGGCGCATTCCATCGGGCCCACCAGGCACTGCTGACGGATCGGGTACTGAATGCCAAAGGCGGTGACTGGGGTCTGTGCGAAATCAGCCTGTTTAGCGGCGATGTATTGATGAGCCAGCTGCGCGCCCAGAACCATCTGTATACGGTGCTGGAGAAAGGTGCGGACGGTAACCAGCCGATTATCATCGGGGCGGTGAATGAATGCCTGAATGCAAAACTCGATTCCCTGGCGGCGATCATTGAGAAATTCTGCGAGCCGCAGGTGGCGATTGTCTCTCTTACCATCACCGAGAAAGGCTACTGCATTGACCCGGCGACCGGTCGGCTGGATGTCACACAGCCGCGGATTGTTCACGATCTTGAGAACCCTTCTGAGCCGCATTCCGCGCCGGGAATACTGGTTGAAGCGTTACATCGTCGCCGCGAGCGCGGGCTCCCGCCTTTTACCGTTCTCTCCTGCGATAACATTCCTGACAACGGCCACGTAGTGAAAAATGCGGTATTGGGGATGGCCAATAAGCGTTCGCCCGAACTGGCACAATGGATAGCTGAACAGGTCAGTTTTCCGGGCACCATGGTCGACCGCATCGTTCCGGCGGCGACCGAAGAATCGTTGGCAGAAATTGCCGCAGCAACCGGAGTCGACGATCCGTGCGCCATCAGCTGCGAGCCGTTCATTCAGTGGGTGGTAGAAGACAACTTCGTGGCAGGTCGTCCGGAGTGGGAAATCGCGGGCGTACAAATGGTGAGTGACGTCCTGCCGTGGGAACAAATGAAGCTGCGGATGCTGAACGGCAGCCACTCATTCCTGGCCTATCTCGGTTATCTGGCCGGGTACGAACACATCAGCGATTGCATGCAGGATAGTGATTTCCGTCACGCCGCGCGTCGTCTGATGATGCAGGAGCAGGCCCCGACGCTGCGTATCACCGGGGTTGACCTCAACGCCTATGCCGACAGCCTGATCACGCGTTTCACTAACCCGGCGCTGAAACACCGCACCTGGCAAATCGCCATGGACGGCAGTCAGAAACTGCCTCAGCGCATGCTGGAAGGCATTCGGGTTCATCTGGAGCGCGACACCGACTGGTCGCTGCTGGCACTCGGCGTGGCAGGCTGGATGCGTTATGTCAGCGGCAAAGACGAACGTGGCAACCCTATTGACGTGCGCGATCCGCTGGCCGATAAAATACAGTCTCTTGTGGCCTCGAGCAGCGAAGCTGAGCGCGTGGCGGCCCTGCTCACGCTGAGCGAAATTTTCGGCAACGATCTGGCGCAGAACCCGCGTTTCGTCAGCCGTGTTCAACACGCCTGGCAGCAATTGACCGATCACGGGGCGCGTCAGGCAATCATTTCCACCCTGAATCTTTAGCACTTCCTGCTCTTTAGCGGACAGATCCCTTTTCTGTCCGTCTCAACACTTCTCTTTTCCGCCATTTTTCGCCAGGATATAACACACCTGTTACATTATTACAGTCGCTATTCTGGAGCCCACGTGACGCTAACAAACCTGATTACCGGCTTTCTCGGCAGCGGTAAAACGACTTCCATTCTCCACTTGCTGGCGAATAAACCGGCGGATGAAAAGTGGGCAGTGCTGGTCAATGAGTTCGGTGAAGTCGGAATTGACGGCGCATTGCTCGCCGACAGCGGCGCGCTGCTGAAAGAAATCCCCGGTGGCTGTATGTGCTGCGTGAATGGTTTGCCGATGCAGGTAGGACTCAATACCCTGCTTCGCCAGGGCAAACCGGACCGTCTGCTGATCGAACCGACGGGCCTGGGCCATCCGAAACAAATTCTCGATATCCTTACCGCGCCAGTATACGAGCCGTGGATCGACCTGCGCGCTACGCTTTGCGTCCTCGATCCTCGCCAGTTGCTTGATGAGAAAGTGGTCAGCAATGATAACTTTCGCGATCAGCTCGCGGCGGCTGACATCATCGTAACCAATAAAAACGACCGTGCGACCCCGGAAAGCCAGCAAGCGTTTACCGCCTGGTGGAACGCCTATGGCGGAGATCGACAGTTTGTCGACACCGCTCAGGGGGTTATCGACGGCACGCTTTTAGATTTACCCCGGCGTAATCTGGCCCCGCTACCGGTGAGTGCCGCACACGCCCACAGCCATCCGTCGAATAAGGGTCTGGCGGCATTGAGCCTGCCTGAGCATCAACGCTGGCGTCGCAGCATTAACAGCGGGCAGGGCTATCAAGCCTGCGGCTGGATTTTTGATGCTGACACGCAGTTCGACACCATTGGCCTGCTGGAATGGGCGCGTCTGGCCCCGGTTTCGCGGGTGAAAGGCGTAATGCGCATTGCCGAAGGGTTAGTCCGCATTAATCGGCAGAACGCCGACCTGCACATTGAGACACAGTCCGTTGCTCCGCCCGATAGCCGCATCGAACTGATTAATGATAGTGATACCGACTGGAATGCGCTGCAGTCCTCGCTGTTGAAGCTTCGTTTAAACTAACCTCGGTATGTTGCCGACGTTAATCCGATTTAAAGAATATGTGATGAAAACTCGAATTACTGGAATTTTACTGCTCAACATTGCCGGTCTGGCTCTTTTTTTTAGTTGGTTCTTACCTGCTAATCATGGCTTTTGGTACTCGCTGGACTCAGGGATTTTCCACTTCTTTAATCAGGGCCTGGCTGAGAGTCGCGCCTACGTATGGTTCCTGGCGGTCACCAACAACCGTGCCTTTGACGGCTGTTCGCTGCTGACAATGGGTAGCCTGATGCTCCATTTCTGGTTAAAGGAACAGCCTCAGGGACGTCGTCGAATTATTATTATCGGGTTGGTGATGCTGCTGGCCGCGGTGATTGTGAACCAGCTTGCTCAGCATTTAATGCCGGTCAAACGCGCCAGCCCGTCGCTATTTTTCCCTGATGTTTATCGGGTCAGCGATCTGTTGCATATTTCGACGAAAGACGCCTCAAAAGACAGTTTTCCTGGCGATCATGGAATGATGCTGCTGATATTTGCCACCTTTATGTGGCGATATTTTGGTCTAAAAGCATTTGCTATTGCCCTGCTTATTGTTGTGGTTTTTGCCTTCCCGCGGGTAATGATCGGCGCGCATTGGTTCACCGATATTGCGATAGGTTCGCTCACTGCCGTGCTGATTGGCATGCCGTGGATCCTCTTAACACCGCTGAGTGATAAGACGATCGCCCTGTTTGATCGCCATCTTCCGCAGGCATTCAACAAAAAATAAACAAGCTCCTAACCTAAATTAATCATTATCATCAGGGTTCGTTTTCGATCCCTGATGGCTCTCTGATGACGTAATATTGATTTTGGTGATGTGTCAGTCCTCAGAATCTGCTTGAGAATGAGATAATTGCCTATTTAACGCGCACTTTTACCCCTATTTTTGCCCATATCTGATTCCCCTCTTTGAACATCACAATTTCTTATAAAAAATCCCGGAAAAGCGCTAGCCAGCCCGGTTTCGATAGGGTAATCTCAATCTCGTTTTGCCCTTCCAGAGATAAATTATTCGGTTGGTAAATAAATTTGTGCGTCACTGCACATTTCTGAACATCACGAATTGTCTCATTGGCGGCAGGTATTTAGTCTCGTCACGGTTGGCATTTTTATAACGGTTTTTATCGTTAAGGACTTCAAGGGAAAATAAACAACATGGTCAAATCTCAACCATTTTTGAGATACATCCTGCGGGCAATACCCGCAGTCGCAGTAGCAGTTCTGCTTTCTGCATGTAGCACAACGAACACCGCAAATAATATGCATTCTGAGACGCATGCTGTGGGTAACGAAGATCCTTCGTCACTGCAAGCCTCTCAGGATGAATTTGAAACCATGGTGCGTAATCTTGATGTTAAGACACGCCTGATGGATCAGTATGCCAGCTGGAAAGGCGTACGTTACCGCCTCGGTGGTGAGACAAAACGTGGTATTGATTGCTCCGCATTCGTACAACGCACCTTCCGTGAACAGTTTGGAATGGATTTACCTCGCTCAACTTATGAGCAGCAGGAAATGGGTAAGTCGATTAAGCGCACGCAACTGCGTACCGGTGATTTAGTCCTGTTCCGCGCCGGGTCGACGGGTCGCCATGTCGGTATCTACATTGGCAATAACCAGTTTGTTCATGCTTCCACCAGCAGTGGTGTGACGATTTCCAACATGGATGAACCGTACTGGAACAAGCGCTACAACGAAGCGCGACGTGTTCTGAGCCGTTCCTGATGTTCCTCTTGCTGTTGGTTTTCCCTTGGCTGACAGCAAGAATAAAAAAAGCACTGCTCAGCAGTGCTTTTTTTTTCTGCATTATCGCCCGTGCCTGCCAGGATGGCTAAATAGACTATGCTGGAATGACGCAGCCCTGCGTTCCAAGGCATTGAATTATCGTTTCAAATATCACGGATAAAGACAGCTATGTTCACGCGCTACTTCTCGCTCGGTCGCAAGATCCTCTTCTCAAGCCTGTTGCTGGGAGTAGCGGTCGCCCTGCTGGCGGGCAGTGCTCAAATGATGATGTTCCATCATAAACGCGGCGAACAGTTCGATATCATCATTAATGATTTGCAAAAATACCTGAATGGCTATTTTGGCGATTTGCTGAATACCGTCGATAAGCTGCAACCTTTAACCGTAAGCCGCTGTGCGGACGTAGCCTCTGATCTGACCTCCCGAGCCGCCTTTAGTATCAACGTCCGGGCGTTTCTGTTGATCGACAACGGCAATGCGACCTGCTCTTCCGCCACCGGTGAAATGAACGTCCCGATGAAACAGTTGGTGCCGCAGTTGGATGTCAGCAAGGCACTGGACATTGCCATTCTGCCCGGCACGCCAATGCTGCCGCAACGGCCCGCATTTGCCCTGTGGGTGCGCAGCCCGCTGCTTGAGAACCGCGGGGTCTTTACCTCGATCAATGCCAGCCTGATGCCGTGGATCCTCTACTCCTCGCGCCAGAATCAGTTCAGCGGCATTGCGCTGGTTGCCAAAGGTACTGCGATCTCAACCTTCAGCCCAGAACCACAGCTGGCAAGCCAGATAAAGGGCCAACCAGTTCGCTCCGCTAAAATCGACGGAGTGCCAATGACGGTGAACGTCTACGGTGAAATCTGGTCCACGGTGAATCTGCAATTCTCCCTACTGATGGGCGTGATGTGTGGCCTACTCTCTGGCCTGCTTTGTTATTACGTTCTTAGCGTCCGCCTGCGGCCAGGCAAAGAAATTACCACCGCCATCAAGCGCAACCAGTTCTCCGTGGTGTACCAGCCGGTGGTTGACGCTGAAACCCTGCAAATCCGTGGCGTGGAAGCGTTAATGCGCTGGAAGCACCCGAGCGCCGGGGATATTCCGCCCGATGCGTTTATCAACTTCGCCGAAGCACAGCAGCTGATTGTACCGCTCACCCGCCATCTGTTTGAGCTTATCGCCAAAGACGCGCCGGTATTGCAAACGCTACTGCCGCCGGGGGCGAAGCTTGGGATCAACATCGCCCCAGCCCATCTACTGGCCGACAGTTTCCAGCAGGATCTGCGGGATCTCAGCGCCATGCTGCCGCCAAACTACTTCCAGCTGGTGCTGGAAATTACCGAGCGCGACATGCTGAACCAGCGGCTGGCGATGAAACTGTTTGAGTGGCTGCATCACGAAGGCTATGAAATTGCCATTGATGACTTCGGCACTGGACACAGTGCGCTGATTTATCTGGAGCGTTTCTCTTTCGACTACCTGAAAATCGACAGAGGTTTCGTCAACGCGATTGGCACTGAAACCGTGACCTCTCCGGTACTGGATGCGGTGCTGACGCTCGCCCGTAAAATGAGCCTGGTTACCGTGGCTGAAGGCGTTGAAACCCAGGAGCAGGCCAACTGGCTGCGCCAGCATGGGGTTAATTTCTTGCAAGGCTACTGGATAAGTCGTCCGCTGACGCTGGAAAAGCTGATCGAGGCCCACGCCAAACCCGAGAATTATTTCACAACCACCTGAACGTCACTTATCATTCAACAAGATGAGTGCTTTGTCCGAAGATGACCGTAGAAGGAACAGACATCGGTGATTGTTGTGCGCATGGGTTTATTGATGCTGGCACTGTTGACCCTGACGGCGCAGGCTGAAAACATCAAAGAGAGCTACGCGTTTGCCGTCATTGGCGAACCGAAGTACGCTTTCAACTTTACCCACTACGACTACGTGAATCCAGCGGCCCCGAAAGGCGGCGCGGTAACGTTGTCGGCCTTGGGCACCTTCGACAACTTCAACCGTTTTGCGCTGCGAGGCAATGCTGCCGTGCGCACCGAATCGCTGTATGACGCCTTGTTTACCACTTCGGACGACGAGCCCGGTAGCTATTATCCGCTGATAGCCGATATGGCTCGTTACGCCGATGATTTTTCCTGGGCAGAGGTGACGATTAATCCGCGCGCCCGTTTTCATGATGGCAGTCACGTCAAAGCAGAAGATGTCGCCTTCACGTTTCATAAATTCATGACCGAAGGGGTGCCGCAGTTTCGCCTGATCTACAAAGGCACCACCATTAAAGCCATCGCCCCGCTGACCGTGCGCATCCAACTGGCGAAGCCGAGCAAAGAAGATATGCTCAGTCTGTTCACACTGCCGGTAATGCCGGAAAAATTCTGGCGTAATCACAAGCTCAGCGACCCGCTCTCTGCCCCCCCGCTGGCCAACGGGCCGTATAAAATCACTACCTGGCGGATGGGCCAGTACGTGGTTTACTCCCGGGTGAAAGACTACTGGGCTGCCGATTTACCGGTGAACCGCGGGCGCTGGAATTTCGACACAATTCGCTACGACTACTACCTCGACGATAACGTGGCCTTCGAAGCCTTCAAGGCTGGCGCTTTTGATTTCCGAACCGAAGGCAGCCCGAAAAACTGGGCTACGCGCTATATCGGCAAAAACTTCAATAGCCGTTACATCGTCAAAGAGGAAGAGAAAAATGAATCTGCTCAGGACACCCGCTGGCTGACGTTCAATATTCAACGCCCGGTGTTTGCCGACCGAAAAGTACGGGAAGCCATCGGCCTGGCCTTTGATTTCGAATGGATGAATAAGGCGCTGTTCTATGGCGCATACAGCCGGACCAACAGCTATTTCCAGAACACCGAGTATGCCGCACGTGGTTATCCGGATGCGGATGAACTGGTGCTGTTGGGCCCGATGAAAAAGGATTTGCCGCCGGAGGTATTTGCCTCCATTTATGAGCCGCCTAAATCCAACGGCAACGGTTTTGACCGGGAAAACCTGCTGAGGGCCGATAAGCTGCTCACGGACGCGGGCTGGGTGCTCAAAGGCCAGCAGCGTGTCAACGCCAAAACCGGTAAGCCGCTGCAATTTGAGCTGCTGCTGCCTTCGGCAGGAAATAACCAGTGGGTCATGCCGTTTCAGCACAATTTACAGCGTCTCGGCGTGACCATGGATATTCGCCAGGTTGATATGTCGCAGGTCACCAACCGAATGCGTACCCGAGATTACGACATGATGCCGCGTCTGTGGCGGGCGATGCCGTGGCCGAGCGGCAGCGACTTGCAGATATCCTGGGCATCGGCGTACATCAATTCATCCTATAACGGTTCCGGTGTCAGCAGCCCGGTTATCGATAATCTGATTGCCCAGATGATCCAGTGGCAGGGAAATAAACAGAAACTTCTGCCGCTTGGACGGGCGCTGGACCGCGTGTTAACCTGGAATTTCTACCAATTGCCAATGTGGTATATGGCCTCGGACAGAATGGCCTACTGGAATAAATTCTCGCACCCGACGGTTCGCCCCGTCTATTCGCTGGGCTTTGAAAACTGGTGGTACGACGTGAACAAAGCGGCGAAACTGCCGGAAGCCCGGCGCTAAGGAGCAACCATGGGCGCTTACCTGATCCGCCGACTGCTATTGGTTATTCCAACGCTGTGGGCCATCATCACCATCAACTTTTTTATTGTGCAGGTTGCCCCCGGTGGCCCGGTCGACCAGGCCATTGCGGCAATTGAGTTTGGCAACAAAGGCAGTCTGCCAGGCAGCGGCGCAGAAGGTATGGGGGCGTCTCATGCGCGGACAGGGGTCGGAAATCTCAACGAAAGTCAATATCGCGGCGGACGTGGTCTTGACCCGGAAGTCATCGCCGAAATCACCCATCGCTACGGTTTTGATAAACCGATGCACGAGCGCTACTTCAACATGCTATGGGACTACGTACGCTTCGACTTTGGCGACAGCTTGTTCCGCAGTGCCTCGGTGCTACAGCTGATTAAAGAAAGCCTGCCGGTGTCGATTACCCTCGGGCTATGGAGCACGCTGATAATCTATCTGGTGTCGATTCCGTTGGGTATTCGTAAGGCCGTGAATAACGGCAGCCGGTTCGACATCTGGAGCAGCGCGTTCATCATCATCGGTTACGCTATCCCGGCATTCCTGTTCGCCATTGTGTTGATTGTGGTGTTCGCGGGCGGCAGTTATTACGACATCTTCCCGCTGCGAGGGCTGGTTTCTGCCAATTTCGACACCCTGCCGTGGTATCAAAAGATAACCGATTATCTATGGCACATTACGCTGCCGGTGCTGGCGACGGTGATTGGCGGGTTTGCCGCGCTGACGATGCTGACCAAAAACGCCTTCCTTGATGAAGTGCGCAAACAGTATGTGGTGACCGCCCGGGCCAAAGGTGTGAGCGAGAAAAATATCCTCTGGAAGCATATCTTCCGCAACGCGATGCTGCTGGTGATCGCCGGGTTCCCGGCCACTTTTATCAGTATGTTTTTCACCGGGTCATTGCTGATTGAAGTGATGTTCTCACTCAACGGTTTGGGCCTGCTGGGCTATGAAGCCACGGTCTCCCGCGATTATCCGGTGATGTTCGGCACCCTGTATATCTTCACCCTGATTGGCCTGCTGCTGAACATCATCAGCGATATCAGCTATACGCTGGTCGATCCGCGCATCGATTTTGAGGGCCGCTGATGCCACGTTTAAGCTCGGTCAATCAGGCCCGCTGGGCACGCTTTCGCCATAACCGCCGGGGATTCTGGTCGCTGGTACTGTTCCTGATTATTTTTGTCTGTAGCCTCTGTGCGGAACTGATCGCCAACGATCGGCCACTGATCGTGGAATACCACGGCGAAGTCTACTTCCCGGCGCTGAAAACCTACAGCGAGAAAGACTTTGGCGGCCAGTTTGCCACCGCCGCCGATTATCAGGACCCATGGCTGCAAAAACAGCTCAGCGAGCATGGTCACGTGCTGTGGGCCCCGATTCGTTTTGGTGCCAAGTCGATCAACTTTTCCACCGATCGCCCCTTCCCTTCGCCTCCTTCGGCGCAAAACTGGCTGGGCACCGATGCCAACGGCGGCGATGTGCTGGCCCGCATTCTGTACGGAACCCGAATTTCGCTGCTGTTCGGCCTGATGCTGACGCTGTGTTCCAGCGTGATGGGCGTGCTGGCAGGGGCGATTCAGGGCTACTACGGCGGCAAAATCGATCTCTGGGGCCAGCGCTTTATCGAGGTGTGGTCCGGGATGCCGACGCTTTTTTTAATCATCCTGCTTTCCAGCGTGATCCAGCCAAATTTCTGGTGGCTGCTGGCGATAACCGTGCTGTTTGGCTGGATGACGCTGGTCGGCGTGGTACGCGCGGAGTTTCTGCGTACCCGTAATTTCGATTACATCCGTGCAGCACAGGCGCTCGGCGTGGGTGATCGCGGCATTATCTTCCGCCATATGCTGCCTAACGCGATGGTCGCCACCCTGACGTTTCTGCCGTTTATTCTGTGCAGTTCGATTACCACCCTGACCTCGCTCGATTTTCTCGGCTTTGGTTTACCGCTCGGATCGCCGTCGCTGGGGGAACTGTTGTTGCAGGGTAAAAACAATCTGCAGGCCCCGTGGCTGGGCATCACCGCCTTCTTGTCCGTGGCGGTGTTGCTGTCGCTGCTGATTTTCATCGGTGAAGCCGTGCGCGACGCCTTCGACCCCAGCAAGGCGGTGTAACATGACGCAGCCATTATTATCGATTGATAATCTCTCCATCGCTTTCAGCGCCCGGGGCGAAGTGCGTCCCGTGGTCAGCGACTTGTCACTACAGGTTGAGGCCGGGGAAACACTGGCGCTGGTCGGCGAATCGGGCTCCGGCAAAAGCGTATCGGCGTTATCCATTTTACGCCTGCTGCCCACCCCGCCGGTGAGTTATCCTACCGGGGATATCCGCTTTCACGGTGAATCACTGCTCCATGCCGACGAGCGCGTGCTGCGTGGGATCCGCGGCAACCGTATTGCAATGATTTTCCAGGAGCCAATGGTCTCGCTCAATCCGTTGCACACCCTGGAAAAACAGCTGTATGAGGTGCTGTCCCTGCACCGGGGAATGCGCAAAGAGGCCGCCCGGGGGGAGATCCTCACCTGTCTGGATCGAGTGGGGATCCGCAATGCAGCTCGGCGTCTGAATGATTATCCGCATCAGCTTTCCGGCGGTGAGCGCCAGCGAGTAATGATTGCGATGGCGCTGCTGACGCGCCCGGAGCTGCTGATTGCCGATGAGCCGACCACCGCGCTCGACGTCTCGGTGCAGGCGCAAATCCTGCAACTTCTGCGCGAGTTACGTCAGGAGTTGAACATGGGCCTGCTGTTTATCACCCATAACCTGAGCATCGTGCGTAAGCTGGCCGATAATGTGGCGGTGATGCAGAGCGGACGCTGCGTGGAGCAAAATGCCGCCCCCGCGCTGTTCGCCAGCCCACAGCATCCTTACACCATCAAGCTGCTCGACAGCGAGCCGACGGGTGAACCAGTGCCACTGCCGCCGGAGAGCGTGCCGCTGTTACAGGTAGAAAATTTGCAGGTCGGCTTTCCTCAGCGGAAGGGCATTTTTCGTCGCATCGTTGCTGAAAACAAGGTAGTGAACAACATCATTTTTACCCTGAGAACGGGCGAAACGCTGGGTCTGGTGGGTGAATCTGGCTCGGGTAAAAGTACCACTGGCCTGGCGCTGCTACGCCTGATTGCGTCGGTGGGCGAGATAACGTTTGATGGGCATAAGATTCAGGGCCGCAGTAGAAAAGAGATGCTGCCTCTGCGTCACCGTATTCAGGTGGTGTTTCAGGACCCGAATTCCTCACTCAATCCGCGTCTGAACGTCCTGCAAATTATCGAGGAAGGCCTGCGGGTGCATCAGCCGACGTTGAGCAGTACGGCGCGGGAAGCCGAGGTGGTCAGGGTGATGAAAGAGGTGGGTCTCGACCCGGAAACGCGCTGGCGTTATCCGGCTGAGTTTTCCGGCGGCCAGCGTCAGCGCATCGCCATCGCTCGGGCGCTTATCCTCAAGCCACAGTTGATAGTGCTTGACGAACCGACCTCCTCGCTCGACCGTACCGTGCAGGCGCAGATCCTCGCCTTGCTGAAATCACTTCAGCAAAAACACCGACTGGCCTATATCTTCATCAGCCATGACCTGCACGTGGTGCGTTCGTTGTGCCATCAGGTGATTGTACTGCGTCAGGGAGAAGTGGTTGAGCAGGGAGAGTGTCAGCGCGTGTTCGCCGAACCAGCGCAGGAGTATACCCGTCAGCTGATCACGCTAAGCTGACGCTCAGAAAGGATTGTTACCCGAGAATGGCTCAGCGATAGCCACGCCGAAATTTTTCAACCGGCAGGTGGCCGCAAACTCGTCCTGCATGTTCACAAACAGGCACGGCTCGCCTTCACACTCCAGCACCGAACTTGGCAGTTCGATGTCGGTTAATGCCTGGCTTAGCTTCTGCATCACCGGCCAGGCGGTATCACCATCCGGGCTCAGTAATTTTAGTGCCACAAGGCAATCATCATCCGCGTTATCGTTTTGCGGAATCGGTTCAACTCTTGAACCCGCAAAACCGGCGGACCAGCGATAGCTCTGCGGCAGTCGGTGTACGATAGAGAGTTGGATTGTATTCACGTCTTTTTCCCCGGAAGCAAGATGCTTCACAAATATTCAAATCCATTTTAACACATCGTTGACAATTCGTCCTGCATCCAGCAAAGGCTACGTACGTTTTTATCGTCACTCGTATGCCGGAGCGGCATAACGGCGCTATATGTACCCGTTTCTGTGATCTAAAACAATCTTTTTGTCTACAACGCTGTGACTTTTTACACTAATTGATTTTACACAATTTAAACAAAGTCGAGCAGGAGAAAAAGCAGAGCGGTTGATATGCATCAAAAAGGGGCGTCGATACGCCCCTTTTTGATCGCCGCAGGCAGGTTATAGCGCTGTCTTGCGAGGTCGGCTAGCGTAGAGATAGAACAAAATGGAGCAAGTTGCACAAAACGCGATGGAAAACAGCATCGGCCAGGCGGTGGTAAAGGTAGCCATCGACAGGAGTGCGCCAACAATCGCGCCAATCCCAAAGCGGAACGTCCCCGCCAACGACGAGGCGGTGCCCGCCATGTGCGGAAATTCGTCGAGAATAACCGCCATCGCATTGGAGGAAACCATCGACACGCAGCCAACAAACGCCGCCACGCCCAGCACCAGCGACCAGAAGCCAACGCCGAACAGGGCGCAAACCACCATCCACGCCGCCATCGCAAGCTGGATCCACAGCCCGGCGCGGAACATATTCAGCGCTCCGACCCGGCGCACAAAGCGGCTATTGATAATGGTCATGATGAACAGGAACACGATATTCAGCGCAAAGTAGTAGCCGAAATGCTGCGGCGAAACATGGTTCAGTTCGATATAGACAAACGGTCCGGCGCTGAGGAAGGAGAACATCCCGGCAAAGCTGAAACCGCTCGCCAACATGTAGCTCAGCACCCGCTTGTGGCGGAACAGCGAGGCAAAGTTACCCATTGTGGTACGGATATGGAACTTCTGTCGGCGCTCCGGCGGTAGCGTTTCATCAATAAAGAAGAAGATCATGGTTGAGGCCAGCAGCGCGGCAATCGCGAGGATCCAGAAAATCGCATGCCAGCTGAACCAGACCAGTACCGCGCCACCGACCATCGGAGCCACCAGCGGCGCAATGGTCGTCACCAGCATGACGAAGGACATCATGCGGGAAAACTCTTCTTTCGGATAAATGTCGCGCATCAGGGCGTTAATCACTACGCTGGCTGCCGCTGCGGCCAGACCGTGGAAGAAGCGCATCACAATCAGCTGTTCAATACTTTGCGACAGCGCACAGGCCACCGCCGCAGCGGCGAATATCAGCGTGCCGCCGAGAATGACCGGTTTGCGACCGATGCTGTCGGCCATCGGGCCGTACAGCAGCTGACCGAGGGCAAAACCCAGGATATAGGTACTGAGCGTCATCTGCGCGCTGCCCGCCGGGACGCCGAACTGCGCAGAGATAACCGGCAGCGCCGGGAGATACATATCAATTGAAAGCGGCATCAGCATGGCTAATAAGCCAAGGATGAACACAATTCCCAGCGATGAGCGCTGCCTGGTAGTCACAAATTCACTCCTGAAGTTAGCGCGGCCCTAGCCCACGCTGGCGATTTCTTCTTCGGTCAGCACCCGGTATTCGCCCGGGGCCAAATCGTCATCCAGTTTAATCCCGCCGATTCGCTCGCGGTGCAGACCCACAACGCGGTTGCCCACTGCCGCAAACATGCGCTTCACCTGGTGATAGCGCCCTTCGCTGATGGTTAGCCGAACTTCGGTTGGGGTAATGACTTCCAGCTGCGCCGGTTTGGTCAACTCTTTCTCATTATGCAGTTGAACGCCGTGAGCGAATTGTTCTGCCGTGTCATCGGCAACCGGCGATTCCAGCGTGACCAGATAGGTCTTCTCACAATGGTGGCGCGGCGACGTAATGCGGTGCGACCACTGACCGTCGTCGGTCATCAGTACCAGGCCGGTGGTGTCGATATCGAGGCGTCCGGCGGCATGCAGCTTGTGTGCCACAGGCTCGTCGAGGAAATACAGCACCGTCGGGTGATCCGGGTCTTCCGTTGAGCACACATAACCCTGAGGCTTGTTGAGCATGAAGTAGCGCGGGCCGTTCTGCTGGGTCAACGGATTTCCGTCATATTCCACATCGTGTTCCGGCTGGAGCTGAAAAGCGGAGAGTTTGACAATCTCGCCGTCCACGGTAACGCGGCTGGCGCGGATCTCACGCCCGGCAATCGCACGGCTGACGCCGAGTTGCTGAGCGATAAACTTATCAAGTCGCATGAAGTATTTTTAGCCTGTTAGAGTGCGGTGTCGGGCGACGCCCGAAAATGAAGCAATATCAGGGTCCAAGTATAACGGCCCTGCTAAGCCACTCAAGCGAAAAGATTCATGGCATACTATTGGGGTGTAAATAATGACGCCTGAAATATGACCTTTACGCTTCGTCCCTATCAGCAGGAAGCGGTGGATGCCACCCTCTCCCACTTTCGTCAACATCAACAGCCTGCGGTGATTGTGCTGCCCACCGGCGCAGGCAAAAGTCTGGTGATAGCCGAGCTCGCGCGCCTGGCACGTGGCCGTGTGTTGGTACTTGCTCACGTCAAAGAATTAGTGGCACAGAACCACGCCAAATACCTGGCGCTGGGGCTTGAAGCCGATATCTATGCCGCGGGGCTGAAGCGCAAAGAGAGCCACGGTAAAGTGGTGTTTGGCAGCGTGCAGTCTGTGGCCCGCAATTTGAACCATTTCCAGGGCGAGTTTTCACTGCTGATTGTCGATGAATGCCATCGCATCAGCGACGATGATGACAGCCAGTACCAGCAAATCCTTGGCCACCTCAAAAAGGTAAACCCTCACTTACGTTTGCTTGGGCTAACCGCCACGCCGTTTCGTCTGGGCAAAGGCTGGATTTATCGCTTTCATTATCACGGCATGGTTCGCGGCGATGAAAAGGCGCTGTTCCGCGACTGTATTTACGAACTTCCGCTGCGCTACATGATCAAGCACGGCTTCCTGACGCCGCCGGAAAGGCTCGATATGCCGGTGGTGCAGTACGATTTCAGCCGCCTGCAGGTGCAGAGCAATGGCCTGTTTAGCGAAGCGGATCTCAACCACGAACTGAAAAAACAGCAGCGCGTGACGCCGCACATCATTAGCCAGATTGTTGAGTTCGCACAGAACCGCAAAGGGGTGATGATTTTTGCCTCCACCGTCGAGCACGCCAAAGAGATAACCGGGCTGTTACCCGCCGGAGATGCGGCGCTGATTACTGGCGAGACGCCGACTCCGGAGCGCGACCGATTGATTGAAGCCTTTAAAGCGCAGCAGTTTCGGTTTCTGGTCAACGTCGCGGTGCTGACCACCGGCTTTGATGCACCGCACGTCGACCTGATTGCAATTCTGCGTCCGACCGAATCCGTTAGCCTGTATCAGCAAATCGTTGGCCGTGGGCTGCGCCTGTCGCCGGGCAAGACCGATTGCCTGATTCTGGACTACGCCGGTAATCCGCATGACCTGTTCGCGCCGGAAGTCGGCGCGCCAAAAGGCAAAAGTGACAACGTCCCGGTGCAGGTTTTCTGCCCCTCCTGCGGCTTCGCCAATACCTTTTGGGGGAAGACCACCGCCGATGGCACGCTGATTGAACACTTTGGCCGCCGCTGTCAGGGCTGGTTTGAGGACGACGACGGCCATCGCGAGCAGTGTGATTTCCGCTTCCGCTTTAAAAATTGTCCGCAATGCAATGCTGAAAATGACATTGCCGCCCGTCGCTGTCGGGAATGTGACACGGTGCTGGTCGACCCGGACGATATGCTGAAAGCCGCGCTGAAGCTTAAAGACGCGCTGGTGCTACGCTGTAGCGGCATGACGCTTCAACACGGCGGCGATGAGAAAGGCCCTTGGCTGAAAGTGACCTATTACGATGAAGACGGGGCTGATGTGAGTGAGCGCTTCCGTCTGCAAACGCCCGCGCAGAAAACCGCGTTTGAACAGCTGTTTATGCGGCCACACACCCGCACGCCCGGCATTCCGCTGCGCTGGATAACCCCGGCGGATATCCTCGCCCAAGAGGTTTTGCTTCGTCATCCGGATTTTGTCGTCTCCCGTAAGAAAGGGCAATTCTGGCAGGTACGTGAAAAAGTCTTTGATTATGAAGGCCGTTTCCGTCGGGCCAATGCGCTGCGCTGAAGGCTTCCCACCAGGTGTACCTAAAGGGTTTCTTCATGCCTGGGATGTAGTTTCCATTGCCCCCGAGGGGATTGAGGGCTATAATCCCGCCCGCTTTTGCATGTGCAAAGCAGATCATTTGCCTGTTGCTGGGTCGCCTGTAACAGGATTACTAATAGAGAGATGTTCAATGTTTACTTTAAACGCAGAAGTACGTAAAGAGCAGGGTAAGGGTGCGAGCCGCCGCCTGCGTACAGCTAACCTGTTCCCGGCAATCGTCTACGGTGGCGACGCTGCCCCAGTAGCCCTGGAACTGGACCACGACAAAGTGTGGAACCTGCAGACTAAAGAAGGTTTCTACACCGAAGTCCTGACCATCGCTGTTGCTGGTGGTAAAGAAGAAAAAGTTAAAGTTCAGGCTGTTCAGCGTCACCCGTTCAAGCCAAAACTGACTCACATCGACTTCGTTCGCGCGTAATCGCTGACAAGTTGTAGAAAACCCCGCCTCGGCGGGGTTTTTTTATATCTGCATTATTTGCTGGTGCGACGCTGGAGCTGGTCGCGCAGATTCGGCGGTGTGCCTTTGATGGTCAACGTATCCGTGGCCGGATCCCAGAAAATACGCTCACCGAGCAGCATGGCATCGAAGTTGATCGTCAGCCCCCCGCCGCTTCCGGCGTATTTGGTTAGCTGACGCAGGGTGCTTCTGTCTGCCGGGAAGCTCTCTTCCAGCTCGTAGCCTTTGTCCGCGGTGAACTCGTGGAAACTAACCTCACTGACGCCCGACAGCTCTTTGGACAGCGACTCCAGCTCTATCTCTTCCCCTGCCTGCAGCTGTTCGTTGCAGTAGGTGTAGACCTGCTGACGCACGTTCTGACGCTCGGATTTATCGAGCTGCGCTTCGGCGGTGAAATCGTCAACGGCCTGTAACAACCCCCGGTTTTGCGCTTTCGCATTCAGCCCTTCGCTGGCCCCCAGGAAATCCATAAAGAAATCCGATACTTTGCGGCCAACCCGCCCTTTCAGGAAGGTCAGATAGCGGCTGGATTCCGGATTGGTTTCCCATTCGGTGAGATCAATACGCGCCACGATGTCGGCGTGATTGATGTCCAGATAGTGTGTTGAGCTGATATCCAGCTGCTCATTGACGCGCATACTGCTCAGGTTGTTGAGCACCGCCACCAGTAAATACTCGACAGCCAGATAGCGATAGTGGCAAAACAGCACGATGCCGCCGTCGGCAAACGGGTATTTTGCAAGCTCATCGCGCAGACGTCCGGTCGCCGCTCGGCTAAAGGCCAGGAAATCTTCCTCACCCTGACGATGCAGGCGCAGAGACTGGGCCAGTTCGCTTTCTTCGTTGAACATGCCATAGGCTTTGTTCTTCGCGCTGTAGACCCGATGCAGCTCAGCCATCATCTCTTCGACCGTTGCCGTCGGCTCCAGCAAAGTATCGCGCAGCACCACCTCAAGGTTATTTTCATCACGCTTGATCATCTGGTGCAGGGCAATCTGGTTGATATCCAGACTCATGTTAAACTCTCCTTTTAGACCGGGCGGTATTCAACCACCGCGGACGCAACTGTGTAAAGTCGAAAAAAAGCGGAAAAAAAGCTGCTGCTACGGTAATATGTTGCCCTTTCATGAACAAACAGATTCTGGATTTATGCCGCAAATCTCCCGCTACAGTGATGAACACGTTGAACAACTGCTGACTGAGCTTGCCAACGTGCTGGAAAAACACAAGACACCAACCGACCTTTCACTGATGGTGTTGGGCAATATGGTGACTAACCTGATTAACACAAGCGTCGCACCAGCCCAGCGCTCGGCGATTGCCCGCTCCTTTGCTCAGGCGCTGCAATCTTCTGTTAGCGACGATCCGGCGCACTAAGCACGAAGGAAGACGACAAACAGTATGGTGACTCATCGTCAGCCCTACCGAGAAAAAGTGTCCCAGATGGTCAGTTGGGGGCACTGGTTTGCCCTATTCAACATTCTTCTGGCCGCCGTTCTCGGTAGCCGTTATCTGTTTGTCGCCGACTGGCCGACGACGCTGTCGGGTCGCGTGTACTCGTACATCAGCCTCGTCGGACATTTCAGCTTTCTGGTTTTCGCCAGTTACCTGCTGATCCTCTTCCCGCTAACGTTTGTCGTTATGTCACAGCGGCTGATGCGGTTCCTGTCCGCAATCCTCGCCACCGTCGGCATGACGCTGTTGCTTATCGACAGCGAAGTCTTCACCCGTTTCCACTTGCACCTCAATCCGATTGTGTGGGAACTGGTCATCAACCCCGATCAGAACGAGATGGCCCGCGACTGGCAGCTGATGTTCATCAGTGTTCCGGTTATCCTGCTGATTGAAATGCTGTTCGCGACCTGGAGCTGGCAAAAGCTGCGTAGCCTCACCCGTCGTCGGCATTATGCGCGCCCGGTCGCCTGGTTCCTGTTTACCGCGTTTGTCGCAACCCATGTGATGTACATTTGGGCCGATGCTAATTTCTATCGTCCAATAACCATGCAGCGCGCCAACCTGCCGCTCTCTTATCCGATGACCGCCCGTCGCTTCCTTGAGAAACATGGCCTACTGGACGCGGAAGATTATCAGCGTCGTCTGGTAGAACAAGGTGACCCGGAAGCCGTTTCCGTGCAGTATCCGCTGAGCGATCTGCGCTACCGCGATATGGGCACCGGTCAGAACGTGTTGCTCATAACGGTAGACAGCCTGAATTACTCCCGCTTTGAGAAGCAGATGCCAGCGCTGAGCAGTTTTGCTCAGCAAAACCTTAACTTTACTCAGCACATGAGTGCCGGTAATGCCACAGACACCGGTATTTTCGGTCTGTTCTACGGGATTTCCCCAAGCTATATGGACGGCGTGCTCTCCGCGCGCGTGCCTGCCGCTCTGATTTCCGCGCTCAACCAGCAGGGTTATCAGTTGGGTCTGTTCTCGTCTGATGGCTTTAGCAGCCCGATGTATCGCCAGGCGCTACTGTCAGACTTCTCCCTTCCGCCGTCTAAATCACAGAAAGATGCGGACACCGCCAGCCAGTGGATCAACTGGCTGGGCAGCTACGCGCAGGAAGATAACCGCTGGTTCTCCTGGATTTCATTCAACGGCACCACCCTGGATGACAGCCAGAAACAAAACTTTACCCGTCGTTATACCCGTGCGGCAGCAGATGTGGATAACCAAATTGAGCGCGTGCTTACCGCGCTAAAAGCTTCTGGCAAGCTCGATAAAACAGTAGTCATTATCACCGCCGCGCACGGCGTTCCGCTGGATAAAGCCGGTGCCAAATTCGAGTGGTCACGCGGACAGCTTCAGGTACCGCTGGTCATTCACTGGCCGGGCACCCCGGCGCAGGAAATCACTACCCTGACCAACCACAAAGATGTGATGACCACGCTGATGCAGCGCCTGTTACACGTCAACACCCCAGCGAATGAATACTCACAGGGTCAGGATCTGTTTATTGCCCCACGTCGCCACAACTGGGTAACCGCCGCGAGCAACTCTGACCTGGCGATCACTACGCCGAGGGTCACCGTGGTACTCAACCATAACGGCAGCTACCGCACGTGGGATCGTGACGATCAGAAGGTCGAAGACGGGAAACCACAGCTAAGCCTGCTGTTGCAGGTGCTGACAGAAGAAAAACGTTTCATTGCCAACTGATTGGTTATTTATCAATCACCTGACGAGTACCGTCTTGCATTCGGCGTTGAAAACGGTAGTATTATTTCTCTGCATCGGCACGTAGCGCAGCCTGGTAGCGCATCGTCATGGGGTGGCGAGGGTCGAGAGTTCAAATCTCTCCGTGCCGACCAATTTAACGCTATAGATCAGGGGTTTAGCCTTGTTGGTTGAACCCCTATTCTACCCGCGTTTTTGTGTATACACAATGCCCGCTCCCATGCTTCCCCTGTTCCGTTATCCCTCACGTTTCAATTAACACAATGTGACATTCCTCACAAAAATAATTCGCCACCATGACGTGCAAGGCTTACGCCTAAGACGCGAACAACGGCTAAAGCCGTGCCAGCCCATACGGGCTTTTCGCTATGCTACTCAGGCTGCGCTACGTGCCGACGCTGAAGAAAACATCCCACTAGATCACATTTTTGGATATGATTTATCAAATGATTTTGTCCTAAGAGGATCTTATTTTGGACTTGAACACACTAAGTTATGAAGAACTTGATGCTCACGCGATGGAACGGCTTGTATTCGACGAAGAAGAGCTATCCCCTATCCTCAAAGGACATATTTTTATTGAAAAGGTCTTAGAAACTCTGATTTCTAAACATCTTGTTGATCCTAAAGCCCTGTTCAAAAACACTCGTTCATTCGAACTTAAGTTAGATTTAGCTTTGGCTATGGGTTTGATTGATACAAAACATTACTCAGCATTCAAGGCTATCAACAAGATAAGAAACAATTATGCTCACAAGCATGTTTACAAAGTAACACTTGAAGAACTTAGCGCTTTAAAATTTGATTGGGTTGAGATTCAAAACAAGGCTTTTAAAGTCGCTTGTAATCAGAGTGTTAGCGAAGGTGCAAGGTTAGCAACTATTTTCCTTTGCTGGAAAGCTATTAGGCTTATCAGTCAACCTAACGATCAGATTTAAAGGATAAAATCCTGTGATTGTGTATAAATACATTGATAGTGCTTCATTGGATCACTTCTTCAAAGATGGCTATATTTCTTTAAAATTTACACCGCACGGTGAATTTAATGATCCTTTCGAAAGCTATGGCTATTCACTCGATGATGAATCAATTGAATCGTTAACAATGCGGCATGTGATTAACTGCAATATTGCTTGCTTATGCTTATCGAAGAATCCGCTTAACGTCTTGATGTGGTCACATTATTCCGACAAGCATCAAGGTTTTGCTGTGGCAATCGACACTGAAAAGGCAGGTTTTGACGATGAATCAAAATGTTTAATCACTGCCCCACAAGGCGATATTGAATACTTAACGGAACGAAGAAAAAGCAAACTAAAAGTAAGCCAAGATAACGTCTATGACACGGATATCATAAGCAAATTATTACTCACTAAATCAATACATTGGCGTTATGAAGAAGAAATCAGAATAATAAAAAAGACTGAGTTTTTAGAAAGGCAAGGCGCTGTTTTAATTGATAAAGTAGTCAACTTAGATGCTGTCACAGAGATCTACATCGGAATTAACAACAAAAATTTTGACAATATAGTAAGAAATAACAAAGAGTTAGAGAGTTTAATTCTCAATAAGACAATAAAACTTTATCAATGTGATTTTAAGAAAAGCACTTGGGATCTAGATAAAGAAGATTACCATTACAGCACCCATCCACATGTGATGGAGAGAATGGAGGTTTTTGACTCTGCCGAAAAAATCTTAAGAGCGATGGAGCGAAATCACATAAACGACTGAAAATAAATATCATTTTATTCTTATAGGCGTTTTAGATCTATTTTGCTATTGATAAGCAGTGAATTCAGTTCAAGGAATTTACTGCTATATACTACCGACGAAACTATCGAGGCGTTTAAACGCTATTCGCAATTGTTCGTTTAACAGTGCATCTCTAATCCGCTCCTTCCCAAAATACTGTAACGCTCCGGGGTTATTCTCAATCCAAACTGCCGTGAGTCTATCTATGTACTTCGCTACGTCCTTTACATCCTTTTGTTTTACCATCGCATTACCTCCTTATAGATGATGTCTCTACGTACTTCCTGTGAAGCATAATCGCTGCATTAACTTGTTATTAACCTTTTGAATTTAGATGTTATTTCATAATCTCCGGTTTGCCTTGTAATCTGGAAACCATCAAATTTAAGTGTTTTGGCAAGTGACCGGCTCCCGCTTTGAATAAAAGGGTTATACAAGAAATAGTTACAGATTATTTACAAGCGATGACCTTTACCTAACTGTCGTACTTGTTCACTTGTCGCTGAGATTATTGGGCATCGGTAAGAATACAAGCGCCTTTTTTAAAGACCTGATTTGCATCCTTTTGTCCGTTATCTACCTTTACGTTAGATAGGCTGTATGTCCATTTGTCTAGTTTTTGAACATAGTTCATCATAATCCCACCGCCTTTGGTTATGTTGCCCTTGTCGTCTAGCTCATGGAATAGGTATGTTTGTTCTATTAATCCATCGTCGTTTGGCATTGAGCCATTTAGATATAATTCAACCCGTGAATGGTAGCCATATTGATCCTTCCACGTCGCGTAAAGGTGGCTACCCTTTTCCCCTTCCTTAGCGGGTTCTTTCTCCCAGCTAACAATAGTTTTGCCACATTTGAAAGCCCACATAGTAGGCGCTGCGCTTGCCATAGTTGTAATCGACGCAGTAAAGAGTGCAATTAATAAACTTTTCATTTCAATAAATCACAATTTTTATCGCTGTAGAGGATTGCCGCTTTACTGGTTAATTGCTTTTCGTAATCCTTCCACGGTTGTGACGGATTAGCCCCTTCCGTGTAATTCTCTCGAGCATTTACCTTCATGCTGTACCACAAAGCGCCCTTAACAAATTCAAAGGATGTGTGATAGTCATTAAGCAACATCCCCCAAATCATAGGGATCTTATCCCAAGCTTCTTTAGTTAATTCACCCTTTGCAAGGGACGCCAAGAAAGCATCTGATTCACGGTTAAAGCCATCGGCTTGAGCCTGTAGAACGTTGTTCGGCTGTTTGGCTTGCTGACCTAGTTGCGCACACTCAGCCAGCCTTACCGCTAAAGTACCGCGCTTAGCAATTTCTAAAGACTGTTCCTTGTTATAAGTTACTGGGGCGGCTTTAACACCAAAGGTGGCTACTACCGCTACAATGACCAATAATTTTTTCATTCGATTACTTTCCGGTATAAATCAAAATCAACCACTTTTCCTACATGGCGGTGTTGAAGTGTCACTGTGTCATTTTTAAACAATAATTGGATAGCTTCATTGTCTGCATTAACATTTGTTTCCCGATATAGCCCCGGCCCCACTTTCTCAACGACCCAATAAACTGAGTTGCTCCCATCTGGTAGAACACCCCAATACCTTAAGCGATTTTTAAACTTATCAGGGCCAACAACCAACGTTTCGAAACTGTATTTTGTATGCTCTGCTTTATAGGTTCCTTCTACGCCTTTAGCGTGTGCTATGGCACTGGTAGAGAGCAATACAAGGAGAACAAGTAACCGTTTCACTTGATAGCTTCCTTCAAAAGGTCGCAGTTTGCAGCGGCATATAATTTTTTAGCTGCCTGTTCTACGGTTTTCAGATCATTTAGGCCGGGCTGATCCCATAATAGAGCTTGCTGAGAGGCCACGTAGCTAGCGTAATCAATCAATATATCTTCCCGCTCCGCTACAGATCCCAAGGACTCAGTAGATTTGATGAACTCATTAGCCCCGGCCTTTAAGAAAAAATGTTCATCGCTGGGCTTGTGATCGTTCATATGCGACAAGTTAGAGTAGAAGCCGCAAGCTACATAGGCTTGTGCCTTAGTGCTATGCTGTGCTGCAACGTCAGCAGCATCAGTGGCGTTAGCCACGCCAGAAAAAGCAGTGACGCAACTTAATATAACTAAGAAAGACATAAGGGTTAATCGTTTCACTACGTATCGCTCTCTCTAATCAATTGTTTCACAAGTGATTGATATTAATTGATAAATTAGTTTTCTTTCGCATTGTTAAAGGATTCTTTGCTCTTAGCATCTGTATCTATCCATTTAGATGATTTTGAACTATAAACCCTTGAACCATCGAGAGAATAATATTTCACAAACACAGAGTTGATAAAACCTTGGTCGGCTAGCTCTTTGGCTTCCCACTCTGAGACAATGAAGTTATCAGAAAGGATGATTACATCTGTAATGCCTTGAACTCCTTTCCCATCAAGATGTGCGGCGTTTTTAGTCCAGCGGTTTGTGTATTCGCTGGCATACAGGGAAGTTAAGCCCTTCACTGTTCTAGCTCGTTTTGCATAATCTTCTATGTCAGGCATCCAAACTGCATCTTTCAGTTGTTCAGCGTGTTGCTTCGCATACTCCACATCTTGAGGGGTAGCATGAGGGCTGTTCTGTATGTCAGCTGCTGTCCAACGGTGCGAGGTCGCATAAAATGCAACGTCCTGAGCGTAGGCCATAAGATTAGCCTTACGGGCTACTTCTTGACGATGATCCTGATACTGGATGTAACCCACGATAGCGACACAAACCAGCACAACTAAACCAAATGCAATACCGATCCCTTTCCACGCTCTGCGGGGCAGTATCTTGATGATTATGATGATTAATAGCACTGCTACCAGAAAAAGCACAAAGCCCAACATACAAACCCCAATTCTTAAAAATGATTATTGCGTATGGTACAGATCCACGCTTACAAAACTCTAGAAAAAATCAAACTATCAGTAGTCAACTCATAGCCTAAAGGACTGATCTATCTTACTAGTCAGTAACCCTAGGGTTATAACCATATGAAAAAAATATAAAAATTTTCTGTTTAGGGGATCAATAAAACTTAGGCGGCCCAATGGGGTTTTTCGTATGGAGGGGCGGGGGTGTCTTTCCGGGGGCGCGGGATGGCACTCAGAAGCCTACGGCGTTGCAGTGTCTACGACACAGGGGGGATCTAAGAGACTGTTAAGCCTTGAGCAGACTACAGGCTAAGCATGGAGGCGCACCTACTATAAGTAGAACAAGCCCGAGATCTAATTAATGACAATGGCAACAGACATCAACAGTCAGTGATATTACCTTTATAAACAATATATTAGACAGTGCGTACACACATACGCAGAGTGTATCAACGCACCTAAGTGCTGGGCTTTGGAGCTATCTAATGTAACTATTTATCTTGATCATGAAGAGTTAACATCCACAGTAATAACGTTAACATCTATGCTCAGTGCATGACCGGAAACACGGTGCGTTTACCGTAGTAAATAACTATTGATAAATAACCCGTTAGAAACTTTGTCTACTCCGTAGCAAATTGTCTCTACAACTCTTATCAATGATGCAGTGAGGGATAACACTCCGTGAGGCTTGGCAACTCACGCGATCAAGAGGCATTTATGGTAGGGGATGGATTATAACTATTTAATTCTGAGTGAAAGGAATAACTATTAAATAGCCCCTATAAATAAGGGGCCATGTTTTTGTTCTTTAATCTCGAAAGGGGGTAGAGCCATATCTCAACGGGATGGTTACAGCTTTGCTATATGGCTCAATCAAGTAAATGAGCTATGTTTTCCGCTTTGATATGGGAATACCGGGAGAGCATAGTGATAGTCTTATGACCACTTACCGCCATTAGCTGAACCGTGCTTAATCCTTTCTCAGCGGCTCTAGTAATGGCTGAATGCCTCAAGCTATGGAAACACACGTTATACACTTTAGCCAATCGTGCAGCCCTTCTGAAAGCCTGTGTGACTGCATACGGTGTAAGAGTAAATAGCTTTGCGTGTTTGTCTCTGCCATCACAAAGTACACGGAGCATTTCACATGCTTTAGTAGACAATGGAACGCTACGCCCTTCCCCGTTCTTTGTCATATCGTCACTGAGTCGAATAATACGTTTATTCAGATCAACCATTGCAGGTGTAATAGCTAAGATCTCATTACGTCTCATAGCTGTTTCATAGGCAAGTTCAATGATCGGTTTACTCTTTTCACTGGCTAAACTAAGGATCATTTGTAGCTGTAGCGGTTCAACAATTACATCCCGTGGCTTTCCTGCTTCTGGAAGCTTCACACCCTTCACTACATCCGTGCAATCAATGCCTTTTTCATCATTGGCCCATCTAAGCAGACGGGATAATAACTGTAGCTCTAGGCGCACTGTAGAGCCGCTTACAACCCCTACCCTTTCATTCCTATATGCCAGCACATCCTCTTTAGTCAAAGTCTCAAGAGACTTACCACGCAATGTACGATTGATAACAACTAAACGAGAATAAGTAGCAACATAGCCGCCTCTTTTCTTTCCACCCCTTACCATGATTTCAGCCATGTACTGATCAGTGATACACGCAACAGTGTGAGCTTTTGGAGCGATTAAACTTTGCTCATACTCTCTTGCGGCTTGCTCACATTCAGCATAAGAATCACGGGTTATTGTCTTTTGGGGGAAGCCCTTAACACGAACTTGCGCATTAAACTTGCCCGATGGTAATTGACGGATTGTAGCCATTAAAAACACTCCTAGTAATGGCCAACTCCTTGAGATATAGTTAGTTAATCTGTCATGGGGTGGCGAGGGTCGAGAGTTCAAATCTCTCCGTGCCGACCAACATTCAATAAAAAAGCCAATCCTTGTCGATTGGCTTTTTTTTCTCTGCAAATACATGAGGTTTTATGCGCATCGGTATCGCCTTTCCTATCCTGTGTTTTGTCGTTGCGGTCGCTTTTTTGGCATGGTTTATCATTGGCGGTTACGCCACACCAGGCTCATAACATCGCCCTTAATACTCCTCTGGCAGCGTCTTATTGATTGACACCAGTTTGCCTTTTTCAACCGTGATGTAGCCGCCCTCTTTCAGGTCGGCCAGCACCCTGAACACATGCGTTCGCGACAGGTTAGTTCGCCGTATAATGAATGCCGCCAGCCCTTCGCGTTCGTTCTTGTGGGTCTGGCTACGATACAGATAACGAAATAGCATCGGTTTGATGGTTTGATAGCTGGTCAGCTGCTTTCGTTCGACATGCAGGTCGAGACTGAAGATAGTCATATAGATAAGAATTTTTGTCAGCTCAATGACGCGCTCCGGGCCTGAGTGAATAAAAATCCGATCGAAATCTGCCTCGGCTAATTTAATCACCACCAGCGGCGTCATACTGGTATATTCAAAATTGAGCAATGGGCAATAGCGTTCCATTAATCCAATTGGCATATATTCAATGGCGTTCCCCACAATTAAACTATTACCGGTTGCCGATATAGCTAATGAGCCTTCAACGATAAAATAGATGTACCCGTCTTCCAGTTCAAGCTTATGGCTAACCGGAAACACAAATCGCTCACCTTTCTCTGTAATATCAGTCAGATGACTATCAATCTTTAGCGTTCGGTAGTAACTGTGTAATTGCGAAAAATCCACGTAGCGCCTCTTTTATTATTTTTAAATTTCTCTGCTCATTTATATATTATAGCAGCAATCACTCGATGACATCTCCTGCACTCCCTTATGGGACTAGTCACGCCCAACATCCCCCCATAAAATAATGAACATCTTTTCGACAGTTCCGATTATCTCAAAAATCTTTTCTGGCACAACACTAAAGAGGCCATTTAATGAAACTCAATAAAATAGCAATGCATTTAGCGATTGCAGGAATGCTGACATCGTTGTCCATTCCTGTAATGGCGAACGTCATGCCGAAAGAGGCAACCGACGCAACGATGAAAGCCAATGATGCGCTTTACCAGAAACTGCCATTTGCCGATCAAACCGATTTCGAGAATGCACATAAAGGCTTTATTGCCGCGCTGCCGCAGGACATTATCAAAGGTGAAAAAGGTAACGTCATCTGGGATCCGGCGAAATATGCGTTCATTAAAGAAGGCGACAAAGCACCTGCGACCGTCAACCCAAGCCTGTGGCGTCAGTCCCAACTGATTAACATCGGCGGTTTGTTTAAAGTCACCGACGGTGTCTACCAGATTCGTAACCTCGATCTGTCGAACATGACCATTATCGAAGGTAAAGACGGCATTACGGTGGTCGATCCGCTGCTGTCGGAAGAACCTGCACGTGAAGCCCTGGATCTGTACTTCCAAAACCGCGGTAAAAAACCGGTTGTGGCTGTTGTCATCACGCACAGCCACGTTGACCACTACGGCGGCGTACGCGGCGTGGTTGACGAAGCCGATGTCAAATCGGGCAAAGTGAAAATCTATGCACCCGCCGGCTTTATGGAAGCGGCTGTAGATGAAAACATCATGGCCGGGACTGCCATGAGCCGTCGTGCCAGCTATATGTATGGCAATCTGCTGAAAGCAGAATCAACAGGTCAGGTAGGTGCGGGTCTGGGTACTACCACCTCTGCGGGTACGGTAACCCTGCTCCAGCCAACTAACTACATCACCCACACCGGGCAGGAAGAGGTTATCGATGGCCTGACCTACGATTTCATGATGGCTCCGGGTTCGGAAGCACCATCTGAAATGCTGTGGTATGTGAAAGAGAAGAAGATGATCGAAGCAGCGGAAGATATCACGCATACGCTGCACAACACCTACTCTCTGCGCGGCGCAAAAATCCGCGATCCGCTGGCATGGTCTAAATACATCAACGCCGCTATCGAGCGCTGGGGTAACGATGCGCAAGTGATCATCGCCCAGCACCACTGGCCAACCTGGGGTAACGACAACATTGTCAAGTTGATGAAAGGTCAGCGTGATATGTACCGTTATATCAACGACCAGACCCTGCGTATGGCGAATGAAGGCCTGACCCGCGATGAAATCGCAGCTAACTTCAAACTGCCGGAAACCCTGGAGAAAACCTGGGCCAGCCGCGGTTACTACGGCTCCGTCAGCCACGACGTGAAAGCCACCTATGTGTTCTATCTCGGTTGGTTTAATGGCAACCCGGCCACCCTGGACGAACTGCCACCGACTGAAGCGGCGAAGAAATACGTTGATTACATGGGCGGTGCCGACAATATCATGAGCAAAGCCAAAGACGATTATGCTCAGGGTAACTACCGTTGGGTAGCACAGGTGGTCAGCAAAGTCGTGTTCGCCGATCCAAACAACCAGGATGCCAAGAATCTGGAAGCGGATGCCCTTGAGCAGTTAGGCTACCAGGCTGAATCTGGCCCGTGGCGTAACTTCTATCTCACCGGCGCACAAGAATTGCGTAATGGCGTGATGAAAGGTGCAACTCCGAACACCGCCAGCCCGGATACCGTGCGTGCGATGACCCCGGAAATGTTCTTCGACTATATGGGCGTTCACCTGAACGGCATTAAGGCGGCCAACGCGAAAGCGCTGATCAACTTTGACTTCGGCGAACAAGGCAAATACAAAGTTGAACTGGAGAACGGCGTACTGAACCATACCGCCGATACTCAGGCACAAGATGCTGATACAACGATTTCCATGTCTCGCGATACGCTTAACCGTATTATCCTGAAACAGGAAACCGTGCAGCAGGCGAAAGCGAACGGTGATATGAAAATCACTGGCAACGCCGCTAAGCTGGATGAACTGATGAGTTACATGGACAAGTTCGACTTCTGGTTTAACATCGTCACACCATAACACCCCTTCCCTGCGGCGCTTCGTCGCAGGGATTTTTTTTCCCTTCCTCACTACCTTCCATCAGAACATATCACTGTCACTTATTAAAATATGGGTAAATTCTGCTTATCATTCAGCTCAGGAATGTTACGATCCGCCTGTTGCTAACTGATCAAAAGGATTAACAGTGAAAAACGCATCCAAACTTGCCGCCGCCGTATTCTCCCTGGCGTGTGTGTCCGCTAACGCCTTTGCGGCCAATACCCCACTGGAAAAAGTCGCGCCATATCCACAGGCGGAAAAAGGCATGAAGCGTCAGGTCATTACGCTACCGGAGCAGAAAGACGAGTCTGGTTACAAAGTGGAACTACTGATCGGTCAAACGCTGGAAGTCGACTGTAATCAGCACCGCCTGGGTGGCGAGCTGGAGAGCAAAACGCTTGAAGGTTGGGGCTACGACTACTACGTATTCGACAAAGTGACTTCGCCAATGTCGACCATGATGGCCTGCCCGGACGGCAAAAAAACAGAGAAGTTTGTGACGGCATATCTTGGCGACGATGCGATGGTACGCTACAACAGCAAGCTGCCGATTGTGGTTTATACCCCGGAAAATGTCGACGTCAAATACCGAATCTGGAAAGCGGAAGATACCGTGCAGAATGCCGAAAAACGCTAAGCCTGAAGACAAAAAAGTCCCGTAGACCGGGACTTTTTTATCATTACAGGGCGATGTCTGCCACAGGTTTGAGTTCCATTCGCGGGGTGGCCGTGAACTGAGGCGCAGGAACCGGGTCGACTGGGGTTTCAGCCTCGTAACGCAGACCTAACACTTCGCTGGTATGCGCCAGCGTCTGCTGAATCGCCTGCGGGTCACCGCTCAGACGGCTGCCGTAAGTCGGCACCACCGAGCGCAGTTTTTCCTGCCACGCCGCGCTGGTCACCTTCTCTTTAAAGACCTGCTCCAGCAAATGCAGCATGATAGGGGCCGCCGTAGATGCCCCCGGTGATGCGCCGAGCAGCGCCGCCACAGTGCCTTCATCATCGCTCACCACTTCGGTGCCCAGGCGCAATACGCCGCCTTTGTTCGCATCGCGCTTGATAATCTGTACTCGTTGCCCGGCCTGCCACAGCCGCCAGTCGCCTTTCTTCGCCAACGGATAGTATTCCTGCAACGCCGCCAGACGGTCTTTATCTTTCTGCATCACCTGACCGACCAGATACTTCACCAAATCGAAGTTATCGAGACCCACGTTAATCATCGGCAAGATATTCGATTTATGGGTTGAACCTAAAAGGTCCCACAGCGAACCATTTTTCAGGAATTTAGTGGAAAACGTCGCAAAGGGTCCGAACAGTACCGCGCGTTTCCCGTCGATAATACGGGTGTCGATATGCGGGACAGACATCGGTGGCGCACCGACCGACGCCTGGCCGTATACTTTCGCCAGATGGTGATTGACCACGTCCGGGTTTTCACACACCAGGAACTGACCACCTACCGGGAATCCGGCGTACTCTTTGGCCTGTGGAATGCCGGTCTGTTGCAGCAGTTTCAGCGCCGCGCCGCCTGCGCCGATGAAGATAAATTTCGCCCGGATGGTGCGGCGAATTTTGCGGTCATTAGCGTCACTAACCGTCACCGTCCAGCTATTATCGGCATTACGTTTGAAGCGGCGCACCACGGTATTGAGCTGTAATGAGAAATTGTCGTGGCGGCGCAGGCCCGCAATCAGTTGGCGGGTGATTTCCCCGTAGTTGACGTCGGTGCCAATTTCGGTGCGCGTCGCGGCCACTTTCTGCCGCGGGTCACGGCCTTCCATCACCAGCGGTGCCCACTTTTTGATTTGCTCAAGATCTTCGGAGTAACGCATTCCCTGGAACAGCGAGTTTTGCTGAAGTGCGGCATAGCGGGCGCGCAGGAAATTGACGTTATCTTCGCCCCACACAAAGCTCATGTGCGGCACGGTGTTGATGAAGGTTTTCGGCTGTTGCAATACGCCGCGAGTGACCTGATGCGCCCAGAACTGGCGCGAGATCTGAAAGGCTTCATTAATCTCGATAGCTTTGTCGATGCTGACAGAACCGTCCGCCTTTTGCGGGGTGTAGTTCAGTTCCATCAGGGCGGCATGGCCGGTACCCGCGTTGTTCCAGCCGTTGGAGCTTTCCTCGGCGACGCTCTCCATACGTTCGACCAGGGTAATAGACCAGTCTGGCTCCAGTTCCTGAAGCCAGGTTCCCAGCGTGGCGCTCATGATGCCACCGCCGATCAACAATACATCCGTCTCATGCTCGTTACGGGAGTTGGAGTGGTCTGCCAGAGGTTCAGCATGCAAACCAACCGCCTGTGAGCTGCGTACGGCCATCTTTTTAGTCATCGTAATGAGCCTTACTGTACTCGCGTTTTTTGTTTTAGCGCAGGTGAAACGATTCGGGGAAATCCACGTTATCACTGACGGTGAAAGATTTAAATATTGTTTAAAGTTTAAGTTCTGTTTTGATAACTGTTATAAAAATGTTTAATAATTGTGTCACGTAAATGAGTATTGGTACTGGCGAAATGTGACGCAACGCGGTAATATCGCCCGTTTTGTGACGCGACGCACATCACGCGCCTTATCGTAAACCGGTCATCTATAACCTGACTCTTTCTATGCCTGATACCTCTTCGACCTTAAATAATGCTGAACAAGGCACACTTGCGACCATTGTGCGTTCCCCCGCCCTTTTGCTGCGTGAATCGCTGGCAGGCGTGATTACCGCGCTGGCGCTCATTCCGGAAGTGATTTCCTTTTCGGTGATCGCAGGCGTAGACCCTAAGGTCAGCCTGATTGCCTCGGTGGTGCTGTGTCTGGCGATGTCGGTTTTAGGCGGGCGTCCGGCGATGGTCACGGCGGCAGCGGGCTCGGTGGCGCTGGTGATTGGCCCAATGGTGCATCAGCACGGGGTGGCGTATATCCTGCCTGCGGTGGTGATGGCGGGCGTCATCCAGATAGCTTTTGGCGTCTTCGGCATGGCGAAGCTGATGCGTTTCATCCCTCAGGCAGTAATGACCGGATTTGTAAACGCTCTGGGGATCCTGATTTTCTTCGCTCAGGTACCGCATTTCTGGAGTAAAAACCCACTTATTCTGGCGCTGTTTGCCGCCACGCTGCTGATTGTCCTGTGGGTGCCGAGGGTGATTAAGAGCATTCCTTCTCCGTTGATTGCTATCGTGCTACTGACGCTGTACACCGTGTTCAGCGGACAAATCCTTCCAACCGTCGGCGACGAAGGGTCGATGACCGGCGGTTTACCGGGCTTCACCCAGCTGCTGGTGCCGCTCAATCTGGAAACATTGCAAATCATCTGGCCCTGCGCGTTAAGCATCGCTTTCGTCGGGCTGATGGAATCGCTGCTGACGGCAAAACTGGTGGATGATCTCACCGTCACGCCATCGAATAAAGCGCGGGAAAGCGCCGGGCTCGGTATCGCCAACATACTTTCGGGTTTCTACGGCGGGATTGCCGGATGCGCGATGATCGGTCAGACCATCGTTAACGTTGAGATGGGTAAAGGCCGCAGTCGTGTTTCCACCCTGGTGGCCGGACTGGTGCTGTTACTGCTGGTAACCGGGCTGAGTAACGTGATGGCCAAAATTCCGATGGCGGTACTGGCCGGGATCATGGCGATTGTGGCGGTGAAAACCTTTAGCTGGCATAGCGTTCAACCCACGACGCTAAAACAGACGCCGTGGTCGGTCACGCTGGTCATGCTGGTGACGGTGGTTGCCACTGTCAGTACGGGGAATCTGGCGATTGGGGTGCTGGCCGGGGTTGTTGCCCTGGTGCTTATTCCAAAACGCATTCGCCGCCATCACGCGGCTAAAGCAGAAATATCGTCGCCAGACCCAGAAAAATAAAGAATCCGCCGGTGTCGGTGATGGCGGTAATCATCACGCTAGAACCGACTGCCGGATCGCGTCCTAACTTGGTCATGATCATCGGGATCAGCACCCCCATCAGCGATGCCACCAGCAGGTTGAGCACCATCGCCAGCATCATCACCCCGCCAAGGTGCGGATCGTCATACAGCCACCAGGTCACGCCGCCCATAATCCCGCCCCATACCAGGCCGTTAATCAGCGCCACGCCCATTTCACGTAAGATCAGGAACGAGAAGTTACCCGGCTGAATATGCTGCAGCGCCAGGGCACGGACGATCATGGTAATGGTCTGATTGCCAGTATTACCGCCGATCCCCGCGACAATGGGCATCAGCGAGGCCAGCGCCACCAACTGTGAAATGGTGTGCTCGAAGCCATCAATCACCCGGGAAGCAATAAACGCGGTGCAAAGATTGACCGCCAGCCAGCCCCAGCGTGTTTTTACCGCTTTGCTGACCGGGGCGAAGACATCCTGCTCGTTGCTCAAGCCACTCATCTGGCGAATGTCGTTATCGGTCTCTTCGTAGACCACATCAACAATCTCATCGATGGTCAGACGCCCGAGCAGTTTGCCTTCGGCATCTATCACCGGGGCGCTGAGTAAGTCGTCACGTTCAAAGGTACGCGCAACTTTTTCCGCATCTTCTTCAGGGTGGAAGGTGACCGGCTCCGCCTCCATCACCTCGTTAACCCGGCGCTGTGCCGGGTTGAGCAGAATGGTTTGCAACGCCAGTTCACCCAGCAGCGTTTTATCGCGGGTGGTGACAAACAGTTTGTCGGTGTTGCCCGGCATTTTCCCCAGCCGCCGCAGATAGCGTTGTACCGCCCCGAGCGTGACGTCCGGGCGAATGACGATCACCTCGAACTCCATGATCGCCCCCACGCTATCAGGGGCGTAATTCATCACCTGACGGACGCGGGCGCGTTCTTCCGCCGGAAGGGTGGCCAGCAGCCGACCGGTCAGGTTACGAGGAAGATGCTGAACCAGATAGATTTTTTCATCAATATCGAGGGTATCGAGCGCATCCAACAGCGCTTTGTCACTCATGCCCTCAATCAAATCTTCATAGACGCTTTCCGAGGCCTCCAGCAACACGTTGCCGCGTTTGCTGTCTTCCACCAGGCCCCAGAGCGCATGGCGTGCATCGGAAGGCAGCGCCTCGAGGGTATCGGCCAGATCGGGCGCGGGCAGATGCGCCACTAGCGCGCCGACTTCCGCGATGTCATCCGCCAGCTTCCCCGCGTCATATTGTTCGACCAGGGTCAGTTTGTTGGTCAACGCCGAGGTAATGGCTTTATCGGTGGTCAAGAGCCAGATTAGGCGCGCACGTTCCTGGTCGCGTAATTTGGCGCTGTTTTTATGAAACACGGACATCGGTTGGCAATCCTTAGGCAGTACGGGCCACCGCGTCGCGGGAAGCCGCATCGCGCTCGTCGCCTGTTAGCTCGCTGAGCTTGCCGTTGCGCATTTCCAGCAGGCGATCGGCGTGAATGAAGTAATGGTCATCGTGGCTGATGGCGAAGACGGTTTTGCCCATCTCCTGCATCAGCGGCAGTAGCACCTGATAAAACTCGCGACGGAAATGCGGGTCCTGATCGGCAGCCCACTCATCGAGCAAAATAATGTCTCGCTCTTCCGCCAGCGCCAACAGCAGCGCCACACGTTTTTTCTGCCCTTTCGACAGCTTGAGGTCGAGAATTTTACCGTTATCCAACTGCAGCTTGTGACCCATCTTCAGGTGTTCAAGCCATTTGGCAATCAGCTCCGGCTTCGCCTGCTGCCCTTCCGGCCCCAGCAGTCGGTCAAACAGCCAGACATCGGTAAACACCGCCGAGAAAAGCTTACGATAATCTTCCGGTTTTTCCACTGACAACGGTTGTCCGTCAAGGAGGATTTGTCCGGAAACGGGCTGATACAGCCCGGTAAGCAGCATCGCCAGGGTCGATTTCCCGCTGCCGTTGCCGCCAATCAGGAACACCAGTTCCCCACGTTTGAGGGTCAGATTGATAGGCCCGACGGCGAACGTTTTATCCTGATAGTGGAATTCTACGTCGCGCAGTTCCAGAGTTTGCCAGTGCGGATGCGCTTCCGGCTTTGGAAATGCCGCGCGGTACGGCGCAAGTGAAAATGTATTGAGTTTGTTGAACGCCACCTGTGCGCTGAGCAGCGTCGGCAGTGCACCCACGGCAGAGAGTAGCGGCGTGCGCAGGAACAACAGCGTCAGGGAATACGTCGCCGCGACGTTAGTATCCGCCCAGCCGAGACTGTTTGCCATCCAGAAGACCAGGCCAATCGCCCCGAGCATCATAATGTTCGACCAGTTCACCGCACTGAGATGATAGGTATCCGCCCGAACGATGTGATGGCGATACTCTTTGGCATCCGGAATGTACAGGTTATTGAAGATATGCTCCGCACGCTCGCGGTTGAGGGTAAGTTCTTTACGCCCTTCCAGCACCGTCTGGTAATCGTGATACAGCTTATCTTCCGTTTCGCGCAGGGTCGCCATGTGTTTATACACTCGCGCCACCAGCACAAAACCGCCCCAAATGGTCAACGCCATCCACAGGGCGGTGATCACCAGCATTTTGCCCGACAGGAAAAACAGATATGCCGCTGAACCAAAGGTCAGAATGATGCCCTGCACCAGTTCTGGCAAACGCACGAAGGCGATGGTGATGTTCCGAATGTCGCTAGTCAATCCGGCGAGCAGTGCGGCACTGCCCAACTTTTCCACCTGCTCAATGTGGGTGTCGAGGATCCGTTTGATAAATTCGCTGCGCAGGCGATAGACGAAGTGGTGGCCGAGAATGGTCAGCGCCAGCTGGGAACCCAGGGTAACCGCCATCAGCAGCAGCAGCAGGCCGAGGAATTCCGGCAACACCGCCAGCGAAACATCGACGCTTTCAATCAGGCGCATATTAATGAAGGTGATCAGGCCAATGCCAAGCGCGGCGCTCAGCAGACTCAGCGCCATCACGGCGATAAAGGGCCAGCGGTACTGCCGCCAGACCAGAAGAAGAAGTTGCATACAAATCATTCCGGACAGCCAAAACAGCCAGCAGTTTAAACGGCTCGGGCGCTACATCAAGAATAATTCTTATTTTTATTGCTGTTTCAGGTGTGACGGAAAGTCAGGTTGTAGCGAAAGGCACCGGTCACCGGATGATGCCCCTCTTTCAGCGGCTGAATGCCGTGATAGTACAGTCGGGATTCACCGCCCCATACCACCACGTCGCCGTGTTCCAGTAGCACCCGTTGCAGCGGATCGTTACGTTTCAGACCACCGAACTGGAACACTGCCGGAAGCCCAAGTGACACGGAGACAATCGGTTCCCGCAGCGCTTTTTCGTCTTTGTCCTGATGCAGCGACAGCTTCGCGCCCGGCGCATAACGGTTAATCAGGCATGCGTCAGGTTGAAAATGGTCGTATCCAGCTTCACGGGCACAGGCCTGGGCGAACGGCAAAAAGGCCGGCGGCATCGGCGGCCAGTGCTGCCCGGTATGCGGATCGACTCCGGCATACAGATAGCCGTGCATATCGGTTGTCCAGCCCACCGTCCCGCAGTTGGTCATCGCCACCGACATGGTATAACCGCCGGGGGTGACCATCTGGCGAAACGGCGATTGCGCTGACACGCTTGCAATGCCGGACAACAGAGCATCGGCTTCGGCCAGCGCACGTCGACGAAGGATAGTCGCCCCTGGCCCCAACGGTTCCTGCCAGGGCGGCGTATCAGCAAATAAATCGAGCATCGTTAAGGTTCCTGTTTCGCTTCGCGCTTGAGCAATTCGGCTTTACGCGCCTCGCCCCAGCGATAGCCCGACAGCGCCCCACTTTGCCGGACCACCCGATGACACGGGATTACCAGCGCCAGGGTATTGGCCGCGCAGGCATTGGCCACCGCGCGGGCTGCGTTGGGTTTATGGATACTGTCTGCCACCTGCTGATAGCTACGCGTTTCCCCGGCAGGAATATCACGCAGCGCCTGCCAGACCTGTTGCTGAAAGGCCGTGCCGCGAATATCCAGCGGTAGTTGCAGGGTCGAGCGCCGCCCGTCCAGCAATGCAATCACCTGCGCCACCTGCTGTTGGAACGCGTGATCCGCTTCTTCACGCTGCGCGTTGGGGAAAATCTGCGCCAGCTCAGCGATCAGCGCCGCATCACTATCGCCCGGTAACACAGCGCAAATCCCACGGGAGCTGGCTGCCACCAGACAGCGCCCGAGCACGCAGGATTGCAGGGTGAACCGCACCCGCTGGGTATCCCCCCCGCGACGATACTGTCTGGCAGTCATGCCCAGCGTGCTGTCCGCCTGACGATAATAGCTACTGCTGGCAGGAAAACCGGCAGCCAGCACCGCATTGGTTACCGTTTCACTGGCGGCCAGCGTCTCCCGCAGCTTACGGGCACGCCAGGCCTGCTGCCAGGCGCGGGGCGTCATCCCGGCTACGGATTTGAATAAGCGATGGAAATGATACGGACTGACCGCCACCGCCTGCGCCAGTTCGTCCAGCGTCAGGGTACGTTCCTGCTCGAGCAGACGGCAGGCTTCGGTGACTTTATCGATGCGTTGTTGCTGTGGGTCGGCTTTATCCGGCTGACAGCGTTTGCAGGGACGAAAACCCGCGGCCTGGGCGGCGCTGGCATCGGCATAAAAGCGGACATTCTGACGCAGGGCGTGGCGCGCCCGACAAGACGGGCGGCAAAAAATGCCAGTGGTCAGCACCGCAAAAACGAACTGACCGTCGGCATGGGCATCTCTGTCGAGCACCGCCTGCCAGCGGGACTCGTCATGTAGGGTGGGATTAGGTTTCATACACACTCCGGCTCTGTATTTAGGGTAGCCTGAGTCTGGCGCAGAAGGCAGCTAAAAAAACCGCCATTCTTGCTTTTTAATTTTTTCCGTTCACCAGGAAGGTTTCGAACTGCGGTGACATCCAGGTTTTAAAACCTTCGCCGTCTTTGATTATCATGTACACCGCCAGCCCCTGCTCACGCACCACTTCTTTTGCCTTCTCCGGGCCTAATACCATCAGTCCGGTATCCCAGCCGTCCGCTTCCAGCGCCGTCGGGGAGATGACCGTCACCGACACCAGTTTATGCTGGATAGGCGTCCCGGTTTGCGGATCGATAACGTGGGAAATACGCTTCCCGTCCAGCTCGTAATAGTTGCGATAGCTGCCCGAGGTGCTGATGCCGTGGCCGTTGATATCCACAATCGCCTGTACCGCATTTTCCTTGTCGGTCGGCTTCTGAATTGCCACGCGCCATGGTTGTCCATCGGCATTCATGCCACGGCTTGCCAGCGCGCCGCCTACCGAAACCAGATAGCGGGCAATCCCTTCCTGCTCCATTAAGCGCGCCAGATGATCGGCGGCATAACCTTCCCCGACGGTAGAGAGATCGACGTACAGATCGGGCAGATCTTTTTGCAGATACTGGCTGCCGGACTGGTTAATCACCCGCAGATGTTGCAGCCCGGTGCGAGCTTTGGCCTGATCGATCTGCGTCTGAGTCGGGGTTTTTACCGGCTGTTTATCCGGGCCGAATCCCCATAAATTGACCAGCGGGCCAACGGTGATGTCCATCGCCCCCTGCGTTTTCGCCCCGATACGTAACGATTCGGTGACGATATCCGCCATCGCTTCGCTGACCGGCCACGGCGCGGTACTGGTCGCACGGTTGAAACGCATCAACGCGGAATCATTTTTCCACGTGGAGAGCAGCTGATCGTCCCCGTCCAGCTGGCTTTGTACTTTCTGGCGCAGGGCGCTGGCTTTGTCGTTATCCAGATTAATGACGCTAACGCGCCAGAACGTCCCCATCGTCTTGCCTTCAAGCACGGTGACGGGCGCTTTTTGCGCGGTGGGAGTGGGTGTGCTGTTATCGCAGCCAGAAATGACGAGAGCGACGGCCATCAGTGCCGCGCGGAAGAAATTGATATCCATAAATAATGCCCCTCATGTTTGCGCGCAAGGGTACACCAATCAACGTAAACAGGGGATAAAAAAAGGGTCCCGAAGGACCCTTTTTTCAGCTTAACAGTCGATTAGAACTGGTAAACCAGACCCAGTGCTACGATGTCATCGGTAGAGATGCCAGCGTTACGGGTGAAGTTGTTTTCGTCCAGCAGGTTGATTTTGTAATCAACGTAGGTAGACATGTTTTTGTTGAAGTAGTAAGTCGCGCCAACATCAACATATTTCAGGATGTCCTGGTCGCCGTAACCGTTCTCGATATCCTTACCTTTAGACTGCAGGTAAGAAACGGACGGACGCAGACCGAAGTCGAACTGGTACTGGGCAACCACTTCGAAGTTCTGAGCTTTGTTAGCCCAGCCCAGAGAACCGATGCGGGTTGCATTGTAAGTCTGGGTGTACTGAGTTGCCAGGTAGACGTTGTTCGCGTCGTATTTCAGGCCACCGGTGTAGGTTTCAGCGCGATCGCCTTCACCATAAACAATGCCATTTGCGCCAGTAAATGCGTCGTTCTGAGCGGTAGTACGTTTGGAGCTGGATACTGCACCACCGATACCGAAGCCTTCGCCCAGATCGTAAGTTACAGAACCGCCGACGCCGTCGCCGTTCTGTTTCAGAGCGCCACGGCCGTTGGCAGTTGCGCCTTCGCCGCTTGTGCTACCGTTTTTACCCTGGTACTGGATAGCAAAGTTCAGGCCATCAACCAGACCGAAGAAGTCGGTGTTACGGTAGGTCGCGTAACCGTTACCACGCTGCTGCATGAAGTTGTCAGAACCGTAGGTGTCGCCGCCGAATTCTGGCAGAACGTCAGTCCAGGAAGTTACATCGTAAACAACGCCGTAGTTACGACCGTAGTCGAAAGAACCTGCGTCTTTAACACGGATACCTGCGAAAGCCACACGGGTCCAAGCCTGATCGGAAGAACCTTCTACGTTGTTCGCCTGAACGTTGTATTCCCACTGGCCGTAACCGGTGATTTGGTCATTAACCTGAGTTTCGCCTTTGAAGCCCAGACGAATGTAGGACTGGTCGCCGTCTGCGCCTTTGTCATCAGAGAAATAGTGCAGGCCGTCTACTTTACCGTACAGATCTAATTTGTTGCCGTCTTTGTTATAAATTTCAGCCGCATTTGCTGCGCCTGCTACCAGCAGAGCTGGTACCAGGAGGGACAGTACTTTAACTTTCATGTTATTAACCCTCTGTTATATGCCTTTTTATATGCCACTGCTTACTGATTAACCCTCAATCAGTCGGCAAACCCATTGTGCTGCAAAATCCAGAAATATCCAACAAGAAAATGATACGAGAACTTTTAAGATGTTTCAAATTACGCACAAGATGTTTCAACATGTAAATTCAGTGGAACTTTTTCATGCCACGAAAAGCTTAAAAATATAGCACCAAAAATCAAAAATAATAAAAAACACAATTAAATCAATGACGTGCCATCGTGTTTTGGTATAGCACTGAATGACAAAACAAAATCGTCGACAATCTCTAAAATAATCAGCGCTATCATCATTAACTTTATTTATTACCGTCATTCAGTTCTGAATGTCTGTTTACTCATATTTCTACCGGGTGCTTCGCATCCGGTTTTTTTTTACCTTTCTTTACGTAACAGAATTAGTTTTGTACTACCCTCCTGAAATTATAATGACTATTAATTAATCATCCTGACTGGCAAAACCCCCTGAACGTACTACTAATCCAATAATCTCTTGTTATTTCGTGCTATTCTCACGCTGTCTGGCGTAAATATTTGTACAGAAAATGTAACCATGTACATCTTTGTGTAGCCTGTGTGGAGATTGCTCAGAAAGGCAGCAAAGGCCCCGATAATGTGGAAATTAGCGCATTACCCTTTATACTGCCTGCTGGCGTAGCCTTGACAAACTGGATTACACACACGAATGAGTCATTCCGACACGACTTTCTCAACCAAGTTTTCCCTTATCCCTGGGAGCATTAACCGTTTCTTTCTGCTGCTAATCGTGGTGCTCTTAGTCACGATGGGGGTAATGATCCAAAGCGCAGTGAACGCCTGGCTTAAGGACAAAAGCTATCAGATAGTCGATATGACCCATGCTATCCACAAACGCATCGACACCTGGCGCTACGCTACCTGGCAGATTTATGACAACATCGCTGCGTCGGCCACCGCGTCGTCTGGCGGCGACGGCTTACAGGAAACGCGTCTGAAGCAGGATGTTTACTACCTGGAAAAACCGCGCCGTAAAACAGAAGCGCTGATCTTCGGCTCCCACGATGGGGCGACGCTCGACATGACGCAGAAAATGTCGAACTATCTCGATACGCTATGGGGTGCCGAAACCGTTCCGTGGTCGATGTACTACCTTAATGGTCAGGACAACAGCCTGATCCTTATCTCTACCCTGCCGCTAAAAGATTTATCCGCTGGATTCAAAGAGTCGAGCGTGGGCAGCATTGTCGATTCCCGCCGGGCAGAAATGCTCCAGCAGGCCAATACGCTGGATGAACGCGAAACCTTTTCTTCCCTGCGCCGACTCGCCTGGCAGAACGGGCATTACTTTACCCTGCGTACCACCTTTAATCAGCCGGGCCATCTGGCTACCGTGGTGGCCTTCGACTTACCGATTAACGATCTCATTCCACCGGGCATGACGCTTGATAGCTTCCGCCTGGAGCCAGACCCGTCGCAAAAGAATCTGCGCAGCCAGGATAAAGAAGCTGCCGACAGCGTGAGTATCAATTTCAACAGCTCGCGTATTGAGATTGCGTCTTCGTTAAATTCGACGGGGATGCGCCTGGTGTGGCAAGTGCCGTTCGGTTCGCTGCTACTTGATACGCTACAGAACATTTTGCTACCGCTGCTGCTCAACATTGGTCTGCTGGCGCTGGCGCTGTTTGGCTATAACACCTTCCGTCATTATTCCGGTCGTCGTCAGACCGATATCGCCTCACCGGCATCGGCGAACAACGAACTGCGCGCGCTGAAAGCAATTAATGAAGAGATTGTCTCGGTCCTGCCGCTTGGACTGCTGGTACATGACCAGGAATCTAATCGCACCGTTATCAGCAACAAAATCGCTGACCACCTGCTCCCGCACCTGAATTTGCAAAACATCACCAGCATGGCGGACCAGCATCAGGGCGTCATTCAGGCGACCATTAATAATGAACTTTACGAAATACGACAGTTCCGCAGCCAGGTGGCCCCACGCACCCAAATTTTCATTATTCGCGACCAGGATAAAGAAGTACTGGTGAACAAAAAACTCAAACAGGCGCAGCGTCTGTACGAGAAAAACCAGCAGGGTCGTATCGCGTTAATGAAAAATATGGGTGATGCGCTGAAACAACCGGCCATCACACTGGCAGAAGAAGCCGCCTCACTGCCGGGTGTCGAGCATCAACGACTCGCCCAGCACGCTGATACCCTCGTGCGTCTGATTGATGAAATCCAGTTGGCAAATATGCTGGAAGGCGACGGCTGGAAAGGGACTTCGGCCCTGTTCTCTATCCAGGATTTAATTGACGAAGTGGTGCCGGAAGTGTTGCCGGTTATTAAACGCAAAGGATTACAGCTGCTCATCAACAACCATCTGGCAGCCAGCGAGCAGCGTCATGGCGATCGTGAAGCGCTGAAACGCATCCTGCTGCTGCTGATCCAGTACTCCGTAACCACCACCCAGATTGGTAAAATCACGCTTGAGGTGTCCGAAGATGAATCTGCTGAAGACAGGTTGACCTTCCGCATTCTGGATACCGGTAACGGCGTATCGAACAGCGAAATCGACAATCTGCATTTCCCGTTCCTCAACGAGACCCAAGAGGACCGATTTGGTAAAGCCAATGCCCTCACCTTCTGGCTGAGCGATCAGCTGGCGCGTAAGCTCGGTGGTCATCTGAACATTAAAGCCCGCGAATCCCTGGGGACCCGTTACTCGCTGCATGTCAAAATGGCACCACGGGAGGAGGAAGTCGAGGCGGAAGAGAAGCTGCTTGATGAGGTGGTCGCGATGATAGACATTACCTCCAGCGAAGTGCGCAGCGTCGTGGTCAGACAACTGGAAAACTGGGGTGCGAGCTGTATTTCCCCGGATGAGCGCCTTACAAGTCAAGAATATGATCTGTTTTTGACAGATAATCCGTCTAATCTTACTGCGCCAGGCTTGCTTTTAAGCGATGATGAGCCCGGTGTCCGTAAAATTGGCCCCGGTCAGCTGCGGGTCAACTTCAATATCAGTAATGCCATGCAGGAAGCCGTGCTGCAACTTATAGAAGAACAACTGGCACACGGAGAGTTACTGGGAACACCTTCGGGTGTAAATGAGAACGCCGAGCTCCATGCCAGCGGTTATTATGCGCTGTTTGTTGATACGGTTCCGGATGATGTTAAGCGGTTGTATACTGAATCAGCGACAAAAGATTTTGCCGCGCTGGCGCAGACGGCGCATCGCCTCAAAGGGGTGTTTGCCATGCTTAATCTGGTACCCGGCAAGCAGTTATGTGAAACGCTGGAGCATCTCATTCGTGAGAAGGATGCCCCCGGCACAGAGAAATATATCAGCGACATTGACGCCTACGTCAAAAGCTTGATGTAGCAAGGTAGCCTAATACATGAACAATATGAACGTTATTATTGCCGATGATCATCCGATTGTACTGTTCGGTATTCGCAAATCACTTGAGCAAATCGAGTGGGTGAATGTCGTCGGCGAATTTGAAGACTCCACTGCGCTTATCAACAATCTGCCAAAACTTGACGCCCATGTGCTGATCACCGACCTCTCCATGCCTGGAGACAAATACGGTGATGGCATTACGCTGATCAAATACATTAAACGTCATTTCCCGGCTATTTCGATTATTGTTCTGACCATGAACAATAACCCGGCCATTCTGAGCGCCGTACTGGATCTGGATATTGAAGGGATTGTCCTGAAACAGGGTGCGCCAACCGATCTGCCTAAAGCCCTCGCGGCCTTACAGAAAGGGAAGAAATTTACCCCGGAAAGCGTTTCTCGCCTGCTGGAAAAAATCAGCGCGGGCGGTTACGGCGACAAACGTCTGTCACCGAAAGAGAGCGAAGTGCTGCGTCTGTTCGCAGAAGGTTTCCTGGTAACCGAAATTGCCAAGAAGCTCAACCGCAGCATCAAAACCATCAGTAGCCAGAAGAAGTCGGCGATGATGAAGCTGGGCGTTGAAAACGATATCGCCCTGCTGAACTACCTCTCATCTGTCACGCTGAGCGCGTCAGACAAAGACTAAGCAGTCCACTCCCCCGGCAGCCGCCGGGGGAAATCATTTTACTCCCTGGATTTTCTCACCCGCGCGGCATACACCGCCAGCGTCTGCTTCAGCACGTCCAGCGTCACCGGTTTCGACAGGCAACTGTCCATCCCTGATTCGATACAACGCTGTTTCTCTTCTGCCAGCGCATTCGCGGTCACCCCCACCACCGGCAGCGTCAGGCCAAGCTGTCGAATTCGCTGGGTCAGGCGATAACCGTCCATGTTAGGCATGTTGACGTCGCTGAGCACGATATCAATGTGGTTCTTACTCAGCACGTTCAGCGCATCCACGCCGTCGTTGGCGGTCTTACACTGATAACCCAACGATCCGAGCTGATCGGCCAACAGGCGGCGGTTGATAGGGTGATCGTCCACCACCAGAATCATCATGTCGTCATTGGCGGCAGCGGTATTTTCTGCCGATGGCAGCGCACCGTGGTTATCGCTATTGTCGACTTCAATACTGTAGATGCGACCCAGTAATGCCAGCAATTCATGCGGCGAGGCGACGCTGTGAATCCACTCGCCCGGCACGCGCTCCAGCGGAATGCCGATATGGCGACGGCAGAAAATGACAGCCCCGCGTCCAGCCCACGGCTGCGTAAGCTCATCATCGGAAATGAGCATATCGTCTGCGTCCGGCGTTTGCCCTTCATAGCGCAGCACCTCCACGCCGTGTCGCGTCAGCAGCGATTCGATAAACTGTGCCAGCGACGCATTGCGTACCGCCAACCAGCAGCGCTTGCCCGCCAGCCCTTCAATGGTCGCAGGTGTCAGATTTTGCGCGCCATACAGCGGAATCCGGATCGTGAACTGGCTGCCCATCCCCGGCTCGGTCTCCACCGAAATGTCGCCGTCCATCATGCTGACCAGCTTCTCGCAGATAGCCAAGCCCAGCCCGGTTCCCTGGAAGTTACGCTGCACGCCCGTGCCCACCTGGAAGAACGGGTCAAACAGGCGAACCACTTCTTTGGCGGGGATCCCCACGCCGGTATCGCGCACGGTGATGCTGAGATAGTTATCATCGCGACGCAGATGCAGAATGATGCAGCCAATATCGGTGAATTTGATGGCGTTGCTCAGTAGGTTAGAAATCACCTGCTGCAGACGCATCGGATCGCCCGACAGCTGCTGAGGTACATCGGGTTCGACGAAGCAATACAGTCCCAATTGCTTACGCACCACCAGCGGCAAATAGTTGGCGGTGATGTGGCTCATCACTTCTCGCGGGGAAAACTCACGCGGCTCAATTTTCAGCTGTTCAGATTCAATCTTCGAGAAATCGAGAATATCGCTGATGATTTTCAGCAGCAGGCTCGAGGAGTTATTCATCGCCGTCACCAGCCTGTCGACGCCCTTCGGCAGCTCTTTGGTCTGCAAGAGATCGAGGTTACCAATGATGCCGTACAGCGGGGTACGCAGCTCATGGCTCACGGTCGCCAGGAACATCGATTTCGACTGGCTCGCCTGCTCGGCGGCCTGCGCCATGTCCTGCAACGACTCTTCCATCTTCACGCGCGAGGACACATCCACCAGCACGCAGATAGCCACGTTCTCGTTCCGGTAGCGGGAATGCACAAAGCTGATTTGCAGATTAGTGTTGTTGCTGGTCAGCACATCGACGAAGTTGACCTGCTGGCCGCAGATTATTTGCGTTAAACGCTGTCGGTCTTCATGCGTCAGCATATTCAGGTAGTTGTGCGCCAGTTCGTTACTCAGAATGTTGGTCCCATCCTGGGTACGCAGGATACAAATCCCGACCGGGGCGGAGGCGACGATCTTACGGTTAAACTGTTCGTGCTCTTCCAGACGCTGGGCATCCGCTTCCGCAGGTAGGAAGATGCGACGCTCGTACAAGCGCGCCATGGTAAACAGAGCTACGCCGCTGAGAATGTTTAGCAGCACCGCGTTAAGAATAAGCATCCGGATGCGTTCCAGCACCAGATCGACCGGCACGGAATAGACAATGCTCAAGGAGGACGGTGGCAGGCTTTTCTTCAGCACCAGCTCACGGAAACCCGAGGTATAGCCAAACCACGCGCGCTCCTGCATCCACTGCGGGTCAATCTTAAGTTTGTTTTCCCCGCCGGTGAGCGCAATTAACGGCTGCCCTGACTCGTCGAGAATGGTGACGCCCATCGGCATCGTGCCCGGCGTGAAGAAGTTCTCCATCCGCACGGTCTGCTCGATGCCCAACAACGCCTGCAGACGATTCGCCAGATACACCGGCGTCAGGGCATAAAAATACCCTACGCCCGGACGCGGCCCCTGGCTTATCCAGAACAGATTGTTGCCGCGTTCATCCTGCGGTGCGTTGCGGTATTTCATGATCCGCTCGTGCAGGATTTTCAACGCCTGGTCGCGCTCCATCGGCATGTCGCGCAGGCCAAAGTTAGCCATGCACAGATTGTCGCTGCCGATCAGGAAAACCCGATTCAAATCGTAAGCCGCCGAGAAATTATCGCGCCAGTAGCGCATGAACCACGCCATCGACTCAAGCGAACCGCGCCAGGAATTGCTCAGCGCGCCGCAGTCGGAATCCTGGAACAGCGGCTCAAACTCCGGCACGTCGGTTTCGTCTCTCATCCCGCGTGAAGAAAGCACACCATTTTCTGCGGTCAACCGATTTTCAGCGATGTACTTCAGCTCTTTCATGACATCTGAGGTACGCTGAATATAACGCTGCGCCTGATCGTAGCTGAGATTAAACTCCTGACGGATCTCCGCTTCTTTGCTATGTAGCGCGTTGACGATGTAGAAAACGGACACAAAAGCGATAAGCAGCCAGAGCAACAGCGCCAGCGCCCGAAAAAGATAGCGAGAGACTTTCAGAGTCGTGCGAAAGGAGACAAGGTATTTCAACGTTTGGCCGTGTGCGTGCAAAAAGATGGGATTAAGGTAGCGGTAAATCACCACACCCGCAATATTCAAACAAAAAGGGCCAGTTTTCACTGGCCCTTTCACGATAACGTCAGGCGATTAATTCAGACGATTACTCGTCTGCATCATCGGCTGCGTCATCGGCAACATCGTCGTCAGACTCAGTTTCTGCGGCGATTTCATCTTCGCCTTCTGCGACGCTACCGTCGATAGCATCCAGCTCTTCTTCGTCAACCGGTTCAGCCACACGCTGCAGGCCCACTACATTTTCATCATCCGCAGTACGGATAAGGATAACGCCCTGGGTGTTACGACCGACCACGCTGACTTCCGACACACGGGTACGCACCAGCGTGCCGGCATCGGTGATCATCATAATCTGGTCGCTGTCCACAACCTGCACCGCGCCGACCACAGAACCGTTACGTTCGGTCACTTTGATCGAGATAACGCCCTGCGTGCCGCGTGACTTGGTTGGATATTCGGTTTCAGCCGTACGCTTCCCGTAGCCGTTCTGGGTCACGGTCAGAACCGCACCTTCACCGCGTGGGATAATAAGTGAAACAACCTTATCTTCACCCGCCAGCTTAATGCCGCGAACACCCGTTGCCGTACGGCCCATGGCACGCACTGCACTCTCTTTAAAGCGCACCACTTTACCGGCGGCAGAGAACAGCATCGCGTCATCGTTACCGTTGGTCAGGTCAACGCCAATCAGTTCATCGTCTTCTTTCAGGTTCACCGCGATGATCCCGGCAGAACGTGGACGGCTGAACTCAGTCAGCGCCGTTTTCTTAACGGTACCGCTGGCGGTCGCCATGAAGACGTTAACGCCCTCTTCGTATTCACGCACCGGCAGAATGGCGGTAATACGTTCGTTCGCTTCCAGCGGCAGCAGGTTGACGATTGGACGTCCACGCGCACCACGACTTGCTTCTGGCAGCTGATAAACCTTCATCCAGTACAGACGACCGCGGCTGGAGAACATCAGGATCGTGTCATGGGTGTTGGCCACCAGCAGGCGGTCGATAAAGTCTTCTTCTTTAATACGGGCAGCCGATTTACCTTTGCCGCCACGGCGCTGAGCTTCGTAATCGGTCAGCGGCTGGTATTTCACGTAGCCCTGGTGAGACAGGGTCACCACAACGTCTTCCTGATTGATCAGGTCTTCGATGTTGATGTCTGCGGTATTGGCAGTGATTTCGGTACGACGTGCGTCGCCGAACTGCTCGCGAACGAGTTCCAGTTCTTCACGAATCACTTCCATCAGACGGTCAGCGCTGCCCAGAATGTGCAACAGCTCAGCAATCTGCTCCAGCAGCTCTTTGTACTCGTCGAGCAGTTTTTCGTGCTCAAGGCCGGTCAGCTTCTGCAAACGCAGATCCAGAATCGCCTGAGCCTGCTGTTCAGTCAGGAAGTATTTCCCGTCGTGAATACCGTACTGCGGCTCCAGCCACTCAGGACGCGCGGCGTCATCGCCTGCACGTTCCAGCATCGCGGAAACGTTGCCGAGATCCCATGAACGGGCGATCAGGCCTGCTTTCGCTTCGGCAGGCGTTGGCGCACGACGGATCAGTTCGATAATCGGATCGATGTTCGCCAGCGCAATTGCCAGTGCTTCAAGGATGTGCGCCCGATCGCGGGCTTTACGCAGTTCGAAGATAGTACGACGCGTCACGACTTCGCGGCGGTGACGCACGAACGCAGAAAGAATGTCTTTCAGGTTCATGATCTTCGGCTGGCCATGGTGCAGAGCAACCATGTTGATACCGAAAGAGGTCTGCAGCTGAGTCTGGGAGTAGAGGTTGTTCAGCACCACTTCACCCACCGCATCGCGTTTGATTTCAATCACGATGCGCATCCCGTCTTTATCAGACTCGTCACGCAGCGCGCTGATACCTTCCACGCGTTTCTCTTTCACCAGCTCGGCGATTTTCTCGATCAGGCGCGCTTTGTTCACCTGATACGGAATTTCGTGGACGATGATGGTTTCACGACCGGTTTTCGCATCGGCTTCGACTTCCGCACGGGCGCGAATGTAGATTTTACCGCGACCGGTACGATAGGCTTCTTCAATGCCGCGACGGCCGTTGATGATAGCAGCGGTCGGGAAGTCTGGGCCCGGAATGTGTTCCATCAGCCCTTCTACAGTGATGTCTTCATCATCAATGTACGCCAGGCAGCCGTTAATGACTTCGGTGATGTTATGTGGCGGAATGTTCGTCGCCATGCCGACCGCAATACCCGACGAACCGTTAACCAGCAGGTTCGGGATCTTGGTTGGCATAACGTCTGGAATACGTTCGGTGCCGTCGTAGTTATCGACGAAATCAACGGTGTCTTTTTCCAGGTCGGCCATCAGTTCATGGGCGATTTTCGACATACGGATTTCCGTATAACGCATCGCTGCGGCGGAGTCGCCGTCTACTGAACCGAAGTTACCTTGGCCGTCGACCAGCATGTAACGCAGGGAGAATGGTTGCGCCATACGGACGATGGTGTCGTACACGGCGGTATCACCATGAGGGTGGTATTTACCGATGACGTCACCCACGACGCGGGCAGATTTTTTGTAGGCTTTATTCCAGTCATTGCCCAATACATTCATGGCGTAAAGTACGCGACGGTGTACCGGCTTGAGTCCATCTCGGACATCTGGCAGTGCACGGCCGACAATAACCGACATCGCGTAATCCAGATACGAGCTCTTTAGCTCTTCCTCAATGTTGACCGGTGTAATTTCTCTCGCAAGGTCGCTCATCTAACCGCTATCCCTCTACTGTTTCCCGGATTCAAAGGTCGCAAATTATAACACAGCCGACGTGATTGAGGTAAACCTATAGTACCTGCTCGGCGCTTTATTCGCGCCGGGGTGCTGATATACTCACAGGCCTGATGAAAAAAGGAGTCAATGCGCCCATGAATGCCGAAAAACCGCCGGTGGCTAACGTCGATCACGACGAAATCGCGAAATTCGAAGCTGTCGCCTCACGCTGGTGGGACCTGGAAGGAGAATTTAAACCGCTGCACCGTATCAACCCGCTGCGTTTAGGCTACATCGCCAACCGTTCCGACGGCCTGTTTGGTAAGAAAGTGCTCGACGTCGGCTGCGGCGGCGGGATCCTCGCCGAAAGCATGGCGCGTGAAGGGGCTAACGTTACCGGGTTGGATATGGGCTTTGAGCCTTTACAAGTGGCGCGCCTGCACGCCCTGGAGACCGGGATTCAGGTCGATTACGTCCAGGAAACCGTGGAAGACCACGCGGCGAAACACGCGCAGCAGTACGATGTCGTTACCTGCATGGAAATGCTCGAGCACGTTCCCGACCCACAGTCGGTGGTCAACGCCTGTGCGAAGCTGGTGAAACCGGGCGGTCAGGTGTTCTTCTCAACCATCAACCGGAACGGCAAAGCGTGGCTGATGGCGGTGGTGGGCGCGGAATATGTGCTGAAAATGGTGCCCAAAGGCACGCACGACGTGAAGAAATTCATCAAGCCCGCCGAACTGCTGGGCTGGGTCGATCAAACCTGTCTCCAGGAGCGCCACATCACCGGCCTGCACTACAATCCGGTCACTAACCATTTCAAACTCGCGCCGGGCGTTGATGTTAACTACATGTTGCATACAACGGCAAAAAACGTCTAACGTCATAGCTTATTCTTATAAAGTTTGCGCAGCATTGCGTTGCGCAAATCACCTTCCCGTTGAAGAAATCAGCACTCGATCAAATTTTCATTTTTTTTATTCGAATATTGACAATCTCGCCAGGCCTTACAAACCGTGGACTTAGCCTACGCTACCCTTTTGCAACCTTAAATTAACGTCAAAATCAACTCTTGTACTCAAATGAATCCTTACTAGAATACTCACCATATAGCGTTTCACTTATCGCACAACCCCTATATATAGTATTTATCCACAGAGTTAGTCACAACGACGTTCTGTGGATAAATGGGGGATATTTTTCTTTTCACGGACAGGTACAACTCACATGAATCAGAGTCTGATGGTGACTAAGCGTGATGGCGGGACTGAGAAAATCAATCTCGATAAAATTCATCGCGTGCTGGACTGGGCAGCCGAAGGGCTGAACAACGTTTCCATTTCTCAGGTTGAACTGCGCTCTCATATCCAGTTCTACGACGGCATCAAAACCTCTGATATCCACGAGACCATCATCAAGGCTGCCGCCGATTTAATCTCTCGCGAGGCACCTGATTACCAGTATCTGGCTGCACGCCTGGCGATTTTCCATCTGCGTAAGAAAGCGTATGGCCAGTTTGAGCCACCGGCGCTGTACAACCACGTTGTGAACATGGTTGAGCTGGGTAAATACGACAGTCATCTGCTGGAAGACTACACGGAAGAAGAGTTCAAGCAGATGGACGGTTTTATCGACCACTGGCGCGACATGAACTTCTCTTATGCCGCGGTAAAACAGCTGGAAGGTAAATACCTGGTTCAGAACCGCGTCACGGGCGAAATCTACGAGAGCGCCCAGTTCCTGTACATTCTGGTTGCCGCGTGCTTGTTCTCTAACTATCCGCGTGAAACCCGTCTGGATTACGTGAAGCGTTTTTATGACGCGGTATCGACCTTCAAGATTTCACTGCCGACGCCAATTATGTCCGGCGTGCGTACCCCGACCCGTCAGTTCAGCTCCTGCGTACTGATTGAGTGTGGCGACAGCCTCGACTCCATCAATGCCACCTCCAGCGCTATCGTGAAATACGTTTCCCAGCGCGCCGGGATCGGTATCAACGCCGGTCGCATCCGTGCGCTGGGTAGCCCAATCCGTGGCGGGGAAGCGTTCCACACCGGCTGTATCCCGTTCTACAAGCACTTCCAGACCGCGGTGAAATCCTGCTCTCAGGGTGGCGTTCGTGGCGGCGCGGCGACCCTGTTCTATCCGATGTGGCATCTGGAAGTCGAAAGCCTGCTGGTGCTGAAAAACAACCGTGGGACCGAAGCGAACCGCGTGCGTCATATGGACTACGGCGTTCAGATCAACAAACTGATGTACACCCGTCTGCTGAAAGGTGAAGACATCACCCTGTTCAGCCCGTCCGATGTGCCGGGCCTGTACGACGCGTTCTTCGCCGATCAGGACGAGTTTGAGCGTCTGTACGTGAAATACGAAAAAGACGACAGCATCCGTAAGCAGCGCATTAAAGCGGTTGAACTGTTCTCGCTGGTGATGCAGGAACGTGCCTCTACTGGCCGGATCTACATCCAGAACGTTGACCACTGCAACACCCACAGCCCGTTCGATCCGGTTGTGGCTCCGGTGCGCCAATCTAACCTGTGTCTGGAAATCGCGCTGCCGACCAAACCGCTGGACGACGTTAACGACGAAAACGGTGAAATTGCCCTGTGTACGCTGTCAGCGTTCAACCTCGGTGCTATCGACAGCCTCGATGACCTGGAAGAGCTGGCTATCCTCGCGGTACGTGCCCTGGATGCCCTGCTCGATTATCAGGATTACCCAATTCTGGCAGCCAAACGTGGCGCAATGGGCCGTCGTACCCTGGGTATTGGGGTGATTAACTTTGCTTACTATCTGGCGAAGAACGGCAAGCGTTACTCCGACGGCAGCGGCAACAACCTGACCCACAAAACGTTTGAAGCCATTCAGTACTACCTGCTGAAAGCCTCTAACGAGCTGGCGAAAGAGCAAGGCGCGTGCCCGTGGTTCAACGAAACCACCTACGCGAAAGGCGTGCTGCCAATCGACACCTATAAGAAAGACCTGGATGCGATTGTTAACGAGCCGCTGCATTACGACTGGGAAGGTCTGCGTGAATCTATCAAGACTCATGGCCTGCGTAACTCCACGCTGTCTGCCCTGATGCCGTCTGAGACCTCATCGCAGATCTCAAACGCCACCAACGGCATTGAGCCGCCGCGCGGTCACGTGAGCATCAAAGCGTCGAAAGACGGGATCCTGCGCCAGGTGGTGCCGGACTACGAAAAACTGCAGAACAGCTACGAGCTGCTGTGGGAAATGCCGAATAACGACGGCTACCTGCAATTGGTGGGGATCATGCAGAAGTTTATCGACCAGTCGATTTCTTCGAACACCAACTATGACCCGACGCGCTTCCCGTCAGGTAAAGTGCCGATGCAGCAACTGCTCAAAGACTTGCTCACCGCCTATAAATTTGGCGTGAAAACCCTGTACTATCACAACACCCGTGATGGCGCAGAAGATGCGCAGGACGACATGGCCCCGTCCATTCAGGACGACGGCTGCGAAAGCGGCGCATGTAAAATCTAAGCTAGTTGCCGGGTGGCGCTCTGCTTACCCGGCCTACGATTTTGTAGGCCCGGCCACGAACATGCCGCCGGGCAATAAAATCTCAACAGGACACATTCATGGCTTATACCACTTTTTCACAGACGAAAAATAACCAGCTGCTGGAACCGATGTTTTTCGGTCAGCCGGTCAACGTGGCACGCTACGATCAGCAAAAATATGACATCTTCGAAAAGCTGATTGAAAAGCAACTCTCCTTCTTCTGGCGTCCGGAAGAAGTTGACGTGTCCCGCGACCGTATCGACTATCAGGCGCTGCCTGACCATGAAAAGCACATTTTCATCAGCAACCTGAAGTACCAGACGCTGCTCGACTCCATTCAGGGACGTAGCCCGAACGTTGCGCTGCTGCCGCTGATTTCTATTCCAGAACTGGAAACCTGGGTGGAAACCTGGGCGTTTTCAGAAACCATTCACTCGCGCTCTTACACCCATATCATCCGTAACATCGTCAACGATCCGGCGACCGTGTTTGATGACATCGTGACCAACGAGCAAATCCAGAAGCGTGCTGAAGGGATCTCCCATTACTACGACTCGCTGATCGAACTGACCAGCTACTGGCATCTGCTGGGTGAAGGTACGCACCACGTTAACGGCAAAACCGTGACCGTGAACCTGCGTGAGTTGAAAAAGAAACTGTATCTGTGCCTGATGAGCGTCAACGCGCTGGAAGCGATTCGCTTCTACGTCAGCTTCGCCTGCTCGTTTGCGTTCGCTGAACGTAAGCTGATGGAAGGCAACGCCAAAATCATCCGCCTGATCGCCCGCGACGAAGCTCTACACCTGACCGGCACCCAGCACATGCTGAATCTGCTGCGCTCCGGCCAGGACGACCCGGAAATGGCGGAGATTGCCGAAGAGTGCAAACAGGAGTGCTATGACCTGTTCGTGCTGGCGGCGCAGCAGGAGAAAGAGTGGGCAGAATACCTGTTCCGCGACGGTTCGATGATTGGTCTGAACAAAGACATTCTGTGCCAGTACATTGAGTACATCACCAACATCCGTATGCAGGCGGTGGGCCTGGATCTGCCGTTCCAGACACGCTCTAACCCGATTCCGTGGATCAACACCTGGCTGGTGTCTGATAACGTCCAGGTGGCACCACAGGAAGTTGAAGTCAGCTCGTATCTGGTCGGTCAAATTGATTCCAATGTCGATGCCGACGACCTGAGCAACTTCCAGCTCTGATGGGCCGCGTGACCCTTCGTCTGACTGGCACCGAGTTAGTGTGCCAGGAAGAACACCCCTCGTTACTGGTAGCGCTGGAGTCGCATAACGTGGCGGTTGAATTTCAGTGCCGGGAAGGCTATTGCGGCTCCTGCCGCTGTCGACTGGTGTCCGGCCAGGTCGATTGGCTGACCGAGCCGCTGGCATTCATACAGCACGGTGAAATACTGCCCTGCTGCTGTCGCGCCAAAGGCGATATTGAAATCGAGATGTAATTGTCATTGCGAAACGCCCGGCGGCGCTGCGCTTGCACGGGCCGACGTGCCAAGTAGGCCCGGTAAGGCGTAGCCGCCACCGGGCGCTAAAACTCAACTCCCGCGTTTGGCCTGTATCTCCCGATGATGTTTGCGCTCGCCGACCATCACCACCAGCAGTAAAACCACCGCCAGAATGCTGCCGCCGATCATCACCATAAAGCCACCATCCCAGCCGAAGAAATCGACGGTATACCCGACGATGGCACTCGCCGCGACGGAACCGCCAAGATAACCAAACAGCCCGGTAAATCCGGCGGCTGTGCCGGCCGCTTTCTTCGGTGCCAGTTCCAGGGCGTGCAGACCAATCAGCATCACCGGACCGTAAATCAGGAAGCCGATAATAATCATACAGGCCATATCCACACCCGGATTACCCGGCGGATTGAGCCAGTAAACGATGGTCGCAATGGTTACCAGAATCATAAAGAATACCCCGGTCGCCCCGCGATTTCCCCGGAACACTTTGTCCGACATCCAGCCGCACAGCAGCGTGCCCGGGATCCCCGCATATTCATACAGGAAGTAGGCCCAGGATGATTTATCCAGCGCGAAATGCTTCACTTCTTTCAGATAGGTCGGGGACCAGTCGAGAATGCCGTAGCGCAGCAGATACACGAACACGTTGGCGACCGCGATATACCACAGTAGTTTATTCGGCAGCACGTACTGCATGAAAATCTGCTTAGCCGTCAGCTCTTCTTCGTTCTTCTCGCTATAGTCATCCGGGTAATCGTTTTTATACTCTTCAATTGGCGGCAAACCGCAGGACTGCGGGGTATCGCGCATCAGAGCAAAGGCAATAATCGCCACCAGGATCGCGCCAAACGCAGGCATATACAGCGCCGCGTGCCAGTCGTTAAACCACGCCATCCCCAGCAGGAACAGCAGCGGCGGCAAGCCACCGCCAACGTTATGCGCGCAGTTCCACACCGACACGATTCCGCCCCGCTCTTTCTGTGACCACCAGTGAACCATGGTGCGTCCGCACGGCGGCCAGCCCATACCCTGGAACCAACCGCAGACAAACAGCAGCCCGAACATAATCATGATGCTCGACGTCGCCCACGGCACAAAGCCCATAAACAGCATCACCACCGCCGCAAGGATCAGCCCGGCGGGTAAAAAGACGCGCGGATTCGAGCGGTCAGAGACCGAACCCATAATGAATTTTGAGAAACCGTAGGCGATGGAAATCCCCGACAGCGCGAAGCCCAAATCGCCGCGCGAGAACCCCTGTTCAATCAGATATGGCATGGCTAATGCGAAGTTTTTGCGCACCAGGTAGTACGCCGCATAGCCGAAGAAAATCCCCAGGAAAATTTGCCACCGCAAACGGCGATAGTGCGAATCGATCTGCGCATCCGGCACTCTCGCCGTGTGCGCGGCAGGTTTGAAAATACTGAGCATAGTCGCCTCCGTGACCATCATTATCAGGCGAGTCTCACCGGGGTGGTGCGCTCGCCATACTTATCTGCGGCTGGATGGTAGGCAAAGTGTTGGCCCTGTACTGTGAAATGTCGCACAAAATGTTACAGATTTATGACAGAGATTCCATTTTGAGCACGGAATCACGTTTCATTTTCGTTTTATGCTCGAATATGCTCGCAATCAAACAAACCACAGTCTTGTTGTGGCTTAATGGAATAAAACGAACATTGAGGGAATAGCATGACTCTTTCCACGGTCAGTGAAGCCGATGTGATAGTGATCGGCGGCGGTGCCACCGGTGCCGGGATAGCCCGCGACTGCGCCCGCCGCGGCCTGAAGGCCATTCTGGTTGAACGCGACGATATCGCCACTGGAGCCACGGGGCGCAATCATGGCCTGTTGCATAGCGGGGCACGTTATGCGGTTACCGATCCGGAATCTGCCCGCGAGTGCATCGCCGAAAACGCCATCCTGAAACGCATCGCCCGCCACTGCACCGACGCCACGGAAGGTCTGTTCATCACCCTACCGGAAGATTCGCTGGACTATCAGCACACCTTTATCGAGGCCTGCCTCGCGGCAAACATTGACGCTCAGCCACTGACCCGGGCGCAGGCGCTGGCGATGGAACCTGCGGTGAACCCGAATGTGATTGGCGCGGTAAAAGTGCCCGATGGTACCGTCGATCCTTTCCGTCTCACCGCGGCCAACATGCTGGATGCCCGCGAGCACGGGGCTGTCATCCGCACCGGCTGCGAAGTCACGGGGCTGATCCGTCAGGGCGAACGCGTCTGCGGCGTAAACGTCTGGGACCGCACACGGCAAACCAGCGAACAGCTTTATGCCCAGGTGGTGGTCAATGCGGGTGGGATCTGGGGGCAGCGCATCGCCGAATACGCCGAACTGAGCGTACGCATGTTCCCGGCCAAAGGATCGCTGCTCATTTTCGACCATCGCATTAACCAGCACGTGATTAACCGCTGCCGCAAACCGGCTGATGCCGACATTCTGGTGCCCGGTGATACGATTTCGCTGATCGGCACCACCTCCACGCACATTGATTATCGCGACATCGACTGCAACCGGGTGACGGCTGCCGAAGTGGATATTCTGCTGCGGGAAGGCGAAAAACTGGCCCCGGCAATCGCCACCAGCCGTATTCTGCGCGCCTACTGCGGGGTACGTCCGCTGGTTGCCAGCGAGGATGACCCGAGCGGGCGCAACGTCAGCCGTGGCATCGTACTGCTTGACCACGCCGCGCGCGATGGCCTGGAAGGGTTCATCACTATCACCGGTGGCAAGCTGATGACCTATCGTCTGATGGCTGAAATGGCCACCGACGCAGTGTGTCGCAAGCTGAACCACAACGCGCGCTGTACTACCGCTGAGACGCCGCTACCCGGCTCACAGGAACCGACTGAAAAATCACTGCATAAAATCATCTCCCTGCCCGCCCCGCTGCGCGGTTCGGCCATTTATCGTCATGGCGACAGAACCCCCGCCTGGCTCGGCGATTCGCGCCTGCACCGCAGCCTGGTTTGTGAATGCGAGGCGGTGACCGCCGGAGAAGTGCAGTACGCGGTCGAAAATCTGGCGGTGAAAAATCTGCTCGATTTGCGCCGTCGTATCCGCGTGGGCATGGGCACCTGTCAGGGAGAGCTGTGCGCCTGTCGCGCCGCCGCCCTGTTGCACCGCTATCAGGTTACGACCCCCGCGCAGTCGCTGAATCAACTGTCCGAATTTCTCAACGAGCGCTGGCAGGGCGTGCAGCCCATCGCCTGGGGCGATGCGTTACGCGAAAGCGAATTTACCCGCTGGGTATGGCAAGGGTTGTGCGGTCTGGAAAAGGAGCATCACGATGAAATTTGATACCGTCATCATCGGCGGCGGACTGGCGGGTTTACTCTGCGGGCTGTCACTCACCCGGCAAGGGTTACGCCCCGCCATTATCAGCCGGGGTCAGAGTGGGCTGCACTTCTCTTCCGGCTCGCTGGATTTGCTGGGCCACGCCACATCACAGACGCTGGACGCGGCGCTCGACACCTTGACCACAGAAGAACCTCTTCACCCTTACAGCCTGCTCGGTAAAAACGCGGTGCTCGACTACGCGCGTCAAACCGAAACGCTGCTGGCCGAGTGCGGAATCGCTATGCTGGGGCAGGTCAACCAGCCGCATCGGCGTATTACACCGATCGGCACCCTGCGTCAGGCGTGGCTCACGCCGCCGGATATCGCTCTCGCCCCGCAGCAAGGGGAACGGATTGCGGTGGTCGGTATCAGCGGATTTATCGATTTCCAGCCCCATCTGGTAGCCGCCTCTTTACGTCAGACCGGCGTCACCGTCGAGGCGCTGGAGATTGTGCTTCCGCAGCTGGATGTGCTGCGCGACAACGCCTCTGAATTCCGCTCGGTAAATCTGGCGCGGATGCTCGACGACGGTGAACAGTGGCGCAGCCTCCACGCAGCGCTGCTGCCGCTGGCCACTGACTACGACAGGCTGCTGCTGCCCGCCTGTTTCGGATTGCAGGATAACAGCCTGTGGCACTGGCTGAATGAAACCCTGCCCTGTGGGCTGGCGTTACTGCCCACCCTGCCGCCGTCGGTGCCGGGTATCCGACTGCATACGTTGCTGCAACGCCAGTTCGTAAAAAATGGCGGGGTGTGGCTGGCCGGAGACGCGGTAACAGACATTGCCCATGACGGGCAAAACATCAGCGCCATCTCTACTCGCAATCATGGCGATGTCCCGCTGCACACCCGTTTTGCGGTGCTGGCCAGCGGCAGCTTCTTTAGTAACGGGCTGATTGCCAGCCGGGAAGGCGTGTTCGAACCGCTGCTGGGGCTGGACGTGCTGCAATCTGCCCCACGCGAAAGCTGGACCCGGCGCGATTTCTTCGAACCGCAGCCGTGGCAGCGGTTTGGCGTGCAGACGGATACCTCCCTGCGCGCGCTACGTCACGGCAAACGCTTCGATAACCTGTTTGCCATTGGCGGTGTGCTGGGCGGTTTTGACGGCATTACGCAGGGCTGCGCCGGGGGCGTCAGCGCCGTCACCGCCCTGCATGTCGCCCGCCAGATTGCCGAACTCGCCGGAGGTCAGCCATGAGTGATACCCGTTTTGAAAGCTGCATCAAATGCACCGTCTGCACCACCGCCTGTCCGGTCAGCCGTGCGAACCCACGCTATCCTGGCCCGAAACAGGCCGGGCCGGACGGCGAACGTCTGCGTCTGAAAGACGGCGCGCTGTACGACGAGGCGCTAAAATACTGCATCAACTGCAAACGCTGTGAGGTTGCCTGCCCGTCAGACGTCAGGATCGGCGATATTATCCAGCGCGCCCGGGCGCAGTTCAGCCAGCAGAAACCGACCCTGCGCGATGCCATCCTCAGCCACACCGATTTAATGGGCAGCCTGTCGACGCCGTTCGCGCCGATCGTTAATGCCACCACCGGGCTGAAACCGGTTCGCCGCCTGCTCGACAGCGTGCTCAAAATCGACCATCGCCGCACCCTGCCGAAATACGGCTCGGGCACCTTCCGGCGCTGGTATCGCCAGGTGGCGAAGCAGCAGGCACAGTACCCCGAGCAGGTGGCGTTTTTCCACGGCTGCTATGTCAATTACAACAACCCGCAACTCGGCAAAGATTTGCTCAAGGTGCTCAACGCACTCGATATTGGCGTGCAACTGCTGGAAAAAGAGAAGTGCTGCGGCGTGCCGCTGATCGCCAACGGGTTTATCGACAAAGCGCGCAAACAGGCGCAGGTTAATACCGCCTCGCTGCGTAAAGCAGTGGTGGAAAAGCAGCTCCCGGCGATTGCCACCTCCTCCACCTGCGCCTTCACCCTGCGCGATGAATATCCGCATCTGCTGGACATCGATAACCACGATGTGCGCGACCATATCGAACTGGCCACCCGCTGGCTGTGGAAACAGCTGGATGGCGGAAAGTCGTTGCCGTTGCGCCGTCTGCCGCTGAAAGTGGTGTATCACACGCCCTGTCACATGGAAAAAATGGGCTGGGCAATTTATACCCTTGAACTGCTACGTCAAATCCCTGGGCTGGACGTGATGGTGCTGGACTCACAATGCTGCGGCATTGCCGGAACCTACGGTTTTAAAGCGGAAAACTACGATACGTCACAGGCGATAGGCGGCCCGCTGTTTCGTCAGATTGAAGACAGCGGCGCGGACCTGGTGATCACCGACTGCGAAACCTGCAAATGGCAAATCGAGATGTCCACAAGCAAACGCTGTGAACATCCGATCAGCCTGCTGGCGCAGGCGTTAATCATGCCAAACTAATCAGTAGCTGTTTTTCACGACGTATGCGGCTGGCGTGGCTTTGAACTGCGCCAGCCGCTGGTCAAGCGCCTCGGTATAAAGCATCGTATCCACCCCAACGGCGACAAAGTTTGCCCCCCATTGCAGGCAACGCTTCGCCATTTCCGGGTCAACGGCGAGGATCCCCGCCGCTTTTCCGGCCTTGCGGATCCGACCAATACTCTCCTCAATAATGCACTGTACCTCAGGATGCCCGGCGTTATCCGGAAAGCCTAACGAGGCCGAAAGATCGGCAGGCCCGATAAATACCCCGTCAATACCGTCCACTTCCAGAATCGCATCGAGGTTATCCAGCGCCGCTTTGGTTTCCACCTGAATCAGCACGCACAGTTCCTCGTTGGCCTGCGCCATATAGTTTTCGACGCGTCCCCAGCGGGCAGCCCGGGCAACGCTGGCTCCCACGCCGCGGACGCCCAGCGGCGGATAGCGGGTGGCGCTGACAATGTCGCGGGCCTGTGCCGCGCTTTCAACCATCGGGATCAGCAGCGTGCGGGTGCCGATATCCAGCACCTGTTTAATCAGGCTGCGATTATCGTCCACCGGACGGATAACCGGCTGGCTGGCGTAAGGGGCTATCGCCTGCAGCTGGTGGTACAAATCCTGCACGGTGTTGGGCGCATGCTCGCCATCAATCAGCAGCCAGTCATAGCCCGAGGTGGCGGCGATTTCCGCCATATACGCCGAGGTCGAACTCAGCCACAGGCCAATCTGCGTTTCCCCGCGCTGAAGTGCGGCTTTAAACGGGTTCGCTAAAATCGTGTTCATAGTCATCCTTTGCAGTCAATTAGGCAGTACGTTAATCAGGCAACCCGTCAGGCTGAGTGGCCGGGCGTGAAACATGCAGTGAAAAAATCAGCAGGGTCCCGACCATGGCGACCGCCGCCAGCGTCAGTAAGCCCGCCGAACTGCTGGCAAACAGTGTTTCAGCCTGTACGCGCAGAATAGGCGCTATAAACCCGCCCACCGCACCGAACAGGTTCACAAAACCGATCCCCGCCGCCAGTGCAGTGCCCGACAGCAGTTGTGTCGGCATGGTCCAGAACACCGGCTGTACGGCGATAAACCCCACCGCCGCGACGCACAGTGCCACGATGGCCAGCACCGGCGACACCAGGCCCGACACGCCGATGCCAATCGCCGCAGCCAGCAATGTCAGCGCCGCAACGTTGCGTCGTTCGCCGGTTTTGTCGGAATAGCGCGGAATAAGCCAGGTGCCAAACAGGGCGAAGACCCACGGGATAGCCGTCACCATCGAAGCATAAAAGCCCACTTTAGTCCCAAGCAGGGCCGCGACCTGGGTCGGCAGGAAGAAGATCAGGCCGTAGACCGCCACCTGAATGCAGAGATAAATCATCGCTAACTGCCACACCCGCCCGTTACGCAGCGCATCGCTAAGCCTGGAGGCGACCTTGTGTTCTTCTTCGCTGGCTAACTGCCGGACAAGCGCCTGCTTTTCTTCGGCGCTCAGGAAACGTGCCTTCTGCGCCGTATCGTCCAGCCAGAAGAAAGTGAAAATCCCTGCGCCGACAGCCAGCACGCCTTCGATTAAAAACATCCAGAACCAGCCGGGATGGCCGAGAAAACCGTGCATCTCCAGCAGCGCACCGGACAGCGGTGAGCCGAGCGTCAGCGCCAGCGGCGCGCCCATGTAAAACAGCCCCATGATGCTGGCGCGGTTGCGCTGTGGGAACCACTGGGAGGTGAGGTAAATCATGCCGGGGAAGAAGCCTGCCTCCGCCGCGCCCAACAGCGTACGTACCAGCAGAAATTTGGCTTCGGTGTCGGCCCACGCCATCGCGGCGGAGAGACCCCCCCACAATAATGTGGTGCCGCCAATCCAGTACCGGGCCCCGAACTTGCGCATCAGCAGGTTGGCCGGTACGCCGAGAAAGGCATACACCACGAAGAAGATCCCGGCCCCGAGCGCATATGCCTCGTTGCTCAAACCGGTATCCAGCTGATACGTCTCTTTCGCAAAGCCGATGTTTGAGCGATCGAGGAACGCCAGCACGTACAGTGCCAGCATGAACGGGATCAAACGCACGCGGTTTTTCTTCACCACGCGCTCAATCAGGGTGGTATTCATCGCATTATCCTCAGGAAACCTGCGCCACGACTCACCGTGACGCAGCGGTTTAGTGCTGGATGAGTGCCGGCTTAGTGGCTGTATGGACGGGTCAGGTGGCAGTCGCGATTCAGCTCCACGCCAAAGCCCGGTTTATCCAGCACGCTCTTGTGCATCCGACCGTTCACTGGCACCGGCTCATCAAGCAGGATCGGGTCAAACTGTGGACGCAGGGTCGAACAGTCCGGACTGGTCATCAGGAATTCGCTGAATGGGGTATTGGTGAAGGTGATAACGGCGTGGTGCGAGTAAACCGACGACCCGTGCGGCACCACCAGCTGTCCACGCGATTTAGCGATAGCGGCGATTTCCACCAGCGTCGTCAGGCCACCGCACCAGCCGACGTCCGGCTGCATGATGTCAATCCCGGTTTCCGCCAGAGTACGGAACGATTGCAGCGAGCCGTGATGTTCCCCGCTGGTAACCATCATTCCCGCCGGGGCGTTACGCTTCAACTCCCGATAGCCCTCGTACTGCTGTGGCGGCAGGCATTCTTCAATCCATTTCAGGTTGTACGGGGCGCAGGCGTGGGCCAGCTTTGTGGCATAGTTCACGTCCTGGCTCATCCAGCAGTCGAGCATCAGCCAGAAATCCGGGCCGCATTTTTCGCGATACTCGGCAACCATCGCCGCATCTTTGCGGATCCCCGCATCGCCATCATGCGGGCCAAAATGGGTAGGCATTTTACCGCCGATGAAGCCCATCTCCTTCGCCAGATCCGGACGGGCACCGGTGGCATAGAACTGAATCTCGTCTCGCACCGCGCCGCCCAGCAGTTTGTACACTGGCAGGCCGACAACTTTGCCGAACAGATCCCATAACGCCAGATCGATGCAGGAAATGGTGTTCATCACCAGGCCGCCAGAGCCGGAATAGTACATCGTGGCATTCATCATCTGGTCATGGATAAGCTTGATATCGCTCACACATTTGCCTTCGATAAAGCGGTTCAGGTGTTTCTCGACGATAAAGCAGCCCATTTCACCTGCGGTGGAAACTGCAAATCCGGTTTGCCCGTTTTCAGCCTCGACTTCCACCACTAAGGTGCCGAGCACGTTAATGCCGAACGACTGTCGGGACTGCTCATACTGTTTATATTTGCTCATTGGCGTGGCGATGTGATCGTCAATCCAGTGATCCGCGCCCTGGTCATGATAATCGCCGCCGCCAGCGCCTTTTTCTGCCGTGGCACCGCCCAGAAACCAGGCCCGGATATGTTTAATTTTCGGTAAGGTCATGATGTTCTCCTGTTATGAGGCTTGTTGTTGTTCAAAGGGGCTTTTCCAGCCCAACAGACGGGAAATGTCTTTCGCACAGGCAATCGCTTTCCCGGCGAGATAGTCGCGGTTGTCGTCGTTGATTTGCAGGCGCGTACCGACCACGGAAATAGCGGCCGTAAGCTGGTTGCTGGCGTTAAACACCGGGGCGGCTACGCAGCGTACATCGGGATAATCTTCGCCGTTATCGAAGCTCCAGCCGCGGGCACGAATGCGGGCCAGCTCTGTATGCAGACCGTCAGCAGTGGTGAGGGTCGTCGGGGTGGCCTGCTGCCAGTCGAGCGTGGAAACAACGGCCTCGCGGACGTTTTCCGGCTGCCAGGCCAGCAGGCATTTGCCTATCCCGGAGCGATATAACGACAGGCTTTTGCCTTCGTGCGAGCGCACGCTGATGGTCGAGGAGGATTCAATCTTGAGGATGTAATACGCGTTTTCGCCATCAATGATCCCGAGATGGCACAACAGGCCGCACTCGTCCATTAGCTGCGTCAGACGTGGACGCGCCAGTTCACGCAGGTCCATTTTCCCCAACGCCTGCCCGGCCAGCTCCACCAGCCGGGTCCACAGACAATAGTTATCGCGATTATCCATGCGCAAAAAACGCTGCTTCTTCAGTTCGCCGAGCAGCAGATAAGCGGTGCTTTTGGGAATAGCCAGCTCATCAATGATGGTGGCGGCGCTGCACGGGCCGATGCGCCCGATCAGGTCGAGAATTTGTATGGCGCGGGCAAGCGCCGGGACTTTGCTTGATTCCAACATACTGGACTCCAATCCTGAATACTGGAATCAGTGTTACGGCTGAGCCTCGGTCAAAGTGTGAACGCGGTCATAGTCCAAACGGTGTCCGCCCAGTTGAGCTTTTCCTGAACTAAATATGGGAGATAACGCACAGATTTTTTTAAGAGGAGTACAACCGGTTGGACAAAATGCGTGCCGGACGGGCTCCGGCACGCGGGGATGCAGAATTTAGGGCAGGAACAATGAATCGACGACATTCACCCAGCCGTGCCCGGTGGTCATCTCTTTCCCGTGCAGCCAACGACGCAGAAGGTTCAGGGCCATCATGGCGCAAACTTCCTGCCGTATGGCCAGACTGTGGCGTGAGGTGCTGAATTTCACCTGTAGCGCATGGGTGCCTTCCGGGGTCGAGAGCGCGAAGTTCAGACGATCCTGCTCCAGCCCACTGACGGCTAACGCCAGCCCGGCAAAGTGTTTCACCCGCCGTTCTGCGGTCCAGTGCGCGGTCTGCGCCAGGGTTTCCTCCTGACACGGCACCACTTCACTCGCCAGCAGCGGCGCGTTTTCGCGTCCCAGCTGTAACGCGATCAGTCCGGAAGTGAACTGCTCGCTAAGCGTGATGCTCAGGGTGCTTTCCTGTAGGGTGCGCGCAATTTGCGCCGCCAGCCCCTCGGTGCCTTCAAAAATCAGACTTTCGCCCGCGACCTTTTGCACTTCCGGCCACAGGGCGAGCATCGCGTCGCGTTCCGAGGCAGGCCCGGTCAGCTTGAGTTCAATTATCGGCATCGATGAGCGGTAGCCCATCGTGACACCCGGCGGCATAACCAGTGGGTCAAGCTGCTGCGCCAGGTCGCTTTCAGAACGGCCAAAGGTGGTTAAACGCAGGCATAGCGGCGGTTCGCTCAGGGCAAAACGCGCACGCAGACGCGGCAGGATCTGGTCGGTGACCATCACTTTGAATTCAGACGGCACGCCTGGGGTGAAAAACATCAGACAGCGATTAAGCTGAAGCGCGAATCCGCAGGCGGTGCCGACCGGGTTATCAATCATTTCCGCGCTGGCGGGGATTTCAGCCTGCTTGCGGTTGCTCGGGGCCATCACCCGACCACGTTCGCTAAAGAATTTCTCCATCTGGGTGAGCCATGCCTCATGCAGCACCAGCTCTTCCCCTTTGGCGGTGGCGGCGGCCAGCGCGCTGAGATCGTCACTGGTCGGCCCAAGGCCGCCGTTGACTATCAGAATATCGGCATGTTGACTGCGTTCGCGCAGGACCGACACCAGTGCATCGAGGCTATCGCCAACGGTATTGCGCCGGGTTAACGGCAATCCCTGGGTAAATAAGTAATCAGCAAGCCATGCCGCATTGGTGTCAATAATTTGCCCATGCAGCACTTCGTCACCGGTGGACAGCATCTCCACGTTTATCATCGTTTTCTCCTTACAAGAGGACGATTTACTATAGCGGAGGCGAGGGAGAAAAGGAAAACAGGCGCGACAGAATGCCGCGCCGGAGGATCAGAACGCGGCGCTTACACCAACGTACGGGCCGTCTGCAATGGTGTTGTCGCGGTTGCCATCTTTGCCCGCAAGGCTCAGATAGCGGTAACCCGCTTCGATGCTGATTGGACGCATGATAGTCCAGCGACCACCGGCGTTCGCTTCCTGATAGCTCTCTATGCCGCTGGAGAGCGAGTCCGGAGAGTAATAGTACTCGCCGAACAGACGGAAGCTGTCGCCAATCTGCCACTGCAGACCCCCACCCACCGCGGCGGCATAGCCTTCGTCGCCGTCATTGGGATTGGTGTAAATACCTTTCCCACCGACGGTGGCAATAAACGGCCCCAGCGGAATGTTCAGACCCAAACCAAGGCTGGCGGCGTCGCCGTCGTTATCACTGTGAGTCCAGTTACCGCTCATTGCCAGACCGGTAGATTCCGTTCCAAAACCGACGCCCAGGTTGGTGTAGTGTTCACCTGCCTGACCGCTGACGCTGATAGCGTTGGCGGCGGCAGACACAAACAGCAGTCCGGACAGACCTAACAAAATACCTTTTTTCATTTTTTACGTTCCAGCAAACACAAATTAATAAAAACTCCCGAAAACGGCTGAATTGTACTGCTGAACGCACAGGAATCAATGCACTATCAAAGTGAACTCCCACAGGATTGTAACCAGTTGCTACCTGAAATCGTTTTGAGGCGCAATTATTTCACCCACAGACGAATGCTGATCCTCGGCTTTGTGCTGGGAGAAATGCTGGAGCAAAACCTGCGCCGCGCGCTGACTATCAGCAACGGCAGCGTCGGTATCCTGTGGCAAAACGGGGTGGCGATAACGCGGCTGATACTGGCGAGAGTGGTTATCGTCATGCCTCTGGTGCTGCGCCTGATGCGCAAACGCCGTCAACGCAAAGCGGTGGTTGCAGCGAGTTAACCGCGCAGCGTGGCATTGACCCACGCCAGTAATGCCCGGCGGGAAATTTTTATCCCGCCGGTTTTCAGACTGGCGGGCAGCATTAACCAGCACACTGGTTGCTGAAAACGCGCCAGTTTGTCCTCTGCCCACTGTGGCATCTGCGTGACATCAAACCCGTCACTGCCTTCCACTACCGCCACCGGACGCTGACCAAACTCAGCGTCGTCCAGCGGCACAATAAAGATTTGTTCGACCTGCGGATGACGGCTAATCACCCGCTCCACTTGTTCCGGCTGAATGCCTTCCCCGCCGCAGAAAAACAGGTTATCCATTCTCCCCAACACCGTCAGACGCCCGTCGTGCAGTTCGCCACGATCGCGGGTGGGAAACCAGCCTTCGGCGTTAGTGAGCGGGGTCAGCGCACCGTTTCGCCAATAGCCAGCGGCCATGCTGTTTGCCCGCAGCCAGATTTCACCGTTGACGATTTTGACTTCCCGCCCCGGCAACGCACGGCCCACATCCGCTTCGCCGTCGGTTTCTTTGGCGCACACCGTCGAGGCAAATTCCGTCAGCCCGTAGCCGCAAAAGGTGCGGATCCCATGCGCACGGGATTGCTCCGCCAGCTCAACTGGGATCGCCGCTCCGCCGAGCAGCACCGAGTTGAGCGTCAGCGGTTCGCCGTCGTTCAGCAGTCGCCAGAGTTGCGTTGGCACCAGCGAGGCGTGGGTGCAGCCCGCCAGCATTTGCGCCAGCGGCAGGCGTTCACGCACCGTCAGCCGCGCACCGTTGTGCAGCCAGCGCCAGAGAATGCCCTGCCCGGAGACGTGAAACAGCGGCAACGACAGCAGCCAGTCGTCGGTGTCGCGGTAGGGAATTAGCGCCAGCACCCCTTCGGCGCTGGCCAGATGGGCAGCAAACGTATGCCCCGCCGCTTTCGGTAAACCGCTGGAGCCGGAGGTCAGGGTCAGGGTCGCCAGCTGCTCTGCCTGCCAGGCGACATCCGGGGCGTGTGCCGCTTGTTGCAAGGAGAGCGTCGTTAAATCGGCAAACGGTATGTCACCGCTTAGCAATACGGCATGACGCAACGAAAACTGTGGCAGTAGCGCCGCCACCAGCTCACGCGGCAGTTGAGGATTCACCGGTAGAACGCGCGCCCCACACTGCAACAGCGCCAGCCATGCCAGCAGGGTCTGCGGATGGTTGTACGCCCGGAGTAACACACCGTCGTCCGGGTGTACGTTCTGTGCGGCAAACCCAGCGGCCAGAGCGTCAACCCGCTGACACAGCTGCTGCCAGCTTAGCGTTTCGTCGCCCAGACGCAGCGCCTGGGCGAGCGGTCGCTCAGCGCACCAGTGCCGCCACGGATAATCAGCGAAAATCATACCAGCGGATCCAAACTCTCGCAGCTGAGGCACGGTAATTGACTGTTCGGCCAGCGGCGAATCAATTGTGCCTGCATCAGGTTCAGCGTATCCAGCCCCGGCAGGGTATCCGGCGTCAGCCACGCGGCAATTCGCGCCAGCTGTGTCAGGCCCAAACTGGATTCAATCGATGAGCTGATCACCGCCGTTATGCCCTGGGCATGCGCCGCCGCGACCTGTTCACGGACTTTTTGCAGGCTGCCAGTGAGCGTCGGTTTGATCACTACCGCCTTGACGCCAGGCTCAGCGGTAAAGGTGAAATCGGCTTCGCGCAGGCTTTCATCCCAGGCGATAGCTATCCCGGTTTGCTGGGCAAACGCGCGGGAGTCGTTCCGGGTCCGGCATGGCTCTTCGATAAAAGCGATGCGCGGGCGGTATTGAGGATCTACATATTTGGCGAACTGCTGCGCTTTCAGCGGCGTCCACGCCCGGTTGGCGTCGAGTCGCAGCTGTAAATCGGGAATGGCTTCCAACAGCAGGTTGACGACCATACCGTCGCGGACCGCTTCCCACAGCCCCACTTTCACCTTCGCCACCTTCTCGCCGGGCATCGCCTCAAGGACCGCAAACAGTTCGTCCGGGTCGCCGGTACACAGCGGGGCCGCACGATAATCCGCCGCCTGCGGTAATTCGTCGTGCAGCTCTGCCAGCGCACAGCTCAGGCCAAACGCGGCAGAAGGCAGCTGCGGCAGGTCGGGATTGCCACCGTCACGCCAGGCGTTGGCCCAGGCGAGAACCGCCGTCTGGGCCTGCTCCAGCGTTTCTTCGCTGAATCCTGGCAAGGGCGAAATCTCGCCCCAGCCTTCGGCATCGCCCTGGCGTAGCTGAACCAACAGCCCGTCGCGGGTTTTCAGTCGCCGCTCGCGCAGAACCACTCCCGCGTCCATGGGGATCTGCCAGCGATATACCTGGGCGTGTCGCATTATGGATTCCGTTTGAATTTGCTGAAATCAGGCTGACGCTTCTGGTTGAAGGCGTTGCGGCCTTCCTGCCCTTCTTCAGTCATGTAAAACAGCATGGTGGCATTGCCCGCCAGCTCCTGCAGACCGGCCTGACCATCGCAGTCAGCGTTGAGGGCTGCTTTCAGGCAGCGCAGTGCCATCGGGCTGTTTTCCAGCATTTCACGACACCAGCGCACGGTCTCTTTTTCCAGATCCGCCAGCGGTACCACGGTGTTGACCAGGCCCATATCCAGCGCCTGTTTAGCGTCGTACTGACGGCACAGGAACCAGATTTCACGCGCTTTCTTCTGCCCCACGATGCGGGCCATGTAGGATGCGCCCCAGCCGCCGTCGAAGGAGCCGACTTTCGGGCCGGTCTGGCCGAAAATAGCGTTGTCCGCGGCAATGGTCAGGTCACACATCATGTGCAGCACGTGACCACCGCCGATGGAATAGCCTGCCACCATGGCGACAACCGGTTTCGGGCAGGTGCGGATCTGACGCTGGAAATCCAGGACGTTCAGGTGATGAGTGCCCGCATCGTCCTGGTATCCGCCGTAATCGCCGCGCACTTTCTGATCGCCCCCGGCGCAGAAGGCTTTGTCACCTTCGCCGGTGAGAATAATCACCCCGACATTGTCGTCATAACGGGCATCCGCCAGCGCCTGAATCATCTCTTTGACCGTCAGCGGACGGAAGGCGTTGCGCACCTGTGGGCGATTGATGGTGATTTTGGCAATGCCGTCAGAGGATTTCTGATAACGAATATCTTCGAAACCTTCGGAGCAGTCCTGCCAGTCAACCGGGGCGTACAGCGTTTTTTCATCAGGGTAAATCATAATAAGTCCTGTCGTCAGTCGTTCAGAATTTGTGTCAGAAAACCGGCCACCGCCGCGGGGTTTTCCCGGTGAGCGTTGTGTCCGGCGTGAGGAATGAGGTGGCATGGCGCAGCCAGCTGCTCCGCGATAGCGCGGAATTTGGCATCACGTTCACCACACAGATACCAGAAAGCATAGTCTCTGGCAGGCGCGGTCAGCGCCGGGCGTAAATCAGGCTGCACCGCCAGAGACGTGGCGAGCAGCATATCCGCCAACTGTGGGCCGTTATTTTTCGTGCGTAGCGCCACCAGTTCATGGCGCTGGGCTTCGCTCAGTGAGGCGAACACCGGCTGGCGATACCAGGCGTCGAACACGTCCGTGAGAGATTCATGGCGAAAGCGCTGTGCCCATTGCGCATCGGATTGCTCGCGCGCCCGGCGGGCGGGTTCATCTTCCAGACCGGGATGCCCGCCTTCAACAATCAGTCCTTTCAAGCCGGGCATTTCCGTCTGGCTCGCCGCAAACATCGCCACGCGCCCACCCAGCGAATAGCCCACCAGCCAATATTTAAGGATGTTGTAACTATCCAGCGTAGCCTGCAGTTCCCGGCAGACATCTGTAAAACGGGTCACCGGGATCGCCGCCGATCCGCCGTGACCAGGCAGGTCGACATACAGTCGGGAGAACGCACCGAGCTGTTCGCCCACCGGCTGCCATTCCCGGCTATCACCCGAAAAGCCGTGCAGAAAAACCAGCCACGGCTGGTCAGTGTCCCCGCTTTGCGCCACGGCGTGCAGGGTCATAGCTGGCTGACCTCTGCCAGTAAATGCTGCAACGTCTGCGCCCCGTCAGTGTCGTTCACCACCAGTTCGATAACCGTGGTCACCGGCTGACGCCATGCGCCCCGCATCGCCTCGTCCAGTGCCGCCCAGTTTTCCGGGCGATGGTAATGCAGGCCGAACATCTTCGCGGCGTGTTCAAAATTGACGTTTTGCGGCATCAGATAGAAGCGTTCGCGTTCTTTCGCCGGGGTCGGTAGCAGGGAGAAAATCTGCCCGCCGTTGTTATTCACCACAATCAACACCAGCGGGGCCGAAACCTGACGCAGCAGCGCCAGACCATTAAGATCGTACAGCGCCGACAGGTCGCCGACGATCGCCAGCGTTGATTTCGCACTGCCGCGCTGGACGCCCGCAGCGGTTGAAATCAGCCCGTCGATACCGCTGGCCCCCCGGTTGCTGAACACCGGATATCCGGCGGGTAGCTGACCAAGCGCGTCAATCAGGCGCACCACTAAACTGTTGCCGACAAATAATTGGCCCTGATCGGGCAGGTAATCGCTGATGCGGTGGGCCAGTTGCGCTTCACCGAAGGTATCTCGCAGCACCTCGGTTTTCTGCCATGCCTGGCGGGACAGGTCTGGCACATCCACACACCAGCTTTGGCGCGGTTCAGCCGGATGTAAATCCAGCCACCTGTCGATGTGGCACACCAGCCGCCGACCACGATGATGGGCCGGGTCGAGCCGTCCGGGCAGATTATCCACCAGCCAATACTCATCCGGCTCGCAGCTGGCCTGCCATTGCAGGAGACGTTTCCCGGTCAGGTTGCTGCCGAGCTGGACCACGATTTGTGCCTGAGAAAGTTCGGTCACCGCTTTGGCGTTGCCGAGCCATAAATCCGCACACGGCAGCGGTTGACCGGTTTGCGACAGGACATCGCCAATCAGCGGCCAGCCGAGGTTTTTCGCCCATTCAGCCACTTTCTTGCCTTCCGCGGCGCTCATGCGCCCGGCCACCACCACCCCGCGTTTTTGTCGCCAGAAGAACCAGTCGCGCTGCGGTTCACTTTCCAGATGCAGGGCTTCGCGCAGCCATGGCTTGTCGCTTTGCCACCAGTTGCCCAGCGCCTGCTGCCAGTCGAGGCCGGTGTCGTCCATTTCGCCATACAGCGGTTCGGCAAACGGACAGTTGATATGCACCCCGCCGCTGTGCAGCTGGCCCAGCGCGTTGTCAATCGACGAGACCAGCCAGCGGGCCGGAATATCTTGACTCGGACGCGGGAGCGAAAGCGTTTGAGAAGGATGAGAGCTGAAGATGCCCGCCTGGCGAATGGCCTGATTAGCGCCGCAGTCGATCAGTTCCGGTGGGCGGTCAGCGGTCAGTAGGATCAGTTTTTCACCGGTCAGCCCGGCTTCAATCAGGGCGGGATAGAGATTTGCCACCGCAGTACCGGAGGTGACAATGACTGCCACCGGCTGTTGGCTCGCTTTTGCCAGCCCCAGCGCCAGGTGACCAAGGCCACGCTCGTCAAAATGGGTGTGAGCTATCAGGGCGCGGTTTTCAGCCGCCGCCAGCGTCAACGGGGTCGAACGCGACCCCGGCGCAATGCAGACGTGCTGCACGCCGTGGCGGGTTAATGCTTCAAGGATTACCGCCGCCCAGCGTCGGTTAAATGCGCTTACTGACATGATATTGTCCAGTATCAATTTTGCTGATTATTATAGATGAGTGATAGCGACAGGTTATTGATATGAGTCGGTTATCTGTTATTCGGAAAGCAGTAAAGAGCGTAGCCCCGCCGCTTTTTGGGTGATTTCCTGCCATTCCTGCTCAGGATCAGACCCTCGAACAATACCCGCCCCGGCATACAGCCGCGCGACCTCGCCGGTGACTTTCGCCGACCGCAGCGCTACGCAGAACTCACTCTGCGCCAGGCTGAGATAACCAGCAGAACCGGCGTACCATTCCCGGACGAAGGGCTCGTGATTTTCAATAAACCGACGCGCCTGTTCACGCGGTAATCCGGCGACTGCCGCCGTGGGCTGGAGTTGGGACAGGCAGCGTGTGTCGTCAGGTTTTTTCAGCTCGGCCAGGATACAGCGCCGTAGATGCTGCACCTTTCGCAGGCGAATGACCTGCGGGGGCAGCACTTCGAGGGCGTTGACGTCCTGCTGTAAACGCTGGCAGATGTCTTCCACCACCAGCAGATTTTCACGCTGGTTTTTATCATCGTGCATCAGCCAGTCGGCAAAATGTCGGGCCTGTTTTTCATCAGGATGGCTCGCCACCGTGCCCGCCAGCGCTTCCGTTTTAAGCTGGGTGCCCTGCCGCCGCCAAAGCCGTTCCGGGGTCGATCCCAGAAATGCGCTTTGCGCCCCGAAGGCCATCAGAAAGTGGTAGCAGTTGAGATTCACGCGACGGCTGGCGGCCATCATCGCTCCGGCGTGCAGCGGGGTGGCAAAACGTAAATCGGTGGCGCGGGCGAGGACCACCTTATCGAGCGCACCGCTCGCAATGGTGTCGGTGGCGGCGTCTATCAGCCCCACCCATCCCGCGTGGTCAGGGAAATGGCGCTCGCCTTTTAGCTCACCACTGAGGGTGGGCAACGTGCGTGAAGGCAGTAAGGTGGTTAAAAATTTGCTGGCCTGACGAGCATCCTCTTGCAGGGAAACGTCACTACTGAGCGTCAGGCGTAATGTTGCTTTCCCGGCATCGCGTCGCCATTCCAGACGCGGCAAAAACAGTTGTCCGTTTTCGGGTTCGAAGGCATTCAGCCCCCAAATACGCAAAGTCGGTTGATCCTGCAGGAGGAAAGCATTGGCCTGCGTCAGTGAAGTGAACTGTCGCACCGCCCCCAGGGCCGCGACTTCTTCATGACCGTTGCGATGTTGCCAATAAAATTGCGGGAATTGTGTCTGACTGCAAAGCCAGCTTAGAGGATCAAAGGCGTCATTCAGAGGGAAGGATGTATCGAAAATTCGCGAACCAGGCGCTTCAGGCATGTCATCGGACAGAAAACCCAACAGGTTTTCCAGCGCAGCGGTAATGGAATGCACGCGAACCTCCCTCAGATAAAAACCACAAATTATATACTCTACATAAATTCAAACAGCAGGAAGGCGGCAAATCTGCGAGTTCCCGGGAGCTTACATAGGTAAGTGACTGGGATGAGCAGACGTAGCCAACGCACATGCAACTTGAAGGATGACGAGTATAAAGGGTACTGCCTGAAAAATGCAGTACCCATGAGGAGGGAGCGGTTTTTATCGACGCGCTAACAGCAGACCCAGAACCAGCCCGACGGCAGCCCCGACGCCAATTCCCTGCCACGGTTTTTCGTGAACATAGTCGTCTGCACGATTCACCGCCTGTTTGGCGCGGTAGTAATAGGTGTCCGACGCCTGACTAACACGGGCCTGGACCTCCTGCAATGCCTGCTCAGCACGCAGCTTAAGCTCAATGTATTTCTGATCGGCCGGATCGCCTGAGGAGCTTAACACTTCTTCCAGAGTCTCACTTAGCAGGGCCAGATCGTCGTCGATACGTGATTCATAAGAATGATATGCCATCAGTTTTCTCCTTGGTTAAACCTGTCCGCTAACTATAGACAATGGTTTACGAGTTCGCTTCTCGCGCCATGCCGATATGTGGGATACCGTCTTCGTCATAAACGTCGGTGACCGGAGCAAAACCGAAGCGGGCATAGAACGGCTGGAGATGGGCCTGCGCGCCCAGGTACAACGCCTTCTGCGGCCAGTGTTGCAGGCAGCTGGCGAGGGTGTGTTCCATCAGCTGAACGCCGAGTTTTTCACCCCGAACCGCCTGGCTAACAATCACCCGACCGATAACCACTGGCTCAAATTCGGCCTCGCTTTTCAGAATCCTCGCATACGCGACCAGCTCGCCGTCGCGCCAGCCGAGGATGTGTCGGTTCTCGCCGACCAGGTCGTCGCCATCGACATCCTGATAAGCACAGCGCTGCTCCACCACAAATACCTCACAGCGCAATTGCAGTATCGCGTACAGCTGTTGAACGGTTAACTGGCTGTGATGAAGATCGTTCCACTGAATCATATTGTGCTCCGTTATACTGTCTTTTTTATTTAACGCTTTGAGGTGATTGCGTTATGGAATTGATTTTTCTCGGGACATCCGCAGGCGTACCCACCCGTCACCGTAATATGACGTCGATGGTCCTGAATTTGCAACAGCCAAACCTTTCGCAGATGTGGCTGTTTGACTGCGGGGAAGGCACGCAGCACCAGTTTCTGAAGACCAGCCATCATCCGGGCAAGCTGGATAAAATTTTTATTACCCATTTGCATGGCGATCATCTTTTCGGTTTGCCAGGTCTGCTGTGCAGCCGTTCGATGCAGGGGAATCCGTCGCCGTTGACGATTTATGGCCCGAAAGGCATTCGTGAGTTTGTTGAAACCGCCCTGCGCCTGAGCGGGTCGTGGACTGACTATCCGCTCAGCATCGAAGAAATCGGTCCCGGCGTGGTGTTTGACGACGGTTTTTTTAAGGTCAGCGCTTATCCGCTCAATCACCCGGTGGAATGTTATGGCTATCGCATTGACCAGCATGATAAGCCCGGCCCGCTCGATGCCGCCCGCCTGCTGGCCGATGGTATTAAAGCCGGGCCGCTGTTCCAGCAGCTAAAAAAAGGGCTGACGGTGGAAATGCCCGACGGGCGCAGGGTGAACGGTCAGGACTATCTTGGCCCCAGCACCCCGGGTATCAGCCTGGCCATTTTCGGCGATACCGCCCCCTGCCCGGCCGCGCTTGAGCTGGCAAAGGGTGTCGATGTGATGGTGCATGAAACCACGCTCGAACAGGAGATGGCAGAAAAAGCCAACAGCCGCGGGCACTCCTCCTCCGTTCAGGCCGCGCAGCTGGCCCGCGAGGCGAAGGTCGGCAAGCTCATCATTACCCACGTCAGTTCTCGCTATGACTGGCACGGCTGTCAGCGCCTGCTGGCCGAATGTCGCAGCGTGTTCGAGCCCTGCGAACTGGCAGAAGATTTCAGCGTGTTCCCTTTGGTTTAACTTTTAATGATATTTGCCGATAACAGAGTAAAGGCACGACCTGACTGTTTACTCTGAGGGCAAGATGGATAATTTCCAGAAAGATATCGACGACAGGGCCAATCTGACGCTGTCGAACCGCTTTGAACTGCTGCTGTTCCGCCTGGGAGCGTCGGCTGATGGTGACAAGTCCGAACTGTTCGGCATTAACGTGTTTAAACTGCGCGAAATCGTGCCGATGCCCTCGTTCACCAAACCGGCGGGCATTAAGGCTCCGGTGATGGGGATGGTGAATATTCGCGACCAGATTATCCCGGTGATTGACCTGCCGTCGGTGCTGGGGTGCAAAGCAGAAAGTGGGCTGAATATCCTGCTGATCACCGAATATGCCCGCAGCGTGCAGGCGTTTGCGGTGGAGTCAGTGGAGAACATCATTCGCCTCGACTGGACCCAGGTGCATACCGCAGAAAAAGCGGTGAACGGTCAGTACATCACCAGCATTGCCTGTCTGGATAATGAGCGAGACAGTAATAACCTGGCGATGGTTATTGACGTGGAGCAAATCCTGTATGACATCGTGCCAGCTGACCATGATTTGCACGCCACCCGCCTGACCGCGCCGAAGCAGCGCATCAAACCGGGTGCCACAGCGATTGTTGCTGAAGACTCGAAGGTCGCGCGGGCGATGCTGGAGAAAGGCCTCCAGGCGATGGAAATCCCGGCGAAAATGCATATCACCGGACTGCAGGCGTGGGAGACGATTGAAAAGCTGGCGAAAGAAGCGCTGAACGAAGGCGTGCCGGTGACCGATAAGATTGCGCTGGTGCTGACCGACCTTGAAATGCCCGAGATGGACGGCTTCACCCTGACGCGCAAAATCAAATCCGACCCGCGCCTGAAGGCAATCCCGGTGGTTATCCACTCGTCTTTGTCAGGCAACGCCAACGAAGATCATATCCGCAAAGTGAAAGCCGACGGCTACGTCGCCAAGTTCGAAATTAACGAGCTGTCATCAGTGATTAAGGAAGTGCTGGAGCGCGCCGACCGCCGCGAAGAGGGGCCGCTGATCAGTCGATTACAGTCGGTGTGATTTTTTAGCGGCCTGATACCCTCTCCCACAGGAGAGGGAGTACAAACAAAAACGGTAACCCTTGGGTTACCGTTTTTGTTTTACATCATTGGCATTGCCATCTGAACAATCGTTATCAGCGGCTGAGGATAGATACCGAGGATCAGCACCAGCAGTGCGGAAATCAGTACCACGATACCACCCGCGCTGTATTGCCAGTTTGATGGCGCATCGCGATTCAGCTGCTGTGGCGCTTCCAGATACAGACTTACCGCTACGCGCAGGTAGTAGTAGAGACCAATCGCGGAACCCACCACCACTGCCGCCGTCAGCCACCACAGGTGAGCCTGAACACCGACCGCCAGCACGTAGAACTTACCGATAAAGCCGAGCGTCATCGGGATACCGGCCAGAGACAGCATCATCACCGTCATAACGGCGGACAGGATCGGACGATGCCAGAACAACCCACGGTAGGAGTACAGAGAATCTGCATCCGGGCCACGGTACGGGCTCGACATCAGGCTGACCACGCCGAATGCGCCAAGGCTGCTGAACAGGTAACCGGCCAGATACACGCCAACGGTTTCCATGGACATCTTGCCACTGTGCAGCGCAATCAGTGCCACCAGCAGATAACCCAGGTGCGAGATGGAGGAGTAACCGAGCAGACGCTTGATATTGGTCTGGCTCAGGGCCATCAGGTTACCGAAGATGATGGAAACGAAGGCAATTACGCCCAGCACCACACGCACGGCTTCACTGTCGCCCACCGGGGCGTACAGGAACAGACGCATGACCACGCCAAAGATAGCGATTTTACTCGCGGTCGCCAGGAAGGTAGAGACCGGCGCAGGCGCACCCTGATACACGTCTGGCGTCCACAGGTGGAACGGCACCAGAGAAAGTTTAAAGCCGAGACCAACAATCATCAGACCCAGACCAGCCAGCAGCAGCGGCTCATGCAGCATGTTGTCGGCCAGTGCTTTACCCAGGGCCAGGAACGACAGGCTGCCGGAGTTCGCGTACACCAGCGCCATACCGAACAGCAGGAAGGAAGACGCTGCGGCAGACAGAATGGTGTATTTGATGCTGGCTTCCAGCGAGCGCTTCTGGCGGTAGGCATAACCAATGAGGCCGAACAGCGGCAGCGAGATAAGCTCGATCCCGAGGAACAGGGCCGCCATGTGGTTAGCGTTTGCCAGCAGAATGCCACCCAGGGCTGCAATCAGCACCAGCAGGTAGAACTCTTCTTTGTTGTCGTAGTAGCCCTCAAGCCACGGATAGGCAAAGGTACAGGTGGCGAGACTCGCCAGCAGCACCAGCCCGGTGTAAAGCATGGCATAACCATCGACGCGCATCAGCGGCGTCACGTCCATTGCACCCGCGTGACCTACGAACCAGAGCGACAGCAGGGCGACGTTCAGGCCGATAACCGACAGCGTGGCATTGAAGAAATGATTGCGTCGCCACGCAATGGAGAGCATCACAACCACCACCGTCAAGCCGACGATCAGCAGCGGTAGCAGTGCGATCAGTTGTTGTGGAGTTATTGTCATGGCGATTTACGGCCTTGTAGTAGAAACAGAATTAACAAACCACTGCTGGATATTGCCCATCGCAGCATGTGAGGTGTCGAGGATCGGCTGTGGGTAGAACCCGAGCAGAACCAGCAGCACCACTAACAGCAGGATGATAAACAGCTCGCGCAGCGACATCCCTGGCAGTTCTTTGGCCGCAATTTCGCTTTTCGCTTTACCGAAGTAAGCGCGATGCAGCATCGCCAGCGAGTAAACAGAGGCGAAGACCAGACCGAAGGTGGAAATCACGGTGATACCCGGCACTACGTGGAACGCGCCGAACAGGATCATGAATTCGCCGACGAAGTTACCGGTACCCGGCATCCCCAGCGTGGCCACTGCGAAGAACATCGACAGCGCAGGCAGCCATTTAATTTTGCTCCACAGGCCGCCCATCATACGCATGTCGCGGGTATGCAGACGCTCGTACAGCTGACCACACAGAATGAACAGACCCGCTGCGGACAGACCGTGCGCAATCATCTGAATCACTGCCCCCTGGTATGCCAGCTGGCTACCGGTGTAAATCGCGATCAGCACGAAGCCCATGTGCGACACGGAGGTGTAAGCAATCAGACGCTTGATGTCGTACTGAGTGAAGGCCATCCACGCGCCGTAGAAGATACCGATAACACCCAGCCACATGGCAATCGGTGCGAACTCGGCGGACGCGTTCGGGAACAGCGGCAGCGCGAAACGCAGCAGACCATAGGCTGCGGTTTTCAGCAAGATACCGGCCAGGTCAACCGAACCGGCGGTCGGTGCCTGGGAGTGCGCATCTGGCAGCCAGCCGTGCAGCGGAACCACCGGCATTTTCACCGCGAAGGCGATGAAGAAGCCAAGCATCAGCAGATATTCCACGTTGTGGGCCATCGGCGTTTTCAGCAGCTGCTCGTAGTTGAAGGTCCAGACGCCGGTCGCGTTGTAGTGTACGAACACCAGCGCCAGAATCGAAATCAACATCACCAGACCACTCGCCTGGGTATAGATGAAGAACTTGGTTGCCGCCGTGATACGCGTTTTACCGTCGGAGGCTTTGTGGCCCCACAGCGCGATCAGGAAGTACATCGGAACCAGCATCATCTCCCAGAAGAAGAAGAACAGGAACAGGTCGATGGCGAGGAACACGCCGATCACGCCGCCCAGGATCCACATCAGGTTGAGGTGGAAGAAGCCCTGGTATTTTTCAATTTCACGCCAGGAACAGAGCACTGCCAGCACGCCGAGCAGCCCGGTCAGCACCACCATCAGCAGCGACAGGCCGTCGATAGCGAGGTGAACCGTAATGCCAAAGCGTGGGATCCACGGCAGAATAAATTCAGACTGCCATTGCGGGATGCCAGCGGCTTGCGTCAGAGAATAACCGCCCTGCAACCACAGTTGCAGGGACAGGGCCAGCGTCAGTCCCATTGTAATCAGCGCAATCCAGCGCGGCATCTTCACGCCGAAGCGTTCGGTCTGCCAGCATAAGAAGCCGCCGATAAACGGGATTAGTATCAACCAGGGTAATAACATAGCTACGTATGTCCCTTATATTTACTCCTGCTCAGGCTATCTCGCTCGCCTGTACTTCAGGAACAGATTTTCAACGAATTCTAAAAATAACGTTGGGTCATTATGTCGGATGGCGACCTACGATTCTGTAGGCCCGGTAAGCGCAGCGCCACCGGGCAAAACAACCCCAATCCTCAAACTCAGCGCAACACCATCAGCAGCGCGAGTACAACCACCGCGCCAATGCTCATGGATGCCACATACCAGCGCAGATAACCGTTCTCGCTGACCAGCAAGCCTTTACCTGCAAAGCGGGAAAGAATGGCCGGGATATTCATCAGACTATTCAGCGGATCGCGTTTCAACAGCCACGCAATACCCAGATACGGTTTGACGAAAATCATGTCATACAGCCAGTCGAAGCCCCACGCGTTGTACCACCAGGTTCCGAGCAGACGGCCCGGCGCGCTGTTGGCAATCGCGGTAACCAGCGTACGTTTACCCAGCCACAGCCATGCGGCAATCAGAATGCCAGCAATCGCGACGATCCCGGAGGTAATTTCCAGCGTCAGCACGTGGCTATGTTCAAGTTCAGTGGTCTGCGGCAGGACGCCCTGCAACGGCGGCACAATCATCGCGCCCACAAAGGTGGACAGAATGAGCAGCACGATAAGCGGCAGGTGATGCGTAATCCCCTTCCCTGCGTGAGCATGAATCTGCTCTTTGCCGTGGAACACGATGAAGATCATGCGGAAGGTATACAGGGAAGTCATGAACGCCCCTACCAGACCCGCCACCATCAGATTGATGTGACCGTTCGCCATGGCTCCGGCAAGGATTTCATCTTTACTGAAGAAGCCTGCGGTAATCAGCGGCAGCGCAGACAGCGCGGCCCCCCCGACCAGGAAGCAGACATACACCAGCGGAATCGACTTACGCAGGCCGCCCATTTTGAAGATATTCTGCTCGTGATGGCACGCCAGGATAACCGAACCAGACGAGAGGAACAGCAGCGCTTTAAAGAACGCGTGCGTCATCAGATGGAAAATCGCTGCATCCCACGCCTGTACGCCCAGCGCCAGGAACATGTAACCAATCTGGCTCATGGTGGAGTAGGCAAGTACGCGTTTGATATCGGTTTGCACCAGCGCGGCAAAACCTGCCAGCACCAGGGTTACCGCCCCGATAATCCCCACCAGATGCAGAATTTCCGGCGTCATCAGGAACAGACCGTGAGTACGGGCAATCAGGTAGACACCCGCGGTGACCATGGTCGCGGCGTGGATCAGCGCTGAAACCGGCGTTGGGCCAGCCATTGCGTCCGCAAGCCAGGTCTGCAACGGCAGCTGTGCCGATTTACCGACCGCACCGCCCAACAGCATCAGCGTCGCCCAGGTCAACATGTTGTTGCCCGCTTCGAAGTGCTGAGGAGCCAGTTCAACCATTTCGCGGAAGTTCAGCGTGCCCAATTCGTTGTAGAGAATGAACAGCGCGAACGCGAGGAACACGTCACCGACACGGGTCACCACGAAGGCTTTCATCGCCGCAGCGCCATTCTTCGGATCGGTATAGTAGAAACCGATCAGCAGATAGGAGCACAGGCCTACGCCTTCCCAGCCCAGATACATCAGCAGCAGGTTATCACCCAGCACCAGCACCACCATGCTCGCGATGAACAGGTTGGTGTAGGCGAAGAAGCGGGAGTAACCCTCTTCCCCGCGCATATACCAGGAGGCGAACATGTGGATCAGGAAGCCAACACCGGTGACCACAGAGAGCATGGTCAGCGACAGGCCATCGAGCACCAGGTTAAAGCCAACGTTGAAATCACCGACCGACATCCAGTTCCACAGCGGAACGCTGACGGCCTGTTTGCCGTTGGCGAAGAAATCAGCGCCAACATAGGCGGTGACCAGCGCTGCTAAGCCGACAGACCCCATACCGATGGTAGCGGAAACGTTTTCCGACCAGCGGCCACGGGAGAAGGAGAGCAGCAGGAAGCCAATCAATGGCAAAATAATGGTTAAGGCAAGCATGTTCATCCACGCAACTCACTTACTGAATCGATGTTCAGGTTCTGGCGGCGACGGTGGAGCTGCAGCAGCAGCGCCAGGCCAATACTCGCCTCCGCAGCCGCGAGGCTGATAGCGAGGATATACATCACCTGACCGTCGGTCTGGCCCCAGTAGCTGCCCGCAACCACAAAGGCCAGCGCGGCGGCGTTAATCATGATTTCCAGACCGATCAACATAAACAGCATGTTGCGGCGGATAACCAGACAGGTCAGACCGAGAACGAAGAGGATCGCGGCGAGGATCAGTCCATGTGTTAAGGGGATCATGCTTGCTCCTCCGGTTTTCTTTTCGCGCTATCGTTCACACGGTTGCTCAGCACTTCCCCGGCACGATCTTCACGTCCCAGATGGAAGGCTACCACCAGGCCCGCCAGCAGCAGCATGGAGGCCAGCTCCACCGCCAGTACGTACGGACCAAACAGAGCGATACCCACTTCTTTCGCGCCGATGGCGTTGCCGTCGATGCCCTGGTCGCTAACGCCCAGGATACCGTAAACAATCACCGCCAGCAGAACCACGGACAGTACGCCAGGCCCAATCCACACCTGCGGCTTCAGCCACTGACGTTCCTGCTCGATTTCGGCTCCGCCCAGGTTGAGCATCATTACCACGAACACGAACAGCACCATGATGGCCCCAGCGTAGACGATTATCTCCAGCGCACCGGCGAAGTACGCGCCGAGCGAAAAGAACACCCCGGCAATCGCCAGCAGGGAGATAATCAGGTACAGCAGCGCATGCACCGGATTGGTGTGCGTGATGACCCGCAGCGTGGCCAGGATGGCGACCAGACCACAAATATAAAATGCGAATTCCATTGCCCCTCTCCTTACGGTAACAGGCTCTTGACGTCGATAGGCTTGGCTTCGTTCTCTGCTTCGCCCTTATCTTTGCCGTCGATTGCCATACCCGCCATCCGGTAGAAGTTATATTCCGGGTATTTGCCCGGACCGGAAATCAGCAGATCCTCTTTCTCGTACACCAGATCCTGACGCTTGTATTCACCCAGTTCGAAATCCGGGGTCAACTGAATCGCCGTGGTCGGGCACGCTTCTTCACACAGACCGCAGAAAATGCAGCGTGAGAAGTTAATGCGGAAAAACTCTGGATACCAGCGGCCATCTTTGGTCTCTGCTTTTTGCAAAGAGATACAACCAACCGGACAGGCTACCGCACACAGGTTACAGGCTACGCAACGCTCTTCCCCGTCCGGATCGCGCGTCAGCACGATACGGCCACGGTAGCGCGGCGGCAGATAAACCGGCTCTTCCGGATACATCTGCGTTTCGCGTTTGGCGAACGCATGCATCCCGATCATGCAGATACTGCGAACCTGGGTGCCAAAGCCCACTAATAATTCTTTTAAGGTCATGGTCTATTCGCCCCTTATTGCGCCTGCCAAAGAATGACAGCCGCCGTTACCAACAAGTTGATCAGCGTCAGCGGCAGGCAGACTTTCCAGCCGAAGGACATCACCTGGTCATAACGCGGACGCGGCAATGCAGCACGGATCAAAATGAACATCATCATGAAGAACGCGGTTTTCAGCGCGAACCAGATGAACGGTGGTAAGAACGGACCCTGCCAGCCACCGAAGAACAGCGTCACGATCAGCGCTGAAACGGTGACAATACCGATATATTCACCGACGAAGAACAGACCGAACTTCATGCCGGAATATTCAATGTGGTAACCGTCGGCCAGTTCCTGCTCCGCTTCCGGCTGGTCAAACGGGTGACGGTGACAAACCGCAACGCCCGCGATAGCGAAAGTGATGAAGCCGAAGAATTGCGGAATCACGTTCCACAGATGCGCCTGGTTATTGACGATATCGGTCATGTTGAAGGAGCCTGCCTGTGCTACGACGCCCATCAGCGACAGGCCGAGGAACACTTCGTAGCTCAGGGTCTGAGCAGACGCACGCATTGCGCCGAGCAGTGAGTATTTGTTGTTACTCGACCAGCCCGCGAACAGTACGGCATAAACCGCCAGGCCTGCCATCATCAGGAAGAACAGGATACCGATGTTGAGGTCAGCGACCACCCAGGTCGGACTGACCGGGACAATGGCGAACGACAGCAGCAAAGAGGTGAACGCGATTACCGGTGCAAGGGTAAAGATAACCTTGTCGGTAAATTTCGGAACCCAGTCCTCTTTGAAGAACATCTTGATCATGTCTGCCACCAGCTGGAGTGAACCACCCCAGCCTACGCGGTTCGGTCCATAACGGTTCTGGAACAGACCGAGCAGACGACGTTCACCAAAGCTCATGAACGCCCCGCAGGTGACAACCACCAGCAGAATAACAACCGCTTTCAGGATGCTTAACAGAATGTCGATAACATCCGGTGTTAACCAACTCATGCTTTCGCCTCCTGCAGATTTTCAATATGCGCACCCGCCAGTACTGGCGCAATACCTGGCATCCCCATTGGCAGACCGACCTGCCCTGCTGTCAGTGCGTCGGAAAGCACCAGCGGCAGGTTGAGGGTCTGACCGTCGTAGCTGATGGCCAACTGCGCACCCGCGTTAACGCCAAGCTTCGCAGCATCGGCCGGGTTAAGCTTGATGTACGGCTGAGGCATACGTTGCTGGAAGATAGGCGAACGCTGTGACAGTTCGTCACTCCCGAACAGGTGATAGTACGGTGCGATACGCCACTGACCGTCCTGCGCTTCGAAGCTCGCCGGAACATGGTCAAAGTAAGCCAGACCGTTTTCAGAGGCTTCAATCAGACGCACTCCCGGATCGCCGTTACGCAGATGTCCACCCACTTCCGCCTGGAACTTGTTCCATGCCTGCGGGGAGTTCCAGCCTGGAGCCCACGCAAATGGAATTTGCGACCGGGCGGCGGTTGGCTGGTTGTTCCCTTCCATTGAGAAGGCGAACATGGTGTCTTTATCCTGCGGCTGACGCGGTTCGTGTACGCTGATATTCGCGCGCATGGCGGTACGACCGCTGGAGCGAATAGGCGAACGGGCCAGCTTCTGACCACGAATACGGAACGAGGCATCCGGGGCCGCATCTTTGATGCCAGCCAGCTGCGGCAGCGCAGCCACGGCAGCGTCAATCACGTGATCCAGCTGCGTCCAGTCCACTTCACGGCTTTCCAGGGTGCTGTGCAGAGAGTGCAGCCAGCGCCAGCTTTCCAGCATGATGACGTTGCGGTCGTAGTAAGCCGGGTCGTAAACCTGGAAGAAACGCTGGGCGCGGCCTTCGTTGTTAATCACGGTGCCGTCGCTTTCCGCGAAGCTCGCGGCGGACAGCACCAGATGGGCTTTGTCCATGATAGCGGTACGCTGATGGTCGATAACCATCACCAGTGGCGCTTTAGACAGCGCAGCATCAACGCGGGCGGCAGAAGCGTGACGGTGCAGATCGTTTTCCAGCACCACTACCGCATCGGCAGAACCGCTTTCCAGTTCGTCAAGGGCTTCTTCCAGCGAGCCACCGCCAATCATGCCGAGGCCAACGCTGTTCACCGCGCGGGCAATCATGGTCACGCCGACGTCTGCGCCACGGCCCTTCAGGGCTTTGGCCACGTTGGCTGCGGCCTGAATGATTTCAGCGCTACCGGAGTTGGTGCCGGAAATAATCAGCGGTTTTTTCGCACCGGCCAGAGCCTGCACGATCACGTCCACTTTACCTTTCAGGTCATTGCTCAGGCCGTCTACCGCTGGGGCACTGTCATCCAGTGCATGGGCGATGGCGAAGCCTAAACGCGCCTGATCTTCTACCGGAGCGCAGTAGGTCCACGCCGCGATGTCGTCCAGACGCGTGTTGTCGACATTGGTCACGAACAGCGGATGTTTCGCACGCTGACCGATGTTGAGGATTGCCGCAATCTGCCAGTCAGCCACTTTCTGTGCCGCGGACATTTCACGTGCTTTCCCTTTCACCGCCTGGCGAACCGCCAGCGCAACGCGCGCGCCGGTCTGGGTGATGTCTTCCCCGAGAACCAGTACCGCATCATAAGATTCGATATCACGCAGCGCAGGGGTGTGAATCCCGCCTTCGCGCAACACTCTCAGGGCCAGCTGCAGACGTTCCTGCTCGCCTTTGGCGATACCGGTATAGAAGTTCTCTGCCCCGACCAGCTCACGCAGCGCGAAGTTGCTTTCCACGCTCGCACGCGGAGAACCGATGCCGATAACTTTCTTCGATTGGCGCAGAATATCGGCCGCGCCCTGCATCGCCTGTTCGGCGTTGAGGGTGATGTAGTCATCGCCACGACGTTGAACCGGCTGACGTGGACGGTCTTTCAGGTTCACGTAACCGTAACCGAAACGACCCCGGTCGCAGAGGAAGTAGTGGTTTACGGTCCCGTTGTAACGGTTTTCGATACGACGCAGTTCGCCGTAGCGCTCACCCGGACTGGTGTTACAACCCAGAGAACACTGCTGGCAGATGCTTGGCGCAAACTGCATATCCCACTTACGGTTATAGCGCTCGGAGTGGGTTTTGTCGGTGAAAACGCCGGTTGGGCAGATTTCAACGAGGTTACCGGAGAATTCGCTCTCCAGCGTGCCATCTTCCGGACGACCGAAGTAGACGTTGTCGTGCGCGCCGTACACACCCAAATCGGTGCCGTCAGCGTAATCTTTGTAGTAACGCACGCAGCGGTAGCAGGCGATGCAGCGGTTCATCTCGTGAGAGATGAACGGCCCCAGATCCTGATTGCGGTGGGTACGTTTAGTGAAACGATAGCGACGGAAGCTGTGACCGGTCATGACGGTCATATCCTGCAAGTGGCAGTTGCCGCCTTCTTCACAGACCGGACAGTCGTGCGGGTGGTTGGTCATCAACCATTCCACAACGCTTTCACGGAACTGTTTCGCTTCGTCGTCATCAATAGAGATAAAGGTGCCATCGGATGCCGGAGTCATACAGGACATCACCAGGCGGCCACGCGTGTCTTCCGCGTTTTGATATTGCTTCACCGCGCACTGGCGGCAGGCACCAACGCTTCCCAGCGCCGGATGCCAGCAAAAATAGGGAATATCAAGGCCATGAGAGAGGCAAGCCTGTAACAGGTTGTCCGCTCCGTTGACCTCGTATTCTTTGCCGTCTACATGAATCGTAGCCATTAGCGTGCTTCCAGTTGGCCCCATCGAAACGGGGCGTTAATCAAAATTCTTAGGTCGTTACCAGCGTGCTTTAAGCAGGTTAGGCTGAATACCACCAATCGCGTGGGTATTACTGCTCGGCTGCTTGATGCCTGCTTCGAATTCGTCGCGGAAATACTTAATCGCGCTCTGCAGCGGCTCGACCGCGCCTGGCGCATGCGCACAGAAGGTCTTGCCCGGCCCGAGGAATCGACACAGTTGCTCAAGTGTCTCGATATCGCCCGGCTGGCCTTCACCACGCTCGATAGCACGCAGAATTTTTACGCTCCACGGCAGACCATCACGGCAGGGCGTACACCAGCCGCAGGATTCGCGGGCGAAGAACTCTTCGAGGTTACGCACCAGACCCACCATGCCAATTTCATGGTCAACGGCCATCGCCAGCGCAGTACCCAGACGGCTACCCGCTTTGCCGATGCTTTCAAATTCCATCGGTAAGTCGAGGTGCGCTTCGGTCAGGAAGTCGGTCCCTGCCCCGCCCGGCTGCCAGGCTTTAAATTTAAAGCCATCGCGCATACCGCCCGCGTAATCTTCCAGAATTTCACGCGCGGTGGTGCCAAACGGCAGCTCCCAGACGCCTGGATTCTTCACGCGGCCAGAGAAGCCCATCAGCTTGGTGCCCGCATCTTTGCTTTTCGAGATGTTCTGGTACCACTCCACGCCGTTGGCGAGGATGGCCGGGACGTTGCACAGGGTTTCTACGTTGTTGACGCAGGTCGGCTTACCCCACACGCCGGAGCTCGCCGGGAACGGCGGCTTGGAACGCGGGTTGGCACGGCGGCCTTCAAGGGAGTTAATCAGCGCGGTTTCTTCCCCGCAGATGTAACGCCCTGCACCGGTGTGCACGATCAGTTCGAAGTCGAAACCGGAACCGAGAATGTTTTTCCCGAGCAGACCGGCTTCAGTCGCTTCGGCAATCGCACGACGCAGGTGAACCGCCGCTTCGATATATTCGCCACGCAGGAAGATGTAACCGCGATAGGCTTTCAGCGCGAACGCCGAAATCAGCATGCCCTCCACCAGCAGGTGCGGCAGCTGTTCCATCAGCAGGCGGTCTTTATAGGTGCCCGGCTCCATTTCATCGGCGTTACACAGCAGGTAACGGATGTTCATGGATTCGTCTTTCGGCATCAGGCTCCACTTCAAACCGGTAGAGAAGCCCGCGCCGCCACGGCCTTTCAGCCCGGCGTCTTTGACCTGATTGACGATGTCGTCAGGTGCCATGCCACCGAGCGCTTTACGCGCCCCGGCGTAGCCATTTTTCGCCTGATATTCGTCAAGCCAGACCGGCTGTTTATCCTCGCGCAGACGCCAGGTCAGCGGATGCGTCTCAGGAGTCAGGATAATATCTTTCATTATTTGTACTGCTCCAGCAGGTCAGGAATCGCTTCCGGCGTCAGATGGCTGTGAGTGTCCTCATCAATCATCATGGTCGGCCCCTTGTCGCAGTTGCCCAGACAGCAGGTTGGCAGCAGGGTGAATCGACCATCAAAAGTGGTCTGGCCCGGCTTGATATTCAGCTTCGCTTCGATAGCGGACTGAATGCCCTGATAACCCGTGATATGGCACACCACGCTGTCGCAGTAGCGGATCACGTGGCGACCTACCGGCTGACGGAAGATTTGGCTGTAGAACGTGGCCACGCCTTCGACATCGCTTGCCGGGATACCCAGCACGTCGGCGATGGCATAAATCGCCCCATCCGGCACCCAGCCGCGCTGTTTCTGAACAATCTTCAGCGCTTCAATGGACGCCGCACGCGGGTCTTCGTAGTGATGCTTTTCGTGCTCGATAGCGTCACGCTCGGCCGCACTCAGCTCAAAAGCCTCGGTTTGTGGTTGTTGATTCTCGTGCATAATTAGCGGTCCACATCTGACATAACAAAATCGATACTACCCAGATAAACGATCAGGTCGGATACCAGGCTTCCGCGGATCGCCGCCGGGATCTGCTGCAGGTGCGCATAGCTCGGCGTACGGATACGGGTGCGGTAGCTCATGGTGCTGCCGTCGCTTGTCAGGTAGTAACTGTTGATGCCCTTGGTCGCCTCAATCATCTGGAAGGATTCGTTGGCCGGCATAACCGGTCCCCAGGAAACCTGCAGGAAGTGAGTGATCAGGGTTTCGATATGCTGCAGCGTGCGCTCTTTCGGTGGCGGCGTGGTCAGCGGGTGATCCGCTTTGAACGGGCCTTCCGGCATGTTCTTCAGACACTGCTCAAGAATGCGCAGGCTCTGGCGCAGCTCTTCCACCTTCAGCATCACGCGGGTGTAGCAGTCGGATACACCACCGCCCACCGGGATTTCGAAGTCGAAGTTTTCATAACCAGAGTACGGACGCGCCTTACGGATATCGAAGTCGATCCCGGTAGCACGCAGGCCAGCCCCCGTGGTGCCCCACTCCAGCGCTTCTTTCGCGGTGTAAGCGGCAACGCCCTGAGAACGACCTTTCAGAATGGAGTTACGCAGCGCGGCTTTCTCGTAAGACGCCAGACGTTTCGGCATCCAGTCGAGGAATTCACGCAGCAGACGATCCCAGCCACGCGGCAGGTCGTGCGCGACGCCGCCGATGCGGAACCACGCCGGGTGCATACGGAAACCGGTGATCGCTTCGACCAGATCGTAGATTTTCTGACGGTCGGTAAAGGCGAAGAATACCGGCGTCATGGCACCGACGTCCTGAATGAAGGTCGAGATGTACAGCAGGTGGCTGTTGATACGGAACAGCTCAGAGAGCATGACGCGGATAACGTCGACGCGCTCAGGCACTTTAATGCCTGCCAGTTTTTCAACTGCCAGCACGTATGGCATTTCGTTCACGCAGCCGCCGAGATACTCGATACGGTCAGTGTACGGAATGTAGCTGTGCCAGGACTGACGCTCGCCCATTTTCTCAGCACCACGGTGGTGATAGCCGATATCAGGCACGCAGTCGACGATTTCTTCGCCATCCAGCTGCAGGATGATACGGAACGCACCGTGTGCGGATGGGTGGTTAGGACCGAGGTTGAGGAACATGAAGTCCTCGTTCTCGCTGCTGCGCTTCATGCCCCACTCTTCCGGCTTGAAGGTCAGTGCTTCCATCTCCAGATCCTGTTTAGCTTTGGTCAGCTCAAACGGATCGAATTCGGTGGCGCGCGCAGGGTAGTCTTTACGCAGCGGGTGCCCTTCCCAGGTATCCGGCATCATGATGCGACGCAGATTCGGGTGGCCCTGGATGTTGATGCCAAACATTTCCCAGGTTTCACGCTCATACCAGTTGGCGTTCGGGAAGAGTTTGGTCAGCGTCGGCACATTCAGATCGTTCTCAGACAACGCCACCTTGAGCATGATGTCGCGGTTGCGGTCGATAGAAATCAGATGGTAGAAAACGGAAAAATCCGCGGCGGGTAACCCGTCACGGTGAGTGCGCAGACGCTCGTCCATGCCGTGTAAATCAAACAGCATGACGTAAGGTTTCGGCAATTTCTTGAGGAAATCGACCACTTCCAGTAACTGTTCACGCTTAACCCAAACAACAGGTACCCCGGTGCGGGTCGGCTGAACGGTAAAGGCATCCGGCCCAAAACGGTTGCGCAGTTCGCCAATCACCGGGTCGTCGAGATGATCCCGGGTCTGCCATGCGGCGGCTTCATGCGCGGTTAAATCGGTCATATTGTTCACCATTGCAAAAGTTCCGTGGTGACTGTTGGGCGTGGCTCCGCGCTATTAATTTTGATATGCGAAGGCTTAGTCCACTGCCCACAGGCGCAAAGTTAAATCTCGTCGGGTGACCGCAGATTCGTCACAGCAATACGTTCGCCGCGTTTACGCTCGCGCTCAGATTGCATATTGGCGCGATACACGCCCTGATCGCCAACCACCCAGGAGAGCGGACGACGTTCTTTACCGATGGATTCCTGCAGCAGCATCAGAGCCTGCATGTAGGCTTCCGGACGCGGCGGGCAGCCAGGGATGTAAACATCGACCGGGATAAACTTATCGACGCCCTGCACAACAGAGTAAATGTCGTACATGCCGCCAGAGTTTGCACAGGCACCCATGGAAATAACCCACTTCGGCTCCAGCATCTGATCGTACAGGCGCTGAATAACCGGGGCCATTTTGGTGAAGCAGGTTCCTGCCACGACCATCAGATCGGCCTGACGCGGGGAAGCACGCAGTACCTCTGCGCCAAAACGCGCAACGTCATGCACCGCAGTGAATGACGTCACCATTTCAACGTAGCAGCAGGAAAGGCCGAAGTTGTAAGGCCAGATTGAGTTCTTGCGACCCCAGTTGACCATGTCATGCAGGGCATGCTCGAGCTTGCCCATGTACACGCTTTTGTTTACTTCCTGCTCAAGAGGGTCGGTTACGATCTCCTGTTTCTGCAGGGGGTAACGGTCGTTCTCACCGTTAGGATCTATGCGGGTGAGCGTATAATCCATCTTATTGCCTCGCTTTTACTGCGTATGACGATTAGTAGTACTGTCGGTTTCCGGGTTGACCAGCGTGCGACGGGAACGCGCAGGCGTCCAGTCCAGTGCGCCGATGCGGACGAGGTAAACCAGGCCTGCCAGTAACACTAAAATGAAAATTGCGGCTTCCACAAAGCCCACCCATCCGCTTTCGCGAATCGACGTAGACCATGCGTAAAGGTAAAGGGCTTCCACGTCGAAGATGACGAAGAACATGGCGACCAGGTAGAACTTCGCCGAGAGACGTAAGCGAGCTGTGCCCACAGAGTCGATACCCGACTCGAACGGGGTGTTCTTGCTACGCGCGCGTGCGCGACCGCCGAGATACCAACCGCCAACAAGCATCAGACAGCAGAGGCCGATGGCAATGATGAGAAATATAGCGAATGCCCAGTGATGAGCGATGACTTCAGTGGATGTTGACATACGCATTGCTTAACCAAAATAAGTAGCGCTGAACTCTGCTCTGGCAGGCAGATGAACGCCACATGATTCATGGGGAGGAATTAAAAAACCACAAAAAGTGTGCCACAAATAGGCTTAAACGTCTAAATGATGTGGTTTTTTACTCCTTTCTATAACCTTTTGTCAACTTTAACAAAAGTTTCCTCACATTAATTTACACCGAACACCTTTCATTAACATTAAATGCCCTTTAGCCTTTTCGACGCGAAAAAACAGTGAGGATTTACGGTTGGTGAATCGTGTCCGTCTGAGGCTTAAACACGAATTACCCTGCTATTTTGACAGGAATCGCCTGCGATTCCTCCCCCCATTGGGGAGTATTTTCTTGATCTGAGACACGCTTTTGTTAATTCACACTGAAAAACGGCAACAATACAGCCGTTTTTTTAACATTAGCAGGAAGTGGGAAGTTGTCAGGGTAAAGAAAGGCAAAATATGACGGGTTAAGATTAACTCATTGAAAAACAAAAATAATAGGCAGACTACCAATAAAGGTGATTGCTCTTTGTTCAAAAAAAAGGCCGCAGAGCATAATTTATGCATCAGCGGCCTTTTTTTACACTTACAAATTGTTACCAGATTGCGACAGCTTGCTTACTCTAAATCCTTCTCAGCAATAAGGGTATCGTCTCCCCCTTCGGAGGTATACACCCCGTACTGATACCAGGGATTATTGACACTGTCGAGAGACTGAAAAATGGCCTGCACCAGCTCATTCGAATTCTGGCTGTTGCACGTTAAGAGATACTCGGTGTCAGGCAATTGCGGTAAACCGTCACTTTTACCCAATACGCGCAGTTCGGGGCTCATCATCTCTACCGGTCGCGCCGTAACGCCTAATCCCGCTTTTACCGCCGCACGCACCGCAGAAAGCGTTGAGGCAACATAGGCCAGACGCCACGGTATATGCGCTGCATTCAGGGTATCAATAATCATGTCGCGGAATGGGCTGGGATCGTCGAGCAGCACCAACGGGACCGCTTCGCCAGGGGGCAGCAGGTAATCCGCCGCGCAATACCAGAGCGTTGGCGAGACGCGCAATGAAATCGATTCGAACTGCACCAGACGATGCGTGGTTAACACCAAATCCACTTCGCCGGTCTGGAGCATGTCACCCATTTCAGCATGACGTTTAACCCGGACATCAAGCGCCAGTTTCGGATACACCGAAGCGATGCGATTGAGCAGAAAAGGCAGGATCGTATCGGCAGATTCGTCAGACGAGCCGATAGTCAACATCCCCTGCAACGAGCTAAACATCAGCGAGGTACAGGCTTCATCATTGAAGCGTAAAATTTTACGGGCATAGCCCAACAGCTGAATACCGTGTTCGGTGAGCAGTTTATTACGCCCGTGACGAGCGAATAGCTCTTTGCCGACCAACTGTTCAAGTCGCTGCATTTGCTGGCTTACCGCCGACTGAGTCCGGCATACGGCAACCGCCGCAGCGGCAAAAGTGTTCAGATCAGCGACTGCAACGAACGTTCTCAGCAGATCGAGATCGAGATTTAATATCGGACGATTTGCGTTAATCATATTTATTCACTTACAGGTTGCTTGTGCTGACCTGCCCGGTTTTGCTTACACCTGAAAATGAGTTAATTATTTCAGGTGCTTTATGTGAGATCTTTCAAAAAAAACTGTTACTTTCATTCTGAGTTGATGAAGCACAGTCAGTAATAATGTCAAATTTGAAACAGGGTTCCGATCTGACAAAAATACAAGTAATAACAAAAGGTTATATTGTTTTAGCAAGCTAAATCATCACTTTACGCAAGATAGCTGAGCATGCTGTCCGGGGTATCCTACCGTAAAAACATTATACTTATAAGTGTTATTAAGCTTTATCTTACATAATTTTTTAATAGAAATTGGCTATTCTGGAATAAATTAACAAACAGAAGAGATAACTTTGCAATTAATGAAAAATTAGAATTGTTTAAATATGATTTCATTAACAAAACTTAACAATGCGTTCACAGTCAGCCGTAATAAGTATCATGCAAACGATAGCAGCAGGCGACCTTACAGCATCTCATTTTTCACCACACGACCCAATGAGCCAAACAGTAGAGTTGTCGGCCACAGAATTTACTTTAGTTAATAATTCACACTCAGCCATAAATAACGACATTTATCACCACACCTCATCACAAACATGGTGATTTAGGCAGACGAAGCGGCCCATTGCCAGACAAACAGATCGCATATTCATCATCTATTGTGCAAAATATTGTCCTGCCAACCCTTCAAAATACCCCGGATGGGGAGTACCTTATTCCGTGCTGACTTCCACGGCAGGGAGTGGCGAACTAGCGAAAAGGTCAAGATTCATGTCCCCCATCGAAAAATCCAGCAAATTAGAGAATGTCTGTTACGACATCCGTGGCCCGGTACTTAAAGAAGCTAAGCGTCTTGAAGAAGAAGGCAACAAGGTTCTTAAGCTGAACATTGGCAACCCTGCTCCGTTCGGTTTTGATGCGCCTGACGAAATTCTCGTCGATGTCATCCGCAATCTTCCAACCGCCCAAGGCTACTGCGATTCCAAAGGCCTGTATTCGGCACGCAAGGCCATCATGCAGCACTACCAGGCGCGTGAAATGCGCGACGTGACGGTGGAAGACATCTACATCGGCAACGGTGTGTCTGAGCTTATCGTCCAGGCAATGCAGGCGCTGCTTAACAGCGGCGATGAAATGCTGGTTCCGGCTCCGGATTACCCGCTGTGGACAGCGGCAGTCTCGCTCTCGAGCGGAAAAGCGGTGCATTATCTTTGTGATGAATCGGCTGGCTGGTTCCCTGACCTGGACGACATTCGCAGCAAAATCACCCCGCGCACCCGTGGGATTGTGATCATTAACCCGAATAACCCGACCGGCGCGGTGTACTCCAAAGAGCTGCTGCTGGAAATCGTCGAAATCGCTCGTCAGAACAACCTGATTATTTTTGCCGACGAAATCTACGACAAGATTCTGTATGACGAAGCCCAGCATCATTCGATTGCCGCCCTGGCTCCCGATCTGCTGACCGTCACCTTTAATGGCCTGTCCAAAACCTATCGCGTTGCGGGCTTCCGTCAGGGCTGGATGGTGCTGAACGGGCCGAAGAAACACGCAAAAGGCTATATCGAAGGTCTGGAAATGCTGGCCTCTATGCGTTTATGCGCCAACGTACCGGCTCAGCACGCGATCCAGACCGCACTCGGCGGCTATCAAAGCATCAGCGAATTTATCGCGCCGGGCGGACGGTTGTACGAACAGCGTAATCGCGCGTGGGAGCTGATCAACGACATTCCAGGCGTGAGCTGCGTGAAGCCGAACGGCGCGCTGTACATGTTCCCGAAGATCGACAGCAAGCGTTTTAACATTCACGACGACCAGAAAATGGTGCTCGATTTCCTGCTGCAAGAAAAAGTGCTGCTGGTTCAGGGCACGGCCTTCAACTGGCCATGGCCGGATCACGTGCGTATCGTTACCCTGCCTCGTCTGGATGACCTTGAAATGTCTATCTCACGCTTTGGCCGCTTCCTGTCGGGCTACCGCCAGGCCTAACGCCGCCGACCGCCGGGGTTTGCATCCGGCGGTCAACTCAGCGCACAATGGGTGACCTGCTGTTACGCACCAAGGAACCCCATGAGCCAGAGCCATTTCTTTGCCCACCTTTCCCGTCTAAAGTTAATCAACCGCTGGCCGCTGATGCGCAACGTGCGCACCGAGAACGTCTCCGAACACAGTTTGCAGGTGGCCATGGTCGCTCACGCCCTGGCGGCGATTAAAAACCGCAAGTTCAATGGTAACGTGAACGCGGAACGTATTGCCTTGCTGGCGATGTATCACGACGCTTCAGAAGTGCTGACCGGCGACCTGCCAACACCGGTGAAATATTTCAATTCGCAGATTGCCCAGGAATATAAAGCTATCGAAAAAATTGCTCAGCAGAAATTGGTTGATATGGTGCCGGAAGAACTGCGCGATATCTTTGCCCCGCTGATCGATGAGCATCAGTACAGCGAAGAAGAAAGGCTGCTGGTGAAACAGGCCGATGCGCTGTGTGCGTATCTGAAATGTCTGGAAGAGCTGTCGGCGGGAAACAACGAATTTCTGCTGGCAAAGGGACGACTGGAAAAAACCCTCGAATCACGTCGCAGCCCGGAGATGGATTATTTCATGCAGGTGTTTGTGCCAAGTTTCCAGCTGTCACTGGATGAGATAAGCCAGGACTCGCCGCTTTAACTTTTGAGCTGCCCGGCGGCGCGTCGCTTGCAGTGCCTAAACCTGTAGCGCTCGCATCGCCGGGGACACAAATTAAAACGGGAACAGCACCGGGATCAGCACCACGCACACCGCCATTACCAGCACGGTAAACGGCACGCCAATCTTCACGAAATCGCTGAAGGTGTATTTTCCTGGCCCTAGCACCAGGGTGTTCACCGGCGACGACACCGGGGTCATAAACGCAGCCGAAGCGGCCATGGCGACCATCATTGCGAACGGATATGGCGACACGCCCATTGATTTGGCGGCTGCCAGCGCGATCGGGGCCATCAGTACCGCAGTCGCCGTATTGGAAATAAACAGGCCAATCGTGGCGCACATCACGAACAGACAAATCAGCATCAGGTAAGGCCCCTGCGCGCCGCCGACTTCCATCAGCCCTTTCACCACCAAATCGACGCCACCGGTTTTTTGCAACGCATGTGCAAACGGCATCATCCCAACGATGAGAATAATACTCGGCCAGTGGATGGCTTTATAGGCACTTTCGGCATTGATACAGCGGAATTTGCCCATCAGCAGACAGGCAATAATGGCGGCAATCGGGTTAGGAATTTCATCGGTCAGCATCAGCGCCACCATCAGCACCAGGCAAAATATCGCATGGGGTGCCTGGCTATGGGCCGGGGAAGCGTCGTTAACTTCAATCGGCATGTTGAGCACCACGACATCACGCCCGCGCTGGGAAAGTAGCGCTATCTGCTTCCAGTTGCCGACCACCAGCAGGATGTCACCAAGCTCGATAGCCAAATCCACCACTGAACCCTCTACCGCTTTACCGTCGCGTTTCATCCCCACTACGTTCAGGCCAAAACGGCTGCGAAACTCCATTTCACGCACCGTTTTACCCACCAGCTCCGAATCAGGGATAAGCGATACCTCGGCCATTCCCACATCCAGCGCCTGATCGGAGAAATACTCTCCGCGCAGCACCATCGGCTCTAGCAACTGTTCACTACAGAACTGGCGCAGATCAACGTCTGCGGAAGACATATCAATCAACAGAACGTCACGCGCATGGAATTCCGAGACACCGTTCACGTTGACGATCACCCGACGAAAACGCCGCCAGCGCTCCACGCCTATCACGTTAGCACCGTACTTCTCGCGCAGCTTGAGATCGTCCAGACGCTGACCAATCAACGGTGAACCCGGGCGAATTGCCAGACGGCGCGCCCGGCCGTTCAGACGGTATTCTTTAATTAGATCGCGGAAGGTGCGACGCTTATCCGTCTTGAGCGGGTCTTCATTGCCCGGCAGCATAAAGCGCATCAGCAGCATGTAGCCGATCCCCAGCACCAGCACCACCAGACCAATCGGCGTCACGCTGAAAAAGCTGAATCCGTCGAGCCCTTCGCGCAACAGTTCGCTGTTAATAACCAGATTCGGCGGGGTGGCGACCAGAGTCATCATGCCGCTGATAAGCCCGGCAAAGCTCAACGGCATCATCAGTCGCGACGGCGAGGTGTTCATCCGCATACACACGCTCAGCACCACCGGAATGAAGATCGCGACCACGCCGGTCGAACTCATGAACGCCCCGAGCCCTGCCACCGTCAGCATCAGGAATACCAGCATTTTGATTTCGCTGTTACCCGCCACTTTGACCAGCCACGTGCCCATGCTGGTGGCGACCCCGGTGCGCACCAACCCGTCGCCGATGATAAATAGCGCGGCGATGAGGATAACGTTCGGATCGCTAAAGCCGGAAAAGGCTTCGCTTAAGGAGAGCGTGCCGCTAAGCACGAAGGCAACAATAACCAGCAAGGCGACGGCATCCATGCGCACTTTGCCAGTGGCAAACAGCAGCACTGCCACCGCCAGCAGGCACAGTACCCAAATCAGTTCACCGTTCATAACATGTCCTTGTCAGAAGAGAGAGTGAGTAGTCTGGCATAAAAAAGCCCCGCCGAAGCGAGGCTATATCATGCATTTAGTCTTTCAGGCGTACGGCAACATTCCCGTCAGGCTGCCGGGTGACGTCCAGCGCTTCCAGAGTGGTGAGCACGTAATCCGCCTCGTTCAGGCGCGGTGCATCGGCAGGAACGTTAACGGCGATGACATGACAGCCCGCCGCCAGACCCGACAACATGCCAGCAGCGGCATCTTCAACCACCGCACATTCCGCAGGGGCAAACCCTAAAAGCTTAGCCCCGAGCAGATACGCATCCGGCTCCGGCTTGCCGCGCTTGACCTGCTCGGCGGTCACAAACACTTTTGCTTCCGGCAAACCCGCCGCACGATGCCGGGCATGGGCGATAGGCACCGTACCCGAGGTCACAATAGCCCACGGGATCCCTGACTCATCCAGATGATTAAGCAGCGCGACGGCACCTGGCAAGGCGGTTACCCCTTCCAGATCCTGCGCTTCAACCTGCTCAAGCCAGGCAAATTCAGCCTGGATCTCTGCCTCGGTTTTAGTCGCGAGGAAGTGACGCAGCGAGGTAATCGCCTGTTTACCATGAATGAAATTCAGCACCTCGTCATGGCTCAGGTCATGGCGATCGGCCCAGCGACACCAGGAGCGCTCCACCACTGGCAGTGAATCGACCAGCGTCCCATCGAGGTCAAACAAAAAGCCTTTGCACTGCACGGCGGCCTCCATCAGGCGTTGATAATCTGATTAATTTCGTTGCTGCTCAGATGATACTGACGCGGGCATGCGTGCCATGCGCCCAGCATACGCTGGTATTTTTCCCACATTGGGGTCTGCGCGTTGAAGCCGTGGGTGCCCGCATCAAAATGGGTATAACGGCCTTCGGTGTTGACCATAAAGCGCACGTAGCCAAGATAACGAGCTTCCGTTGCAGCGTCGAAACCGAGGAAGGTGACACGGCGTTCATCAATGGTATTGGCGTCTTTCTGGTTGGTCCAGGACACGTGCAGAGCGTGGTACATCTCCATGATATCGATGATAGTGCGGCAGGTTTCTTCGGTCAGTTGGCCGAATTCGCGGTCCAGCTCGCGCATTTGCAGGCCATAGCCACGCTCGATGATGGTTTGCAGGCGGCGATAGCGCTCTGCGTTGTCGGGATCCATCATGGTCATCATTTTGTACTGATTAGACAAAATCAGACGTTGCGCGTTGGTCATTTCCATTTTTCGACTCCTGTTGCACTTACGGCAAGAAAAAAGAGGGCTTACAAACTGTATGCCCTCTTTTATATGCGTTTTTGATGGTTAATTACAAATCATCAAGGAAAGTTTTATCCAGTTGTTTGAAGGCGCGCTTAAGCGTGTCAGCTAATGCCTGATAATCCGGTTTGCCTTCCACCGGGGTCAGCGCCTGGCCGGACTCCTGCAATTTTCCGCGTACTTCATAGAACCAACTCAGAATGGTCGGCGGTAAAGGCGTCACCGAACGTTTACCAAGCCACCACATGCCCTGCATCGGCAGACTCAGCGCAAACAGCGCGGTCGCGACGGCTGGGCCAAGCTGGCCGCCAAGGGCGATTTGCCAGCACAGTGTAAATACTGCCAGCGGGGGCATAATGCGAATGGCATAGCGCGTGGCGCGGATCACGCGGTTCTCAACAAACACGGGAGCAAGGCGCTTTTCTAACGGCCACGTCTTAGCGTAATGCTGCCCACGGCCAAACAAACTCAAAAAGTTAACCGGGCGGTTCTCGGGTGTCGACATGGCGTTACCTCAACTTCACAGATAAAAAATCAAAATTTCGTGCAAAACAACAACTATGCATGACAACGTTCAAAACATTTTGGCAATAACGGCGGCATTCAGGTATCCTGTGCGGCCTGAGATGGGCGTAGACCCGTTCTCGTGATTCGTCAAATTATTGCACATTCTTCCATTGGATGAAAATTGTGCAAAACTGAATCCTGAAACACCCGATTTTTCTTCGTCATGCCAGAAAATGTATCAGGCATGATGTTAATCATAAATGTCAGCGTCATCATGCGCTACGCTCTTTGACTCACTGACGTTTTTTTAGCCACATAAGATTAATAGGTACTTCCATGTCGAGTAAGTTAGTACTGGTTCTGAACTGCGGTAGCTCCTCACTGAAATTCGCCGTTATTGATGCGGTAAACGGTGAAGAATACCTCTCTGGTTTAGCCGAATGTTTCCATCTCCCAGAAGCACGTATCAAGTGGAAAATGGATGGCGGCAAACAAGAAGCGGCTTTAGGTGCAGGCGCCGCTCACAGTGAAGCGCTTAACTTTATCGTTAACACTATTCTGGCACAAAAACCAGAACTGTCAGCCCAGCTGACTGCCATCGGCCACCGTGTTGTTCACGGCGGCGAGAAGTACACTGGCTCCGTGGTTATCGACGATTCCGTTATTCAGGGTATCAAAGATGCAGCCTCTTTTGCACCGCTGCACAACCCTGCGCACCTGATTGGTATCGCGGAAGCGCTGAAATCCTTCCCGAATCTGAAGGACAAAAACGTCGCTGTCTTCGACACCGCGTTCCATCAGACCATGCCAGAAGAATCATACCTGTATGCTCTCCCATACAGCCTGTACAAAGAACACGGCGTTCGTCGCTACGGCGCACACGGCACCAGCCACTTCTTCGTGACTCAGGAAGCCGCTAAAGTTCTGAACAAACCGGTTGAAGAACTGAACATCATCACTTGCCACTTGGGCAACGGTGGTTCCGTTTCTGCTATTCGTAACGGCGAATGTGTTGATACCTCCATGGGTCTGACCCCGCTGGAAGGCCTGGTAATGGGCACCCGTTCTGGTGACATCGATCCGGCTATCATCTTCCATCTGCACGACACCCTGGGCATGAGCGTTGATGCTATCAACAAAATGCTGACCAAAGAGTCTGGCCTGCTGGGCCTGACCGAAGTCACCAGCGACTGCCGTTATGTTGAAGACAACTACGAAACCAAAGCTGACGCTAAACGTGCAATGGACGTTTACTGCCACCGTCTGGCGAAATACATCGGTTCTTACACCGCGCTGATGGATGGTCGTCTGGACGCAGTCGTGTTCACCGGTGGTATCGGCGAAAACGCCGCAATGGTTCGCGAACTGTCCCTGAGTAAACTGGGCGTTCTGGGCTTCGACGTTGATCATGAGCGCAACCTGGCTGCCCGCTTCGGCAAGTCTGGCTTCATCAACAAAGAAGGCACCCGCCCTGCCCTGGTCATTCCGACCAATGAAGAATTGGTTATCGCACAAGACGCAGCTCGTCTGACTGCCTGATTCCACACCGCCAGCCTAGCTGGCGGTGCTGTTTTGTCACCCGCCAACCCTTGGCGGTAACGAAAGAGGATAAACCGTGTCCCGTACAATTATGCTGATCCCTACCGGAACCAGCGTCGGCCTGACCAGCGTCAGCCTTGGCGTTATCCGAGCTATGGAACGCAAAGGCGTTCGTCTGAGCGTCTTTAAGCCAATCGCGCAGCCGCGTGCTGGTGGCGATGCGCCAGACCAGACCACGACTATCGTCCGTGCTAACTCCAATCTGCCAGCGGCTGAACCGCTGAAGATGAGCCACGTTGAGTCTCTGCTCTCCAGCAACCAGAAAGACGTGCTGATGGAAGAGATCATCGCCAACTACCACGCTAACGCTCAGGATGCTGAAGTAGTGCTGGTTGAAGGCCTGGTCCCAACCCGTAAGCATCAGTTCGCGACCTCCCTGAACTACGAGATTGCCAAGACCCTGAACGCGGAAATCGTGTTCGTGATGTCTCAGGGCACCGACACTCAGGAACAGCTGAAAGAACGCATCGAACTGACCCGCAGCAGCTTCGGCGGCGCGAAAAACACCAACATCACCGGCGTTATCGTTAACAAACTGAACGCACCGGTTGATGATCAGGGCCGTACTCGTCCTGACCTGTCTGAAATTTTCGATGACTCTTCCCGTGCGAAAGTCGTGAAAATCGATCCGGCAGAACTCGCTGCCTCCAGCCCGCTGCCAATGCTCGGCGCGGTGCCATGGAGCTTCGACCTGATTGCGACCCGTGCCATCGACATGGCGCGTCACCTGAATGCCACCATCGTTAACGAAGGTGACATCAACACCCGTCGTGTGAAGTCTGTGACCTTCTGTGCGCGTAGCATTCCGCACATGCTGGAACACTTCCGTGCAGGTTCCCTGCTGGTGACCTCTGCTGACCGTCCTGACGTGCTGGTTGCCGCGTGCCTGGCAGCGATGAACGGCGTTGAGATCGGCGCTATTCTGCTGACCGGTGCTTACGAAATGGATGCACGCGTGAGCAAGCTGTGTGAACGTGCGTTTGCGACTGGCCTGCCGGTATTCATGGTAAACACCAACACCTGGCAGACCTCCCTCAGCCTGCAGAGCTTCAACCTTGAAGTGCCGGCTGACGACCACGCGCGTATCGAAAAAGTGCAGGAGTATGTGGCCAGCCACATCGATGCTAGTTGGATCGAGTCCCTGACCGCGACCTCCGAGCGCAGCCGTCGTCTGTCTCCGCCAGCCTTCCGCTACCAGCTGACCGAGCTGGCGCGTAAAGCCGGCAAACGCGTGGTTCTGCCAGAAGGCGACGAACCGCGTACCGTGAAAGCGGCTGCCATCTGTGCAGAACGCGGCATCGCAACCTGTGTGCTGCTGGGTAATCCAGAAGCCATTAACCGCGTTGCAGCAGACCAGGGTGTTGAACTGGGCGCTGGCATCGAAATCGTCGATCCTGATGTGGTACGTGAAAGCTACGTAGCTCGCCTGGTCGAACTGCGTAAGAGCAAGGGCATGACCGAAGCCGTCGCTCGCGAACAGCTGGAAGACAACGTCGTACTTGGCACTATGATGCTCGAGCAGGACGAAGTTGACGGTCTGGTTTCTGGCGCGGTTCACACCACTGCCAATACCATCCGTCCACCGCTGCAGCTGATCAAAACCGCACCGAACAGTTCGCTGGTTTCTTCTGTGTTCTTCATGCTGCTGCCGGAACAGGTTTACGTTTACGGTGACTGTGCGATCAACCCGGATCCGACCGCTGAACAGCTGGCCGAAATCGCTATCCAGTCTGCAGATTCTGCGGCTGCATTCGGTATCGACCCACGCGTGGCGATGCTCTCCTACTCCACCGGCACCTCCGGCCAGGGCAGCGACGTTGAGAAAGTGCGTGAAGCCACCCGTATCGCGCAGGAAAAACGTCCGGACCTGGTTATCGATGGCCCGCTGCAGTATGACGCCGCCGTGATGGCTGACGTTGCGAAATCCAAAGCGCCGAACTCGCCGGTTGCAGGTCGCGCTACCGTGTTCATCTTCCCTGATCTGAACACCGGTAACACCACCTACAAAGCGGTACAGCGTTCAGCAGACCTGATCTCCATCGGGCCAATGCTGCAAGGTATGCGCAAACCAGTGAACGACCTGTCTCGTGGCGCGCTGGTAGACGACATCGTCTACACCATCGCTCTGACCGCGATCCAGTCTTCCCAGCAGGATTAATCCTCGCGGGTTCACTGAAATGTTAAAGGCAGCCAAATGGCTGCCTTTTTTAATGACTAAATTTATAATGGCTAGCAATCATTCCAGCAGTTCTTTCGCCGCTTTGACTATCTCATCTGCCGTCAGGCCATATTCCTGTTGCAGGAAGTCCTGGGTGCCGACCTGACCGTAACGCTCCTTGACCCCCACGCGACGCATCGGCACCGGGCAGGTTTCAACCAAGACTTCTGCCACCGCAGAACCCAGCCCGTTATGGATGCTGTGGTTTTCGCAGGTGACAATACGCCCGGTTTTCTCGGCGTAGTTCTTCACCAGCATCCGGTCGATCGGTTTCAGGGTAAACATGTCGATCACCGCCGCGCTAACGCCTTCCCTTTCCAGCCGACGCGCCGCTTCCAGCGCTTCCGTCACCATGATCCCGTTGGCGATAAGCGTGATGTCGTCACCTTCGCGTAGCACGTTGCCTTTGCCAATGGTAAAAGTGGAGCCCGCCTGATATACCGTCGGGGCCTGTTTACGAATGGTACGCACCCAGTAAAACCCCTCAAGGTCGATCAGTTGGTTAAGGATGGCCTTAAACATGGTGGCATCAGTCACTTCAATCACCACCGAATTCGCCAGCCCGCGCACGATGCCCATATCCTCGAAGGACATATGCGTCCCGCCGTTGTGACAGGCAGTGACGCCCGCATCCGAGGCAATAACTTTGACGTTATTGCGCTGATAATCGAGCGACATAAACAGCTGGTCGAAGCAGCGACGGCTGGCGAACGCGGTAAATGTATGCACAAAGGGTTTGCGGCCGGTGAGCGACAGCCCGGCGGCGGTGCCAATCACATTCGCCTCCATGATCCCGCAGTTGATCACCTGCTGCGGGTATTTTTTCTGCACGCCGTCCATTGCCATCGAGCTCATTAAATCGGCTTCAAGGGCGATGATTTCGCTGCCAGCGTCAATCTGCTCCGCCACAAAACCGGCATAGACTTTACGCATCTCGATGGCGTCTTTTTCTCCGGCAGGTGCGACCTTAATCATGTGCGGCCTCCAGTTGGGCAATGGTATCGTTGAGAATGTGCTTCACATCATCCGTCAGGCGCAGGTGATGCGAGTTCCCCAGTTGTTCGAGGTACGGCACGCCCTGCCCTTTGATGCTGTCGAGAATAACCAGCCGGGGCCGGGCATCTGCCGCAGGCACAGGCTTCACCGCCGCCAGCAGACCGGGAATATCGTCTCCTTTCACCGTCACCACATCAAAACCAAACGCGGAGAATTTCGCCGGTAAATCGAACGCACAGATGATTTCATCCAACTCGCCGTCGAGTTGCTGTTTATTCCAGTCGACGAACACCGTCAGGTTATTCAGCTTATGGTGAGCGATAAACTGAAACGCCTCCCAACACTGCCCCTCGTTCAACTCGCCGTCGCCGACGATGCAGAACACCCGATTGCTGCGTCCGGCCAGCTTGTGCGAGAGCGCCATGCCCCCCGCGATAGAAATTCCCTGTCCCAGCGAACCGGTGGTGGCATCGACACCGCGCGTTTTTAGCCTGTCCGGGTGGCTCGGCAGCTTAGTGCCGTTCTGGTTAAGAGTGCCGAGTTCTTCCTGCGGGAAGTAGCCTTTAATCGCCAGAGTGCTGTACAACGCCGGGCCAGCGTGGCCTTTGGACAGCACAAAGTAGTCGCGCCCTTGCCAGTCCGGGTCGCCCGGGTCAATCCGCATGACATCGCCGTACAGCACCGCCAGGGTTTCCACCACCGACATACTGCCACCGTAGTGACCAAAGCCGAGGTCAGTCAGGGATTTGAGGGTCGCAACGCGAATATCGCGTGCCAGGCGGGTTATCTCTGCAACTGTTGTCATCATTTGGCTCCTGTATTTTGCGGTGAATCGTTACCGGCCACTTTGCCCTTGGCCAGATAGTTGAACAGCACCAGCAGCGCAAAAATCACCACGACCAGCCCGGTAATGGCCATTGGCGAGAGGAAGCGTGCCAGGTTGCCCAACACGATGCCTACCGCGCCGAAATCGGCATCCGAGAAGGTGGTATTGGCAAAGCCCAAAGCGCCAAGCACCGGGAGCAGTGAAACAGGCAGGAAGGTGATCAGCAGACCGTTCGCGAAGGCCCCCATCATCGCCCCGCGGCGTCCACCGGTGGCGTTACCGAACACACCCGCAGTTGCCCCGGTGAAGAAGTGCGGTACCACGCCAGGCAGGATAAGCACCCATTTGAACTGGCCACACAGGAACAGGCCAACCAGTCCGCCGAGGAAGCTGAACAGGAAGCCTATCAGCACGGCATTCGGGGCGTAGGGATACACCACCGGGCAGTCGAGGGCCGGGCGCGCGTTGGGCACCAGTTTTTCCGAGAAGCCGGTAAACGCCGGGACAATTTCGGCCAGAATCAGGCGCACGCCCTGCAGGATGATGAACACACCCGCCGCGAAGGTGATCGCCATAATGATGGCGTAGACCAGATAGTTTTGGCCGCCGCTGAACTGGGCTTCAACGTACTCCCGCCCCGCACACACCGCCATGATCAGGTAAATGATCATCATGGTCAGTGAAATCGAAATTGAACTGTCGCGCAGGAAGCTGAGATTTTTCGGCAAGTTCATCTCTTCGGTCGAGCGAGACCCCTTCCCGACCTTGCTGCCGATCCAGCCGGACAGCACATAGCCGAGGGTGCCGAAGTGACCGAAGGCAATATCATCGTTCCCGGTGATGCGTTTCATGTAGCGCTGCGCAATCGCCGGGAAAAAGGCCATGATAAGCCCGAGGATCAGCGACCCGGTAAAGACCAGACCGATGCCTTCAAAGCCCGCTACGGTGAGGATCACCCCAATCATGCATGCCATGTAGAAGGTGTGATGCCCGGTGAGGAAAATGTATTTCAGGCGTGTAAATCGTGCCACAACGATATTCGCTACCATGCCAAAGGCCATGATCAGCGCCGTGGCCGCCCCGTATTTCTCGAGCGCAATGGAAACTATCGCTTCGTTATTCGGGATGATGCCCTGAATGCTGAACGCGTGTTCAAACATCCCGCCTAACGGATTCAACGAACCGACCAATACACCCGCGCCACCGCCCAGCACAATAAAGCCCAGAATGGTTTTTACCGTGCCTTTAACGACATCTGAAAATGATTTTTTCTGTGCGACCAGTCCAATCAGTGCAATTAAACCCACCAGCACTGAAGGAACTTTTAAAATATCTACCACAAAGTTAAGCGTTTCGAGGATAAACATATCTGCCCCTCACTCAAAGTGGAGTCATGATTAACGGCTGGCGAAATAAGCGCTGAGCTTATTTTCCAGTTCATTGATGTCGATAATATTATTAATGACCACCAGTTGGTGGTCCGGCACGCTGGCGCTCAGGGCAATATCCTTTGCCATGACAAACAGGTCAGCCGCACCCGGCGTGGCTGATGACAGGTCCGAGTGCTCAACCTCCGCATCAATATTGAGCTTCTTGAGGACTTTTTTAATATTCATCTCGACCATAAAACTACTGCCGAGACCGGATCCGCAAATCGCCATAATTTTCATTATTGTCACCATTTTTTGGTAAAGTCAGCCCGCACTTTACCCGCAGGTAAAATGTCGGAGGTCAGGGGTAAAACGAAAAAAATCAGAAACGGGAAATTATATTTTTTATCTCCTCTCGGGTTTTCGCCTGGTGTAGCAACAGCATCTCTTCATCACTGGAAAATAACGCTGCCAGTGACGAGATCATTTCAATGTGACTGTGTTTATCCGGAGCTGCCAACATAATAATCAGATCAACCGGATCGTGCTCTTGCGAGCCAAAACTGACACCGTGTTGCAGCTTCAGTAATGAAAGTCCTAACCCTCTGGCCCCCTCTTCCGGTCTGGCATGGGGCATCGCAAGCCCGGGAGCCAACACGTAATACGGGCCCAGTTTGTGATGGCTTTCGATAATCGCCGTTACGTATTCCGGCCCTATCGTGTGCGCCTTCAGCAGCGGCTGAGCGCAGATTTCCAATGCCTGTGACCAGGTGTCGACCTGCTCCTGCAATAGGATGGTTTCCTCGTGGATCCATTGACTCAGCATGGTGTTCTCCAGCAATGGGGGGTGGACAAACTTTATGCAAGGTCCAGAGTACTGACTGTGATGATACTCACAAAGATAGCGCTACCAAAAAAGCAGGTAAGAGATTTGTGATAGCGCTATCAAAATGTGAACATCCTGTAATAACTCAGCAAAAGGAGGGATTTCCGGCGTATACTGCATGCACTTTCAAAACGAGATTTCAATCAGGAAGAAGCATGTCTCTGACCCGAAAACGTCGTAGCACCGGCAAAGTCACCCTCGCCGATGTGGCGCAGCTGGCTGGCGTGGGAACGATGACCGTTTCCCGGGCGTTGCGTACGCCGGAGCAGGTCTCCGATAAACTCCGGGAAAAGATTGAAGCGGCAGTTCAGACCCTGGGCTATATGCCCAATATGGCGGCGAGTGCGCTGGCTTCGGCGTCATCGTGGACCATCGGCATGGTGGTGCCGAGCCTGGCGGAAGCCGGTTGTTCAGAAATGTTTGCCGGGTTGCAGCAGGTATTGCAGCCTGCGGGCTATCAAATCATGCTGGCGGAATCACGCCATCATCTCGATCAGGAAGAGAAACTACTGGAGACGCTGCTGGCGTCTAACATCGCCGCCGCCATTCTGCTCAGCGTGGAGCATAGCGACACCGTACGGCAGTGGCTGGAAAACAGCGCCATTCCGGTGATGGAAATCGGGGCCAAGCGCACCGACCCGCTGGATATAAACATCGGGATTGATAACGTCGCGGCGATGTTTGAACTGACGCAAATGCTCATACAGCGCGGCTATCAGAATATCGGTCTGCTGTGCGCTAACCAGGAGCAATGGATTTTTCAGCAGCATTTGCAGGGCTGGTACAAAGCGATGCTGCGCCACCATATGTCGCCCAACCGGGTGATTAACGCCGCGGAACCGCCCACCTTTTCCACCGGCGCGGCACAACTGCCCGAGTTTTTACTGGCCTGGCCGGAACTGGATGCGCTGGTCTGCGTGTCGGATGAAATGGCGTGTGGTGCGCTGTATGAATGTCAGCGTCGGCGGATTAAAGTACCGGAGGATTTGGCGGTAGTGGGCTTTGGTGGCAGCGATGTGAGCCGGGTGTGCCAGCCACCGTTGACCACCATTTCTGTGCCGCATCGCCAGATTGGGATTGAAGCAGGCCGCGCGCTGCTGGCGCGTCTGAATGATGATGAATGGGAAGAAAACACCGCCATCGCCGCAAAACTGTGTTTGCGGGATAGCTGCTAAACCTTACTCGGTTTCTTCTTCTTTCGCTGATTCGTTGTTGGCATTGCGAGTCATCCACAGCGCCAGCGCTTTTAGGGAATCCGGGGTGAACTCATCGCAACGCGCGGTGATCTCTTCCGGTGTCAGCCAGCATACTTCACTGACCTCTTCTTCCTGCAACGCAAACGGTCCGTGAGAAACACAGCTAAAGAGGCTGCCCCACACGCGACAATGTTTGTCTTCGAAATAGAACTGACCGTGGTCAGCAAACGGCACGCCAGCAATCCCCAACTCTTCTTCCGCTTCACGACGGGCTGAATCAAGCAGCTGTTCATCGGACTGTACAACCCCACCCGCAGTGGCATCCAGCATACCCGGCATGAAGTCCTTGGTTTCTGTGCGACGTTGCACCAGAATTTTCCCCATACCGTCGTGAACCACAATGTAGGTCGCGCGATGACGCAAGCACTGCGCGCGCATTTGCTCGCGGCTTGACTGTGCGATGACCTCATTGTCTTCGTTGACGATGTCCACCCATTCTGTGCTTGCCAAGTTCTGCTCCACCATCAGAAAACCTTCTCTCTATAGCGCTCTCGCGGCGCGTTTACGGTTGTCGGGTAAATTACGGATTAATTGCAACCTCTGCAATAACCCGTTGATCATTGAGTGCTAAAACCCGCAATTTATTCCCCTCCATCATCCCGTAGCTGGCGCTAAAGCCCCCTTTTGGAATGCTGACGGAACCCGGGTTGAAGTGGAAGATATCACCTTTGCGTTCTGCAACCGGAATATGAGTATGACCATAAACCAGCACATCGCCAGCGGAAAGCGCAGGCAGGTTATCAGGGCCGAACAGATGCCCGTGGGTCAGGAACAGGCGCTGCTCTGCGGTTAATACCTGCTGCCACGGCGCAGTGATGGGGAAATGCAGCAGCATCTGGTCAACTTCACTGTCACAGTTGCCACGCACGGCAATAATCCGCTCTGCCAGCGTGTTTAATCGCTCCGCGACTTCAGCGGGGGCATAGCCTTCCGGCAACGCATTGCGCGGGCCATGATTAAGCACATCGCCCAAAATTACCAGATAACGTGCGCCACTCTGCGCAAACAACGACAGTACGCGTTCAACGGCGGGCAAAGACCCGTGAATATCTGACGCAAACATCAGTTTCATCAATCATTCCTCCACGATAAACCGCACTATCATAACGGATTATTACCGCCTGTTCAGCCAGCGTGTTTAGCGGAGAGCGCGATATAGCGCTGAACGGACGCACGCTGCCACTGGAAGGCGGCATAATCTGCGAGCGGTTCAGGAACATCATCCCCGTTCAGCACCAGTCGATTAAGCATTAATGCCAGGTCAGTATCAGCAATGGACCATTCACCAAACAGATTCGGCTTGCCGTGCGCCAGCAGCGCATTAGCGGTATCGAACAGTTTCGCGGCGGCTTTCTGCCCTTCAGCGCTGAGAGACGGTTTTTTCACGCCGCCGAACACCACATCGGTGGAACGTTCTTCCCGAATCGGCATTAAATCACTGCGCAGCCAGGCCTGGATCTGGCGGGCACGGGCACGCTTTTCAATATCATGCGGATAAAGACGCTCCCACTGCGGCGGAGCAAAACGCTCGTCCAGATATTCCGTAATGGCCGAGGATTCGCTCAACGCAAAAGCATCAACTTCCAGTAAAGGTACGCGGCGGGTAACGCCATACCCTTTCCAGTCGGTGTTGAGATGTTCACCCTGATTTAAATCGACACTTTTCAGGCTAAAAGCCAGCCCTTTTTCCTGCAATGCAACATACACGGACATCACGTACGGCGAGTAAAAATGGGCATCGGACCACAGCGTAATCACGGGACGAGTCATAGCTTCCTCAACGGTTTGCGGGTGAAAACCTCAACATATCGTGTCTGTGTCATACTGTCACTTGATGAAAACTCACACAATTGAACTAAGCACCTATACTCCAGAAGTCATGAAAATAGCCCAGGCCCAGGAGTTAAAATGATTGACCTCTATTATGCCCCTACCCCGAATGGCCATAAAATTACGCTGTTTCTGGAAGAAGCCCAGATGGCGTACCGCCTGATTCGCGTGGATATCAGCAAAGGCGATCAGTTCCGTCCTGAGTTCCTGAGTCTCTCACCGAATAATAAAATTCCAGCCATTGTCGATCATGTACCCGTCGACGGTGGTGCGCCGCTCAGTTTGTTTGAGTCGGGTGAAATCTTGCTGTATCTGGCGGAAAAGTCAGGAAAATTGCTCAGTGGTGAACTGCGCGAACGCCATGTCACGCTGCAATGGCTATTCTGGCAGGTCGGCGGTCTGGGCCCAATGCTGGGGCAAAACCATCATTTCAACCACTTTGCGCCACAGCCGGTACCGTATGCGATTGAACGTTATCAGGTTGAAACCCAACGCCTGTACCACGTACTGAATAAACGGCTGGAAATATGCCCGTGGCTTGGCGGCGAGCATTACAGCATTGCCGACATCGCCTGCTGGCCGTGGGTCAACGCCCATCAGCGCCAGCGCATTGACCTGCAAAATTTCCCAGCGGTGAAAAACTGGTTCGAACGTATTCGTCAGCGCCCGGCAACCGAACGCGCGATGCAGAAGGCCCACGCGAATTAAAACGACTTTGTTGTATTATGACTGGGATAACAACAAGGAGAAGCCTGCAATGTCCCAGCCAGATGCCATTATTCGTATTAAGAACCTGCGCCTGCGCACCTTTATCGGTATCAAAGAAGAAGAAATCGCTAACCGTCAGGATATCGTCGTTAACGTGGTTATCCACTATCCTGCGGAAAACGCGCGCAACAGTGAAGACATCAACGATGCGCTGAATTATCGCACCATCACCAAGTACATCATTCAGCATGTCGAGAATAACCGTTTCTCTTTGTTGGAAAAATTAACTCAGGATGTGCTCAACATCGCATGCGATCATCATTGGGTCACCTATGCTGAGGTAGAAATCGACAAACTTCACGCGCTGCGATACGCCGATTCGGTCTCAATGACCATGAGCTGGCGACGCTAGGCGCAACCCGGACGGAGGTTGCATGAAGATCCTGATTACCGGCGGTACTGGCCTGATTGGCCGTCATTTGATTCCACGTCTGCTTGAACTCGGCCACAGTATCATTGTGGTGACCCGCAGCCCGGAGAAAGCCCGCCAGCTGCTCGATGCCCGGGTTGAACTCTGGAAGGGGCTCAGCGAATGCAGCAATCTGGACGGTATCGATGCGGTGATCAATCTTGCGGGCGAACCCATCGCCGACAAACGCTGGACCAAAGAGCAAAAACAGCGTTTATGCAACAGCCGCTGGCAAATCACCCAGAAGCTAGTTGAACTTTTTGCCGCCAGCAGTCAGCCGCCAGGCGTATTCATTTCAGGCTCTGCGGCGGGCTACTATGGTGACCTCGGCGAAGTCGTTGTCACCGAAGATGAGCCGCCACACAACGAATTTACCCACAAACTTTGCGCCCGCTGGGAACAAATTGCCTGCGGGGCACAGAGCGACGCGACCCGCGTTTGCCTGCTGCGAACCGGAGTGGTGTTAGCCCCCAAAGGCGGGATCCTCGGGAAAATGGTGCCCCCGTTCAAACTCGGACTCGGTGGCCCAATTGGCAACGGCCGTCAGTATCTGGCGTGGATCCACATTGACGACATGGTTAACGGCATTCTTTGGCTGCTGGATAACGCTCTGCGCGGCCCATTCAACATGGTTTCACCTTATCCGGTTCGCAACGAACAGTTCGCCCATGCCCTGGGTCATGCGCTGCATCGCCCGGCGGTGTTACGCGCCCCGGCCACGGCGGTCAGGCTGTTGATGGGGGAATCATCGGTATTAGTGTTGGGCGGACAACGCGCGTTACCTAAGCGCCTGGAAGACGCTGGCTTCACTTTCCGCTGGTACGATCTCGAAGAAGCATTGGGTGACGTGCTGGCCTGATTCTGCTCGTTCTTATCGCCTTCATCCCCCTATTCCAGTGTAATCGTTGCAAACACACTGGAATACTGCTCGCATCCCTGAAATTCTCCTTTCATCTTTCTCGCCAGAACACCATTAACGGCTCGCGTCAGGCGTAATCTCTGCCTCTGCACAGCGATTGTTTTCTCGCATGCGACATGTTGACATCGGTCAACACCCCATTCATACTGCACAGGACATCGAATGATGAAGGAACATCCTGATAAACATATTCGGGCAGCTGTCCACTATGCCGTGTCACAAGGCTGGATTTTTACCTGCGGTGGAAACAGCTCGCATTGTTATGGACGGCTAAAATGCGGGATAGCAGAACATCATCAACATATGATGAGCGTATGGTCTACACCCCGATGCCCGCAGAATCACGCCCGCCAGATTGTCAGGAAAGTCGATAGCTGTACCCCACGGCAATCCTTGCTTAAAGAATGGCTGGTTGACTGAAATAAGGAACCCCTATGTCGCTTTTCAATTTTACTCTGACGCTGTCAGGCGTGACCTCAGATACCTCTGGTCTCGAAGATGCCTTGTTTGCCGCAGGCTGCGACGATGCTCTGGTGTGCTTTTACGGCACGGCGGTGTATCTCGAATTCGATCGTGAAAGTGAAAGCCTGGCCCAGGCCGTACTTTCTGCCATCAATGATATTGAAACCAGCGGGATCGGTGCCCGTGTCGAATCGGTTGACTCTACCCTCGTTGGGCTTAGCGATATCGCCGAGCTCACGGGTCTCACCCGCCAGGCCATTGCGTTGCTAAAAGACGGTGCCCGCGGTTCACGTCAATTTCCCGGTCCGGTTCAGCGCGTAAAAGGCAACTCCCCACTCTGGCACTGGCGTACCGTGATTGACTGGCTGGCAAGCGAAGGGCGTATTGCGGCTGATTCTTCACTTATCGCCAATGCTCATATTCTCGATAGCATGAATCTGGCTTTACAGCTCCGCTCGTCACTCGAAAAGAACACTGTGATGCACTATCTTCATCAGCTGGAGCAGCAGCACACCTCATCCCTCGCACAATGATGCCGGAGAAAGCATGCCCGTTTTGACCACCTCGCGCCTTACCCTGACATCGCTCTGTGAAAGCGATTGGCCCTGCTTTCTGGCGTTACGTACGCATCCGCAGGTCATGCGTTTTATGGGGGGATGCCTTCCCGAGCAGAGTCTTCGCCTGAAATTTAATTCGCGTCTTGCGGGCAACGTTTTCGCCATTCGGGAGAGTCAGGGAGAGTGCGTGGGTGATATCGGGCTGCAGGTGAGTCCACACAACCCGCAGGAAGCCGATATTGGCTATGCGCTGCTTCCGCAGGCGCAAGGCAAGGGATTCGCGCAGGAAGCGTTAACGGCGGTCTGTGATTATGGTTTTACGTCGCTGGGTCTGTTGGCGATTAATGCCTGGGTGCTGGCTGATAACATCGGTTCGGTGCGATTACTGGAAAAAAATGGATTTAAACGTGGGCAGGTGCTTGAGAAAGCTTTCGAGATAAACGGGGAGTTTTATGACGACTGGGTCTATCGACTGGAGCGCTAAACTCCCCCCGCCCCAAGGGCGAGGGGATTATCTTATTTCAGCGAGCCCTTGAGGAACTGCTGCAGACGGGCGCTCTTCGGATTGCCGAACACCTCATCTGGATGGCCTTCTTCTTCAATCAGCCCCTGATGCAGGAAAATGACGTGAGAAGACACACCGCGGGCAAAGCCCATTTCATGCGTAACCACCACCATCGTTTTCCCCTCTTCCGCCAGCTTCTGCATGATGCGCAGCACTTCGCCCACCAGCTCAGGATCCAGCGCAGAGGTTGGTTCATCGAACAGCAGCACCTCGGGTTCCATCGCCAGCGCACGAGCAATGGACACGCGCTGCTGTTGCCCACCGGACAGATGCACCGGATATTTGATTTGCTGCCGCTCATCAATCCCGACTTTCAGCAGGTACTTCACCGCCCGCTCGCGCGCTTCCTGTTTGCTGAGGCCCAGCACCTGAATCGGTGCTTCCATGACGTTTTCCAGCACCGTCATATGGCTCCACAGGTTGAAGTGCTGGAACACCATCGTTAAACGGGTGCGCAGCAGGCGCAGCTGATTTTTATCAGCCACTTTCAGCTGGCCGTCTTTATCCCGCACCAGGCCAATGTTTTGCCCGCTGACCACAATATTGCCTTCACTCGGTTTTTCGAGGAAGTTAATGCAACGCAGGAAGGTACTTTTCCCCGAGCCGGACGAGCCGATAATGCTGATAACATCACCGGCGTTGGCCTTCAGTGACACCCCTTTCAGCACTTCATGTTCGCCGTAGCGCTTGTGCAGGTCGATAACGTTTAATTTATTGTCAGGCATGATGTTCTCAGTGTGTCGAAGAGGGTTTCACATGTTGCAGCCAGCGTTTTTCCGCCTTGCGGAACAGGCTAATCAGCACATAAGAGATAATCAGATACAGCACCGCCGCAATCCCAAACGCGGTAAACGGCTGGTAAGTGGCAGAGTTGATATCACGGGCGATTTTCAGCAGATCCGGCACCGTGGCGGTAAACGCCAGCGCGGTTGAGTGCAGCATTAAAATCACCTCGTTGCTGTAGGCCGGAAGCGCGATACGCAGCGCCGAAGGTAAAATGATGCAGCGATAGAGCTTCACGCCTGAAAAACCGTAGGCGCGCGCGGCTTCAATTTCACCGGCCGGAACGGAACGAATCGCGCCGGCAAAGATTTCGGTGGTGTACGCACAGGTATTCAGCGTCAGCGCCAGCACCGTACAGTTCAAACCGCTGCGGAAAAAGGCATTCAGCAGTTCGGTCCCTTTGACGATTTCCAGCGTATACATCCCGGAATAGAACACCAGCAGCTGCACATACAACGGCGTGCCGCGAAAAATGTAGGTGAATAACCAAATCGGGAACTGCACGTATTTGTTGCTGGATACGCGACCAATCGCCAAAAACACCGCCAGAACGCCGCCCATCACCACCGAAGAGATCAACAGCCACAGGGTGATGGCCACGCCTGTAAAGCGGTAGCCGTCGGTCCACAGCAGGGACTTCCAGTATTCCTGAATAATCTCGATCACAGGTCAGCCCTCTTCACACCCACGGAATAACGACGCTCAAGCAGCAACAGCACCCCATTTGAGAGCGTCGTAAATACCAGATAAATCAGACCGCAGACGACAGCGAAGTAGAATGGCTCCCAGGTACTTTTCCCGGCAAGCTGCGTGGCCTTGACCACATCTTCCAGCCCTAACAGCGATACCAGGGCGGTCGCTTTCAGAATAACCTGCCAGTTATTGCCAATGCCCGGCAGCGCAAAACGCATCATCGCCGGAAACAGAATACGCACGAAAGTCTGACGAGAGGTAAATCCGTAAGCCGTGGCGGCTTCGATATGCCCTTTCGGTACGGCCATAAAAGCACCGCGGAAGGTCTCAGTGAAGTAAGCTCCATAGATAAAACCGAGGGTAATTATACCGGCGATCATCGGGTCGATATCAAACTGCGTCATCCCCAGAGCATCGGTAATGCTGTTGAGCGCAATTTGCAGACCGTAGAAAATCAGCAGCATCAGCACCAGATCCGGCACGCCACGGATCAACGTGGTGTAACCTTCAAAAATCAGCGCTAAGGCTCGATTGCCAGAGAGTTTACCCGCCGCACCGGCCAGGCCGATAAGCACCGCCAGCACCACGGAGCTGAGGGCCAGCTCAAGGGTGACCAGCGCGCCCTGAAAGATAACTTGCGAAAACCCGTACAGCATTGAGCCTGTCCTGTCTGTCCAACACCGCCAGCCCCGGGAACGACGGAACCGGCCAGTGTAAACGGCAATTATTCGCCGTATACGTTAAAGTCGAAATACTTCTTCGCCAGCTTGTCGTAGGTGCCGTCGGCACGCATTTCAGCAAAGGCTTTATTCAGGGCAACACGCAGTTCGTTATCCTCTTTACGCAGGCCCATACCGGTGCCTACGCCGAACAGTTTTTCATCCTTAATGGATGGGCCACCAAACTGATAATCTTTGCCGATAGGCTGCTTGAGGAAACCTTCGCTTGCCGCCACTTCATCCTGGAATGCAGCATCGATACGGCCTGCCGTCAGGTCAGAATAGATATTGTCCTGGCCCTGATAGGAGACGATTTCGATACCTTTCGGTGCCCAGTGCTCATTGCCGTAGGTTTCCTGCGTGGTGCCCTGCAGCACGCCCACGCGTTTGCCTTTGAGCGTGTTCAGGTCTGGCGTAACCGGGCTGCCTTTTTTAACCACCAGGCGGGAATCTGCGGCATAGAGTTTGTCAGTGAACGCTATCTGCTGCTGGCGTTTTTCCGTAATGGAGAGTGAGGACATGATGGCGTCGATTTTTTTCGCCTGTAGCGATGGGATCAGCGCATCCAGCGGGTTCTCGACAAAGGTACATTGCGCTTTAATACGCTTACACAGCTCTTTTGCGAGATCGATGTCAAAACCAATCAATTCCCCCTGCGCATTCTTGGATTCGAAGGGAGCATAAGTCGGATCTGTGCCAATACGTACTTTCTGCGGAATGGCTGCGAAAACCGTAGAAACGCTGGAAAGTACCAACGCAAGAGAAAGAGACAACGCCACTTTTTTCATAACTATCCTCAACAGACTGTCATTTAACGGGTATTCAGAAGTATCAGAACAGTTATCGTGCCACCTTTTATGCGGATAAGGCAAAAGGTTATCGCGGTTAATACGCACTTTTTTGCATCAATAATGCTTAACTATTCAGTTGCGCACCATAACGGTGCAACCATTGCACCAGCAAAAAGCATTATCGCGTAATGCCACACATGTATAGATAACTGCTCAGCCCGAAAGGCCCGGTTTCCCGGGCCCGTACAGTCTTAGTCACCGTAGACGTTAAAGTCGAAATACTTCTTCGCCATCTTGTCGTAGGTGCCGTCTTTACGCAGTGAGTCGAAAGCTTTGTCGAAGGCCGCTTTCAACTCGGTATCGTCTTTACGCAAGCCCACGCCGGTGCCGTCACCGAAGTATTTCTTGTCTTTGACAGACGGGCCCGCAAAGGCGAACTCTTTCCCTGCTGGCTGTTTCAGGAAACCTTCGCTGGCCGCGACTTCATCCTGGAATGCCGCATCAAGACGTCCGGCTGAGAGGTCAGAATAGATAAGATCCTGGTTCTGATAGGCCACCACGTCGATGCCTTTGGTACGCCAGTTGTCGTTGGCATAGGCTTCCTGAGTCGACCCCTGCAGCACGCCCACGTGTTTACCTTTCAGCGATTCCAGAGTCGGGACAATCGGTGAGCCTTTGCCGGCGATCAGGCGGGAATCTGCCGCATACAGCTTGGCGGAGAATCCGATTTCCTGTTGGCGTTTTTCAGTGATCGACAGTGAGGAGATGATGGCGTCAATTTTCTTCGCCTTCAGGGACGGGATCAGAGAGTCGAAATCGGTGCCCACCCAGGTACATTTCACCTGCATGCGCTTGCACATTTCGTTACCCAAATCGATATCAAAGCCAACGAAATCCCCTTTCGCATCCTTGGAGGAGAACGGCGCGTAAGTGGCGTCAGTACCGATACGAACAGTCTGCGGCAGCGCGGCAAATACGCTGGAAGCACTGCTTATCCCCAGCATTAAAGAGAGAGCCAGAACCGTCTTCTTCATACATTACCCTTAAGTGTCGTGATGCAGTTGCGTGTTATGTAATCTAGCGTGTTGTGTGGTGTTGCTGTCCAGCTCTGCACGTTTTATGCCACCTTAACGACTGCTCGAAAAAACAGCGTTAAATGTGTTAATGAATAGTTGCAGAGTTGTCTCAGGAATGAAAGATAACAGCTCTAACGGATAAACCGCAGCGCTAAACGGCGAAAAAGGAGATTAAATGTTGAGGATTTGATCGCGATTGCAAAATCGCCTGGCAGACGTACACGCACCAAAAAGATGCACTATCTTAGTGCGTCGATTACGCGCCCTGCCAGCGGGTAAACAGGTCTTCGGGCAACGTGATATCGAACTGGTCGAGGACGCGATTAACGGTCTGATTAATCACATCATCCAGCGTTTGTGGCCGGTGATAAAAGGCCGGAACCGGTGGCATGATAATCGCGCCAATTTCTGCCGCCTGCGTCATCAGACGCAAATGACCCAGATGCAGTGGCGTTTCACGTACGCATAACACCAGCGGGCGGCGCTCTTTTAACACCACGTCAGCCGCCCGGGTCAGCAGGCCATCGGTATAGCTGTGGACAATGCCGGAGAGCGTTTTGATTGAGCACGGCAGAATGGCCATCCCCGCCGTTTTAAACGAGCCTGAGGAAATATTGGCGGCGATATCGCGCGCGTCGTGGACCACATCGGCCAACGCCTGCACATCACGTAAAGAAAGGTCCGTTTCGAGGGCCAGCGTTTGACGCGCTGCCTGGCTCATGACCAGATGGGTTTCCACGCCGCCGACGTCACGCAGCACCTGCAACAGCCGTACGCCATAGATAGCGCCGCTGGCACCGGAAATTCCAACAATGAGTCGTTTCATGATTGTGCCCTGTCATCGTACTGGGGCTGACTTTGCCGTATTTCAGAGGGAGTTGCAAGGAAAGACGCCCTCTCGCAGCGAGAGGGCGTGAAGACGCTTAACCTTCGTTGTGCATCTCGAGGTTTTCAACTTCGTTCTGACGCGCCAGCGCTTTGCTGTCGTCGTTACGCAGGGTGTCGAGATAATCGAGGTACTGCTGGTTAACGTCTTTGGTGACGTACACCCCGTTAAAGACAGAGCATTCAAACTGCTGAATATCCGGGTTCTCGGCGCGGACCGCATCGATAAGATCGTTAAGATCCTGGAAGATAAGCCCGTCGGCACCGATTATCTGGCGGATCTCATCCACTTCACGACCGTGAGCGATAAGCTCGGTCGCGCTTGGCATATCGATCCCGTAGACGTTCGGGAAACGAATTTCCGGTGCAGCCGACGCCAGGTACACTTTCTTCGCCCCGGCTTCACGGGCCATCTCGATAATCTGCTCTGATGTCGTGCCGCGCACGATGGAGTCATCTACCAGCAGCACGTTTTTATCACGGAACTCAGCGCGGTTGGCGTTCAGCTTACGGCGCACCGATTTACGGCGCAGCTGCTGGCCCGGCATGATGAAGGTGCGGCCAACGTAGCGGTTCTTCACAAAGCCCTGACGATACGGCTTGTCGAGAATACGGGCGATTTCCAGCGCGATATCGCAGGAGGTTTCCGGGATCGGGATAACCACGTCGATGTCCAGGTCTTCCCATTCGCGGGCAATTTTCTCGCCGAGTTTGGTGCCCATGTTCACACGTGCGCTGTAAACCGAAATTTTATCGATAAACGAGTCCGGGCGCGCAAAGTAAACATATTCGAACAGGCACGGATTGCTCACCGGGTTGTCAGCACACTGACGGGTAAACAGCTGGCCTTTTTCGGTGATGTAAATCGCTTCACCAGGTGCTACGTCACGCAGGAATTCAAAGCCCAACGTATCAAGCGCCACGCTTTCAGAAGCCACCATGTATTCGGTGCGCCCATCGCCGATGTCACGCTTACCGAGTACCAGTGGACGAATGCCATTCGGGTCACGGAAGGCCACCATGCCGTGACCGATAATCATCGCCACACAGGCATACGCCCCGCGGATCAGGCGATTAGTGGCAGCAATGGCGGCAAAGATATTGTCAGCTTCCAGCGGATAATGGCGGAAGTTGTCCAGCTCGCTGGCAAAGATGTTGAGCAGGATTTCAGAATCGGAGGTGGTGTTGATATGGCGGCGCTTCTCTTCAAACAGCTTCTTGCGCAGCTCATGGGCGTTAGTCAAATTGCCGTTGTGCGCAAGGGTGATGCCATAAGGTGAGTTAACGTAGAAAGGCTGCGCCTCGGACGCGCTGGAGCTGCCAGCAGTAGGGTAGCGGACGTGGCCGATACCCATATTGCCCTGCAGACGCTGCATATGCACAGCGCCAAACACATCGCTCACCAGGCCGTTGGCTTTACGCAAACGGAAGCAGTTGTTTGCATCAATGGTGATGATGCCCGCGGCATCCTGCCCACGGTGCTGAAGCACCGTTAACGCGTCATAAATCGACTGGTTTACCGGCATAACACCGGCGATACCGACAATACCGCACATACGTCATTTTCCTCGTTCAGAACTCCCCAAAGCTTATGCTTTGGGCAAGAAACTTGACGAGCTTTGCAGATAGTCAAAAAACATCCGGATGACGACGCTGAACTGCGGGATAAGCTGTGACTTTTGCCAGTCATCGCTTTTCGAAAAGCCGGTGAAGGTATCGAGGAAGAACAGTATGGCGGCAACGATAAGCACTCCACGCAGCGCACCAAAACAGATCCCAAGCACCCTGTCGGTACCCGACAGGCCCGTCTTTTCAACCAGCGTACCGATAACATAGTTAACGATAGCACCGACGATTAGCGTCGCGACAAACAACAGCGCGATAGCTATCCCGTTTCGAACCAGTTCGTCTTCAAAGCCCGTAAACCAGACAGACAGATAAGTGTAGTAATGACTGGCAACAAAGAAAGCACAACCCCACGTTACCAGTGACAATGCTTCACGAACAAAGCCGCGGATGAGGCTTACCAAACAAGAAAAACCAATCACCGCAATAATGGCGTAATCAATCCAGACCATAGTTGTCCCACGATTTTACGCCCTGTCGTCCAGTTCGGGGCGCATTCTAACAGAAAAAGAAAACGTTTGCGTAGGGATTTCCTTTCCCCGCCCAAATAAAAATGGCGCTGAAAAAATGCTCAACGCCGGGTGGACTTTTGGCCTCTGAGGGCACTTTTCAGCCCATGTCGATTCTCATCGATTCGGTTCTCTACCCGACGTTGCGTCGGGTATTTAAAATGCTAGTTAGGGCTATAGCCCATCACCACGCCATTAAGACCAGACAACTGTTTCAGCTCGCCAAGCGAACCTTTCATCTTGTCTTTCGAGGCGTCTGGCCCCACCAGGATACGGGTGATTTTACCCTGTACCGGTGTGGAAGGGGCGGTAAATACCCGGTATCCCGCGCCGCGCAGTTTGCTAACAATTTCATTGACCTTGTCGGCGTTCTTCAACGCACCCAGTTGCACAACATACGCTTTGCCGGTTGGCACCGGTTTATCGTCGGCTACCGGTTTCTGTTGCGCTGGCGGCGCTTCAGACGCGGCGGCCAGCTGCGCGCTGGTGTTATCCCGCGGTGGTTTGGTCTGCGTCTGTACCTGCGGTTTCGGCGCTACCGGTTTTGGCTTCGGCTGCACCGGCGGCGGGACATCATCTATCCCATTCGCGCCGCTGTTCGCCGCATAACGCGACGCATCCAGCGACGGCGCAGCCGCATCACCCGCCCTGACCTCTTCCGCTGCACCTTCTGGCGGCTGGGAAGGCAGTGCCTGCGTCACCGCAGGCAGCATATCCGGCTCATCCTTATCGCCCGGTTTTGGCACCAGCGGAATAGCGGCAAACTCGTCCTGGTAATGCTTTTTCTGACCATCCAGCAGCCCCGGAAGCACAATGACTCCTAATGCCACCAGCGCAATGGTTCCGACTAAACGATTCTGAAACTTACTCGCCACCGGTTCTCCCCGCGTCCATCTCTTCCATTACATGGGCTACCGTGTGGAACGAACCACACACCAGCACCGTATCTTGTGAGCGGGCATCAGCCATCGCGGCGTGCCACGCCTGCGCTACAGTGGCATAGACTGCGCCGTCGCGCAAATGTTCCACCAGCTGTTCCGCCGTCGCGCCACGGGGGCCTTCCAGCGGGGCGCAATACCAGCTATCGACCACATCTGATAAACAAGCCAGGGTGCCAGCAATATCCTTATCATGAAGCATACCAATCACTGCCAGCGTGCGCCCGGTTGTAGGCTGTATTTTCAGACGTTCCGCCAGATAAGCCGCCGCATGGGGGTTGTGTGCCACATCAAGGATCAGCCGTGGCTGGTCGCTCACCACCTGGAAACGCCCCGGCAGCATCGCATTGGCAATGCCGTCGCGCAGAGCCTGCTCGCTGATAGCCAGCCCGCTGGCGCGCAACGCGGCCAGCGCCGTCGCCGCGTTTGGCTGTGGCACCTGCGGCAGCGGCAGATGGGTCAGCTCGCCCTGCGCATCGCGGAACTGCCAGCCGTTGTCGTTCACGTCGAACTGCCAGTCAACACCGCGACGCAACAGCACTGCGCCCTTCTCTTGCGCGACCTCAGCAATCGTCTGCGGCATATCCGGTTCACCGACCACCGCCGGTTTGCCAGCGCGAAACACGCCCGCTTTCTCGCGACCAATGCTTTCGCGATCGGGCCCCAGCCAGTCGGTATGATCCAGCGCGATGCTGGTCACCACCGCCACGTCCGCATCGACGATGTTCGTCGCGTCCAGACGGCCGCCAAGCCCCACTTCGAGGATAACCACGTCGAGCTGCGCCTGCTTAAACAGCCATAATGCAGACAGCGTACCGAATTCGAAATAGGTCAGGGAAATCTCGCCCCGGGCCTGTTCGATTTCAGCAAACGAGGCGGTGTGAGCCGTTTCAGCCAGCTCCCCCCCCTGCACACGTACGCGCTCAGTGTAACGGACCAGGTGCGGGGAGCTGTAAACACCGACCTTAAAACCTGCGGCTATCAGCACCGATTCGAGGGTTCGGCAGGTGGTGCCTTTGCCATTGGTTCCCGCCACGGTAAACACGAACGGAGCCGGTTTCAGGACGCCCATCCGCGCGGCGACCTCGCTTACGCGAGCCAGCCCCAAATCGATGGTTTTACTGTGCAGGTGTTCCAGATAAGAAAGCCACGCAGCAAGGGGCGACGTGGCGAGAGGAGTGAGTTCTTTTTCCATGATACCCGCGATAGTTAACGGTTAGCACAAGCAAAAAGGGCAGCGCCGTCTGGCCCTGCCCTTTGCATTATCAGGCCTCTGGTTCCTGATCCGGTACCGGCGGTACCACCACGGCTTCACGTGGTGCATCCGGGTTTGGTGCCGGGAGATTCATCAGCTTCGCCAGAATGCTGGCAAGCTTAAAGCGCATTTCCGGACGACGGACGATCATGTCGATCGCGCCTTTCTCGATCAGGAACTCACTGCGCTGGAAGCCCGGCGGCAGTTTTTCTCGCACGGTCTGCTCGATAACGCGTGGACCGGCAAAACCGATCAGCGCTTTCGGCTCAGCGATATTGAGATCGCCCAGCATGGCGAAGCTTGCGGAAACGCCACCCATGGTTGGGTCAGTCAGGACAGAAATGTACGGCAGACCGCGTTCCTGCATTTTCGCCAGCGCCGCAGAGGTTTTCGCCATCTGCATCAGCGACATCAGCGCTTCCTGCATACGTGCGCCGCCGGAGGCGGAGAAGCACACCATTGGGCAGTTATTTTCCAGTGCGTATTCAACGGCACGGACAAAGCGAGCGCCAACTACAGAACCCATTGAGCCACCCATGAAGGAGAACTCAAACGCAGCGGCCACGATCGGCGCGCCAAACAGAGTGCCTTTCATTACGACCAGCGCGTCTTTCTCGCCCGTTTCTTTCTGAGCAGAGGCCAGGCGATCTTTGTATTTCTTGGAGTCACGGAACTTCAGCAGATCTTTCGGCTCAAGCTCGCTACCCAGTTCCACCAGCGTACCTTCATCCATCAGGCTATGCAGGCGGTTACGCGCTGACATACGCATGTGGTGATCGCACTTCGGGCAAACCTCCAGGTTACGCTCCAGCTCGGCGCGATAGAGAACCTGTCCGCAGCTGTCACACTTGGTCCATACCCCTTCCGGAATACTCGCCTTGCGGGTGGGGGCTATGTTGCTTTTAATTCGTTCAATCCAGCTCATTGATAACCTTTCTGCCTGAACCTGGTCGATGCCAGTTTTTGCTGTAAGCGGCGAATAATGCCATTTTAAGGGCTTACAGACCATGAAATGTTGCACATTAAAACATAAGAGCCCTGAACATGGGATAAAAAAGTGGTCGAACCGGTGCCACTTTACGCCATTCTCAGGGCTTTTGCTTATTTTGCCTGCTTTGCTGCGGCGCGCTTATGGCGGATTATCTCGATAACGCCCGGCAGAACCGACAGCACGATGATCGCCACGATCAGCAGTTTCAGGTTTTCCTGCACAATCGGCAGGTCGCCGAACAGGTAACCCGCGTAGGTAAACAGCAGCACCCACAGCAGCGCGCCAATCACGTTATAGGCCGCGAAATGACGATAGGACATGTGCCCCATGCCCGCCACGAACGGTGCGAAGGTTCTGACGATCGGCACAAAGCGCGCGAGGATAATGGTTTTACCGCCGTGCTTTTCATAGAACTGGTGCGTTTTATCCAGATAGCTACGACGGAAGATTTTCGAGTTCGGATTGCTAAATAGCCGTTCGCCAAATACCCGCCCGATAGTGTAGTTCAATGCATCACCGACAATTGCCGCGATGACCATCAGCACCACCATCAGATGGACGTTCAGGTCGTTAGTCGGCAGCGCAGACAATGCCCCGGCAACAAACAGCAGCGAATCACCGGGCAGGAACGGCGTCACGACCAACCCTGTCTCACAGAACAGGATCAGGAACAGTATTGCGTAAACCCAGACACCGTACTGGGCGACCAGCTCAGCCAGATGCACATCAATATGCAAAATAAAATCAATCAGAAAGCGAATCAGATCCATAGTGACTTAACCTTAAGTGACTGCATTCAGTCCGCCAGAAACAGCGGACCCATAGGCGGCTTGGGAAGGTTGAACCTGTCCGGATAATCCACAGAGACCAGATACAACCCTTCCGCTTTTGCCGTCGCTGCCGCCAGCGTTCTGTCCTTCGCTGCCAGTAGCTCTGCAATCCAGCTCTCCGGCTGGTTTCCGGCACCTACTTCCATCAGGCTGCCCACAATATTCCGCACCATATGATGAACAAAAGCATTGGCTTTGATATCCACCACCACATAGGCACCGTAACGTTCGACGTTAATGTGCATCACGTTTCGCCACGGCGTGCGCGACTGGCACTGCACCGCACGAAACGAGGTAAAGTCATTCTCACCGAGCAGGCACTGCGCCGCACGCTGCATACGTTCTGCATCAAGCGCCTGGTGACAATGGGTTACGCCCTGGTTTAAGACCGCCGGACGAAGACGATGATTGTAAATCACGTAACGATAACGACGCGCGGTGGCACTGAAACGCGCGTGGAAATCGTCCGGCACAGCTTTCACCCAACGCACCGCGATGTCTCCAGGTAAATTCGCATTTACGCCGAGCGTCCACGCCGCGTCTTTGCGCAACGCACGCGTTTCAAAATGCACCACCTGGCCGGTGCCGTGTACGCCTGCGTCGGTACGCCCGGCGCAGTAGACGTGAATCGGCTCGTTCGCTACCTGCGACAGCGCCTTTTCCAGCTTTTCCTGCACGCTGCGCACTTCATTCTGCCGTTGCCAGCCGTAGTATTTGCTGCCGTCGTACTCAATGCCGAGCGCGATTTTAAAGACTGGCAGCGCTTCCACTTCAGACATCAGTACATATACTCCTGAACCAGTTTCTCAGCGATTTTCACCGCCATCAGTGCGCCGCCAAAACGGACGTTATCGGCCACGGACCAGAACTGGATTTGCTCCGGCATCCCATAATCGTTACGCACGCAGCCAATCGACAGATGCGCGCTACCGGAGGCATCGGCTACCTGTGTCGGGAACTCGCTTTCTTCCGACAGGGCAATGTCCTCGTTGCGGGTAAAGGCATCACGCGCCTCTTCCGCCGCCAGCGGACGCATCGCTTCGAAGCTCACCATCTGCGCATGACCGTAAAACACCGGTGCGCGAACGCACTGGGCCGAAATCATCAGGCCTTCGTCCTGCATAATCTTACGCGCCTGGTCGACGATACGGCGCTCTTCCGCCACGCTGCCTTCGCGGTCTGCCAGCATCGGCAGCATGTTAAAGGCCAGCTGACGACCAAAGAAATCGTCGTCGTCAATCGGAATGCCGTTGAGCAATTTGGCGCTTTGACCGGCCAGCGCATCCACCGCTTTCTTGCCTTGCGCAGAGGCTGCCATCAGGCAGGTGACGCCGATACGCGCCAGGCCGCCGTCGTCAATCAGTGGCTTCAGCGCGGTCAGCAGTTGGCTGGTCAGGCTGTCCGGCACTGCGACGATGTTACGGTTGCGATAATCTGCCAGCACGAACGGGTTCACATCAGGCACGACCAACGGTACGTCAGGCTCGAGGGCGAACAGGCCACTCATATCGATAACCAGACAGCCTGCGTTAGCGGCTTCTTCCGCCCAGGCCGCAGAGGCTTCGGCTCCGGCGGCAAAAAACGCTAACTGAACCTGGGTCCAGTCAAATTCTGCAACGTCCTGTACGCGAACGGTTTTGCCTTCGTAGCGCAGAGACTCGCCGGCGCTTTCGCTGCGCGCCAGGCCATAAATCTCTCCCACCGGGAACTGACGCTCTGCAAGAATTTCAAACAGGGCTTGACCTACGGCGCCCGTTGCGCCCAGTACGGCAATATTCCAGCCTTCAGACATGGTGGTTTACTCCAGAAATAAAAAATAGCCGCCCCGCCAGAGTATCTGGCCGGGCGTATTAAGAAGACATTAACGCGCTGCGTGATGAACGGCGTTGAATCCTAAATTTTTCAGTGTTTCAGCCGTCCGGGCATCGTCACACAGGACGTTTAACGAAGACCATTCGCGGCGCTCAAGATAGTTTTTACGCAGCTTGTCGAACTCGCCGGGGATCCCCGCCACTTTCCGCAGCGGCGCATCATCGCGGCGCACATCATACACCAAATGCACCAGCCTTTTTAGCGTCGCCTGATCCAGTTCACCGTGCAGGGTAATTCGGCCAAACTCCGGGGGGGGGAGCAGCGTCTCCAGCGCAACCTGATGACGTTGACCAATAAATTCACTATATGCCTCAAATACCTGGGTGGTTCCGCGCGCTTTCCCCTCCAGCGTATAGCCCGCAATATGCGCGGTGCCGACATCAACCAACGCCAACAGATCGGTATTCAGTTCTGGCTCGGGCTCCCAGACATCCAGCACCACGCGTAAATCCTGCCCCGTCTGCAAGCATTTGAGCAGTGCGGCGTTATCCACAACGGGTCCGCGACAGGCATTAATCAGAATAGTGCCAGGCTTGAGGCGTGAAATCAGCGCTTCATCGGCCAGATGTAGCGATTTGTACGGTCCATCCTTGAACAGCGGGGTGTGGAAGGTCAGCACATCGGCTTCCTGTACCAGTTCATCCAGGCTGCGGAAATCGCCTTCGTCGCCGTTATCCGCGCGTGGGGGATCGCACAGCAGGGTGCGAATACCCAGCGCTTCCAGACGTTTTTGTAACCGCCCCCCCACATTGCCGACGCCGACGATCCCGACCGTGCGGTCAGCCAGCGCAAAACCGTCACGCTCCGCGAGCATCAACAATGACGAGAAAACATACTCCACGACGGCAATTGCATTACAGCCGGGTGCGGCAGAAAAGCCGATCCCGGCCTGCTTCAACCATGCCTCATCGACGTGGTCAGTCCCCGCCGTCGCGGTGCCCACAAATTTAATGCCCTTCCCGGCCAGCAGCGCTTCATTCACTTTGGTGACCGAACGCACCATTAGCGCATCCGCATCATCAAGCTCATGCTGTGGAATCGGACGACCCGGAACGGCCTTCACATCACCCAGGCGGCTAAACAGCTCGCGGGCATAGGGCATATTTTCATCAACAAGGATTTTCACGATACAGTACCTGTCTGGAACGAGAGTTAACCGGGGAAGTGTGCCATAATCTCGCGGCCAGGAACACTGAGCCTTGAGAACACCGACCGACATTCAGGATTTATCATGACGCAACCTATTTCAGGTATGCCCGCCCGCCCTCCAGGGGAAACAGCGGTCACTAACAACATCGGCGAGCAACCCCTCTCCACCCAGCAACGCACCGTGCTCGAGCGGCTGATCACGCGCCTGGTCGCGCTGACATCGCAGCAGAGCGCCGGGGTGTGGGCCGGCATGAAGCACGATTTGGGTCTGAAGAATGATGCGCAGCTGCTCTCAAGGCATTTCCCGGCGGCGGAACAGAACCTGAATCAGCGTCTGGCTACCGCCGAGCAAAGCCAGGCGGTGCGCCAGGTGGTCTCGCAGCTGTCCGAGCTGTTGAGTCAGGGGAACAACCGTCAGGCTGTTAGCGATTATATCCGTCAGCAGTACGGTCAGACGGCGTTGAGCCAGCTCACGCCCGATCAGCTCAAAAACGTGCTGCATCTGCTGCAAAAAAATGAGCTGACTATTCCTCAGCCACAGCAGCGTCCCGCCACCGACCGGCCGCTCCAGCCTGCCGAACACAACACCCTGAATCAGATGGTGACCAAAGTGGCGGCCGCGACCGGTGACTCGAGCAAGATGATCTGGCAGTCGATGCTGGAACTGTCCGGCGTCAAAACCGGGGAGCTTATTCCGGCGAAACATTTCAGCCCGTTGATGACATGGCTGCAGGCGCGTCAAACGCTTAGCGACCAGAAAGCCCCCACGCTGAACACGTTGCAGGCCGCGCTAAAACAGCCGATGGAAACGCAGGAATTCAACGCCCTGCGCGATTATGCCCAGCAAACCTGGCAGGCCACGCCGCAAACGGTGCTCACCCCAGCCCAGGTGCAGGACTTATTGAATCAGGTGTTTCTGCGCCGCGTCGAGCGCTCGCAGGACACGCTGGATACCCGCTACGTGCAGCCTATTTTCAACCCGTTCACGCCGCTCATTGAGAACCTGAAGGCGATGTCGGCGCGACCGGGCCTGATGCTGATCGCGCTTATCGTGATCATGATTCTGGTGTGGATCGTGATTTAAGCCCGACGGAAAGAGAGTAGCGTCACCACAATCCCGGCGACGGCAGAAATCGCCCCGGCAAGAAAGACTGAAGAATAACCCCACGACGTGGCGAGCAGTCCGGCAAGCGGGGCCGTCACACCATATGAGATATCCTGAAACGCCGCATAGCCCCCAAGCGCCGTGCCACGCACCTGCTGCGGCACGCGCTTCACCACCTCAACCCCCAACGCCGGGAAGATAAGCGAACAGCCCGCCCCGGTGAGCGCCGCCCCTGCCAGCGCCACCCATGCACCGGGCGCTTGCCACAGCAGCACCAGCCCAACGGTTTCCACCAGCAGTGACACCGTGGCGACCTTCACGCCGCCGAAACGGTCCGGCATCCAGCCAAACAGAATACGCATCAGCACGAACGCGCCGCCAAACGCGGTCAGGGTAAAGCCCGCCATCGCCCAGCCGTGGCTCATGAAATAGAGCGAAACAAAGGTGCCGATAACCGCGAAGCCCACCCCCTGTAACGCCAGACCGAGGCCCGGTTTCCAGATAAGACCCACCACGCTCCACAGCGATGGACGCTCCCCCGGATGGGTGGCCACTTTCCGTACCGAGCCGTTAAACGCCCAGGCCAACAACGGCAGCACCATGGTGGTGCCCGCCAGCGCCGCAAAACCATAATGGCTATGGATGAATAAACCCAGCGGCGCTCCGGCCGCCAGTGCGCCATAAATCGCCATTCCGTTCCACGACATCACCTTGCCGGATCGCGTCGGGCCCACCAGCCCCATGCCCCAGGTCAGGGTGCCAGTCAGGAGCTGACTTTCGCCAAAGCCGAGGATCAGACGCCCAACAATCAGCAATGCGAACTTGCCTTCGACGCTTATTGGCAGCAGTGCCGCAAGCAGCCAGGCCGCACCCGCCACCCCACAGGCAAGCATCCCCTGCAATGCGGAGCGCTTTGCCCCGCGCTGATCCGCCAACCGCCCGGCATAGCCGCGCGTCAATACGGTCGCAAGAAACTGAATACCAACGGCAATGCCGACCATGGTATTGCCGTAACCCAGTTCGTTATGCACGAACAACGGGATAACCGGCAACGGCAGGCCAACCGTCATATAAGTGAGGAATACCGCGAAGGCGATACGAAACAGCGAGGTATTTGCTGATGAGGTTTTTACAGATCCATTAACTGTAGACATGTGTGACTCCATGACGAAAAAAAAGGAGCCTTTCGGCTCCTTTATATTCTACAAGAATTCGTTACGCTTTCAGCTTACGCATCACCAGCGTGGCGTTGGTGCCACCGAAGCCGAAGCTGTTGGACATCACGGTGGTCAGCTGACGCTCGGTCGGCTCGGTCACGATGTTCAGGCCTTCAGCCTTCTCGTCCATCTCGTCGATGTTAATGCTTGGTGCCACGAAACCGTGTTCCAGCATCAGCAGAGAATAGATAGCTTCCTGCACGCCTGCGGCACCCAGAGAGTGACCGGTCATCGCTTTAGTGGCGGAAATGGCTGGGGTATTGTCACCAAACACTTCACGAATCGCACCCAGCTCTTTCACGTCACCAACCGGGGTAGAAGTACCGTGGGAGTTCAGGTAGTCGATTGGGGTATCAACCCCGTCCATCGCCAGCTTCATGCAGCGCACTGCACCTTCGCCAGAAGGAGCAACCATGTCGGCACCATCAGAGGTTGCGCCGTAACCAACGACTTCAGCGTAGATGTGTGCGCCACGCGCCAGAGCATGTTCCAGCTCTTCTACTACCACCATACCGCCGCCGCCAGCGATAACGAAACCGTCACGGCTCGCATCGTAGGTACGGGACGCTTTGTCCGGCGTTTCGTTGTATTTGGTGGACAGTGCGCCCATCGCGTCGAACTCACAGGCCATTTCCCAGCACAGCTCTTCGCCGCCGCCAGCAAAAACAATGTCCTGTTTGCCGAGTTGAATTTGCTCAACCGCGCTGCCGATACAGTGCGCAGAAGTGGCACACGCGGAGCTGATGGAGTAGTTCACACCGTGAATTTTGAACGGAGTCGCGAGGCAGGCGGAAACCGCAGACGCCATCGCTTTGGTCACAACGTAAGGACCGACCGCTTTCAGGCCACGCGGGCTACGCATTGCGTCTGCGCCGAATACCTGAGATTTAGACGAACCACCGGAACCTGCAATCAGGCCCACGCGTGGGTTGTTTTGATAAACATCTTCTTTCAACCCAGCATCTTCTACCGCCTGCTGCATTGAGAGGAAAGCATAGATAGAGGCATCGTTCATGAAACGGACCACTTTACGGTCAATCAGACCGGTGGTGTCCAGTTTAACGTTACCCCATACGTGGCTACGCATACCAGAATCTTTGAATTCTTGAGAGAAAGTGATCCCCGAGCGTCCTTCACGCAGAGATTCCAGGACTTCCTGCTGGTTGTTACCGATGCTGGAAACGATGCCCAGGCCAGTAATCACTGCACGTTTCATTCAATACCTCTGTAAGTCATATACTATTTTTAAGTTTCGAGTGGCACAATAGCGTACACTTGTACGCTGAACAAGTCCGATCAGACAAATTAAGTATAAATTTGCGCCACCCGGCACACATCGCTAAGATCCCCGGACGCCTTGCATTGCGAGTAACTTACGTGAAACAAAACGCCATACAACCTGCCAACCTTGAATTTAACAATGAGGGTACACCTGTTTCCCGAGATTTTGATGATGTCTACTTTTCCAACGATAACGGGCTGGAAGAGACAAGATACGTTTTTCTGGGCGGAAACCGGTTACCTGAACGCTTTGCCTCTCATGACCGTTGCCATCTGGTGGTGGCCGAGAGCGGTTTTGGTACCGGATTGAATTTCCTCACGCTCTGGCAGGCCTTTAACGCGTTTCGCGACTCGCACCCTGACGCTACGCTGCAAAGATTACATTTCATCAGTTTTGAAAAATTCCCGTTGCGCCTGGCAGACCTTGTCCTGGCGCATCAGCATTGGCCGGAACTGGCCGAATTCGCCACGCAGTTACAGGCGCAATGGCCCCTGCCCTTCTCCGGCTGTCACCGTCTGCTGCTGGACGACGGTCGCGTCACGCTCGATTTATGGTTTGGCGATATCAATGAGTTGGTCGACACCCTTGATGACTCCCTGAATCAGCAAGTGGACGCCTGGTTCCTCGACGGTTTTGCGCCGGCCAAAAATCCCGATATGTGGACGCCAACGCTGTTTAACGCGATGGCCAGACTGGCCCGGCCCGGCAGCACAGTGGCGACCTTTACCTCCGCAGGTTTTGTGCGCCGTGGGCTGATAGACGCCGGTTTCGGTATTCAAAAAAGCAAAGGCTTTGGTCGCAAACGAGAAATGCTGACCGGGTATCGGGATGACTCTCATCCCGACCACGCCCGTGCCCCGTGGTTTGCCCGTACCGGCTCGGACCTGCGTGAAACGGCCATTATCGGCGGTGGAATTGCCAGCGCATTATTGGCCCTGGCCCTGCTGCGTCGCGGCTGGCAGGTGACGCTGTATTGCGCAGACAGCGCCCCGGCACAAGGCGCATCCGGCAACCGTCAGGGCGCGTTGTACCCGTTGCTCAGTGCTCACGATCCTGCCCTGACCCAGTTCTTCCCGGCGGCATTTACCTTTGCCCGCCGTCTGTATGATTCCCTGCCCGTCGAGTTTGATAGTGCCTGGTGCGGCGTGACGCAGTTGGGTTGGGATAAAAGAAGCAGCGATAAAATCGCCCGAATGCTTGACCTGGGGCTGCCTGCGGAAATTGCCATCGAAGTCGATGCCGCAGAGGTGGCTCGCAGCGCGGGTGTGGACACGGGCTGCGCGGGCATCCAGTACCCGCTTGGCGGCTGGTTGTGCCCGGCACAGCTCACCGCCGCAGTGATTGAATATGGCTGCCAGCATGGCCTGAAAGTGCACTGGAACCATCGCTGTGAAACGCTTGCTGCCCAGGACCACGGCTGGACGCTACATTTTGCCTCCGGCGAAACACAGAATCATGCCAATGTAGTGCTGGCCACGGGTCATCAACTCGCACATTTCGCCCAAACGGCAGAGTTGCCGGTCTCCGCGGTCGGCGGACAGGTCAGCCATATTCCCACTACGCCTGCGTTAGCAGAGCTGCGCCATGTGTTGTGCTATGACGGTTACCTGACACCGCAGAATCCGAATAATCAGCAGCACTGTATCGGAGCCAGTTACCATCGCGGGCAAACCGAGGTCGCCTACAGCGAAGAGGATCAGCGGAATAACCGCCAGCGTCTGATTGACTGTTTCCCGCAGGCCGACTGGGCGCAGGAAGTGGACGTGAGCCAGGGTGACGCGCGAGGCGGCATTCGCTGCGCCACCCGCGATCATTTACCGATGACGGGCAACGTGCCGGACTACCAGCAAACACTCGACACCTACGCCACGCTTGCTGAAAACAGCGAAAATGCAGCTGTTGCACCGGTACATAAGAACCTGTTTATGCTGGGCGGGCTGGGTTCTCGCGGCCTGTGTACTGCCCCGCTGACGGCGGAAATACTGGCCTCACAGATGAGCCACGAACCCCTGCCGCTGGATGCCTCGACGCTCGCCGCGCTTAACCCCAACCGCTTCTGGGTGCGCAAACTGCTGAAAGGGAAAGCGGTCGTTAAAGCAGATTGACGCGCTGCTGCGCCAGTTTCCGATACTGCAACGGCGTCTGGCGCATCATGCGTTTAAAGCAGGTAATGAAATAGGTCGCCTCCTGAAACCCCACTTTGGCGGCGATCGCATCAACACTCATTTCCGTCGTGCGCAGCAAATCACAACTGCGCTTCAATCGCCTCGTGAGCAGGTATTCATGAATGCTGCCGCCGGTCTGCTGGCGGAAGATGCGTGAGGTGTAGCTGCGTGAGAGTCCGATATCCCGAGCCAGATCCTCCAGTGAAAACTTCTCGCCGTAATGGACTTCCAGCCACTGCATGATTTGCGCCGAGGCGGTTTGCTGCTGCGGGACGCTGGTCGACGGCAACGCAGGTAATAGCGACATTATCTGCATCACCAAAAAAGCGACCTCGTCGACGGGATAGTGTTCCTTCGATTCAAGCGCGGCAAACTGCGCCAGCACGGTCTCCATATACGCCGCGTGTTCATTCAGATCGTACGCCTGAGCCGGGGCATGGCTGGCCGCTAAACGGGAAAACTGCGCCTGAAAGCGCGGAAACTGTTGCAGATTGCTCTCCACCGCCGACTGCTCGATGTGCATTGTGGAACGGTGATACTGGTTCTGTTCGCTGTCATCGACATGCACTTTGTGCAGACGAAACGGCGGGAAGATAAATAGCCTGCCGGGGCGCGCGGTGTAGTGCTGATTATCCACTACCACAATGCCGTAGCCCTGAGAAATAAAAAGAAACTCCACGCACTGATGCCAGTGGTAATACAGCGCGCTGGAACCCCACATCCGATTAAATGAGATCGCCTGCCGTTCGAGGGTGATCCTTTCCAGTAACTGCGAATCGCTCATTCCGCCACCATGACAACAGAATTAAATTTTTAGCCTACGGTTTGCAATTTATTGCCCTGCCTTTCATGAAAATCCAGCGAATTTAAAATAGCGGTTCAGTTTTGTGAAGCGGCTCACTCAGCGGCCGGGAAAAAAGCGGCTAGTCTTGGTTCGCCGCCTGCTTCTGGCGATAAAAAAGTCCCATAACAATAACGTTAATTTTCTCGTATCTGACGGGAGGACCTTGTGCAACCCGAACATATTACCTTTGAAAATCCCCTACAAAAACGAAGTGACCTCACCCTGTGGGTGAATGAAATACTCAATGCGGTCACGCCCTTTTTCAAAAATAACGCCAGCGGCATCGACCTGGCGAATTTCACGACCCATTACGGCCAGCGCATTGCCAATATGGAGGCCTTCTCCCGCTTATTATGGGGCGTCACACCTTTGCTGGCGGGCGGTCAGGAGCCGGAACAGCTGTCGCTCTATATTCAGGCCATCAAGAACGGCACCCACCCTGCGCACCCGGAATATTGGGGGGAAGTCGGTCCCAGCGATCAGCGGGTGGTGGAAATGGCGGCCTACGGACTGTTGCTCGCTCTCGCGCACAAACCGCTGCTGGCACACTTTAATGAGCAGGAAAAGCAGCATCTCTGGCAATGGCTGAAGCAAAGCGAAACGGCCACCATTCCGGACAACAACTGGCACTTCTTTCCAATTTTGGTGCAGGTTGGTTTCCATCACGCCGGACTGCCCGTCAATCACGAAGCGATTGAACGCCATTTTGCCGCCATGGAACGCTACTGGCTCGGTGACGGCTGGTACAGCGATGGCCCGGACCGCCCGCGTGATTACTACATTTCAATGGGCTTCCATTTCTACGGCCTGATCTACTCCCACCTGATGAAAGACATCGACCCCCAACGCTGTGCCACTCTGCGCGAGCGGGCCACGGTGTTTGCCGCTGATTTCATTCATTTCTTTGATGACGATGGGGCCGCGATTCCCTTCGGTCGCAGCCTGACTTACCGCTTTGCGCAGGCGGCGTTCTGGAGCGCCGCCGCCTTTGCCGGGTTGAACGTTTACTCTCCGGGGGTGATTAAAGGGCTGGTGCTGCGTCATCTGCGGTGGTGGATGCGTCAGCAACCGTTCGATCGCGACGGCGTGCTGAGCGTCGGTTACAGCTACCCGAATCTTGTCATGGCGGAAGACTACAACGCGCCGGGTTCACCGTACTGGGGCCTGAAAACGGTGCTGGTGCTGACGCTCGGCGAAAACAGCGACTTCTGGCAGGCCGAAGAAGAACCGCTTCCACCACGTCAGACGCCGCATTCCATCGCCAAAGCGGCACAGATTATCGTCCACCAGCCGCATCATTTATGGCTGCTGACCGCCGGGCAGCTAGAGCGGAATAACTTCGTCAATACCGAAGCGAAATACTGCAAATTTGCCTACTCCGCACGATTTGCCTTTACCGTCGAACGCGGACGTTTTGGCCTGCCACACGCTTCGCCGGACTCAATGCTGCTGCTCAGCGAAAAAGACAACTACTGGCGCGGTCGTCGGGAATGCCTGACGGTCAGCGTGAATGAGAACGTTATCTACAGCCGCTGGCAGCCGTGGCATGACGTCACCGTCGATAGCTGGCTGGTAGCCCTGGGCGACTGGCACGTTCGCGTGCATCACCTAGATACCGCCCGGGAACTGGACAGCACCGAAGGCGGCTTCAGTCTCTGTTTCCGTCCGCAACCGGAACAGCAGACCGCAAAAGGTATCAGCCATCTGAGCGGAGACAAAGACACCAGCATGATTGCCTGTCTGAGCCCACATCTACGTCAGGGCGAGGTGGTGCTGACCCCGCCGAACAGCAATCTGTTATTTGCCGACCGCGCCGCCGTGCCGGTGCTGCGCGGGGAACATTCCCCCGGCACGCATCTGCTGATCAGCGCCGTCTGGGCTGGCGATCCACAGGATTTCAACGCCGCCAGCGCCCCACAGGCCCGTCTGGATCAGGGTGTCGTTCTCCTGACATCGGCGACACATCACACTCACATCACCCTGACTGAACTGCCGTCAGACTGAGGAGAGCATCATGACCGCGACCACCCCGCGCAGTGCGCAAATCAAGATGAGCAGTTTTATCTTTCTCTACTTCTTCACCTGGTCATCCAGCTTCGGGCTTTACGCTCTGTGGCTAAGCCAGAAGGTCGGTCTGGACAGCATCACCATTGGCAGCGTCTTCGCCATCAACGGCGTGTTCGCGGTGATCATGAAGCCGGTTTACGGCTACATCATGGACAAAATCGGCATGAGCAAATGGCTGCTCTATTTTGTGTGTGCCGTGTCTGCGCTGATGGCCCCGTTCTTTATCGTGGTCTATCAGCCGTTATTGCTGAGCCACACCACCGTCGGGATTATTGTCGGCGCGCTGTATCTCAGTCTCGGCTGGTATGCTGGCGTAGCGGCATCGGAATCCTATGCTGACCGCTTTAGCCGCCTGTATAACCTCGAGTTTGGCAGGATCCGCATGTGGGGATCGCTGGGCTGGGCGCTGGCGGCATCCGTCTCTGGCGTACTGTTTAATCTGACACCGTTGGCGAACTTCCTCGTCAGCAGCGCCACCTCAGTGTTGATGCTGCTGGTGTTAATCAGCCTGAAAATCGGTGATGAGCAGCTGCGCAGTAACAATGTCATCTCTGAAAATAAAATCGTTTTTAGCGACGTCATTCTGCTGTTGAAAAACCGCAAATTCTGGATGTTCAGTCTGTATGTGGCGGGCGTGGCGTGGATGATGTTCATCGCCGAGCAGCAGTTCCCTCGCTACTTTGTTTCGTTCTTTGCTACCAAAGAACAGGGCAACGCCTGGTACGGTTACCTGAGCATGATTCAGTCCGGGACCGAATTCGTGATGATGATGTTCATCCCTGTCCTGGTTAACCGTTACGGGGCGAAAAAAGGGTTGTTACTCTGCGGTCTGGTGGTCGGCGCACGTCTGATCGCCTCCGGCCTGACGACTGACCCGCTGGCTATTTCGATTATCAAACCGTTGTACGGCATGGAAATCGCACTGTTGCTGGTGTCGGTATTCAAATACATCGCCGAGCATTTCCATAAAAAGGTGAACGCCACCATGTATCTGCTGGGCTATCAGGCGATGATTTACGTCGGCTCAGTGGTGGTCGCGCCACCGGCTGGCTACCTGTACGCCAAAATCGGGTTCGAGCAAACCTACCTGATGATGGGCTGCTGCGCCCTGTTCTTCACTCTGGTTTCCAGCTTCACCCTTTCACGCTGCCGCTCTGACCGCGATCCTCATCCCGAGGACGCCCAGACGCTGGACGCGGTATCCATTGCCCCTGCTAAAAGTCATTAAGGAGACGTTATGACCCGTTCCGTTGTTACTGAGCCGTTGCGCCCGGTTGAGCTGTACGCCATCGACCGGCCTGCGCTGCGTCAAAGTCTGGACGCCGCGCTGACCCGCATCACACAAAAACTGGATACCAATATTGCCGCATTTGGCGATAGCTTCCCGGGTGAAGCCTGTGAAAACGGCGTCTGGCCGCGCACTAAAAATGTCGAATGGACCACCAGTTTCTGGACCGGACAGCTGTGGCTGGCGTGGGAAATGACCGGTGAGGTTCGTTTCCGTGAAGCCGCAGAGCGCACTTTGCCCTCTTTCGCCGAACGCATCGAGCAGCGCATCGACACCGCCACGCACGATTTAGGCTTTCTGTATTCACTCTCCTGCGTCAGCGCCTGGCGGCTGACCGGAAATGAAGCCGCGCGTCAAAGCGCCCTTCAGGCAGCCGATGCCCTGATGGAGCGCTTTAACCCAACGGCGAAAATCATTCAGGCATGGGGCGATTTGAATGACCCTGAACAGCAGGGCCGCATGATAATCGACTGCAACATGAACCTGCCGCTGCTGTACTGGGCCAGTGAACAAACCGGCGACCCGTGCTATGCCGACGCCGCCACCGCGCACGTCGAACAGGCCGCGCGCTACATTGTGCGCGATGATGCGTCGACCTGGCACACCTACTATATGGATGTGGTCACCGGTGAGCCGCGTTTCGGTAATACCCATCAGGGGTATAGCGACACCTCCTGCTGGTCTCGCGGCCAGGCGTGGGGGATTTACGGTTTCCTGCTGAGTTATCTGCATACCGGCGACAGCAGCATGGTCGAACTTTCCCGCAGCCTGGCACACTACTTCCTCAACCGCCTGCCGGAAGATGAGGTCTGCCACTGGGATTTAGCCCTGCTCGGCACCGACGCGGTGCGCGACAGTTCCGCTGCCGCCATTGCCGCCTGTGGCTTGTTGGAATTGGTTAAAGCGCTGCCTACACTCGACCCGCATCGCGCACATTATGAAGAAATGGCGCTGCGTATCATGAAATCCCTGACCGACAACTATCTCGCTCGCGACGACGAAGCGTGCGAAGGCTTGCTCAAGCATTCGGTGTATCACATGGCGAGCGGCAAAGGCGTCGACCAGTGTTGCAGCTGGGGCGACTATTTCTATCTCGAAGCGATGGCCCGCCTGCGCCAGATTTGGCCGCTGTACTGGTAATAAAAAAGCCCCCGGTTGCGAAATCGGGGGCTTTTTCGTCGGGTGGCGCAGCGCTTACCCGACCTACATTTTTGGTCTCACTTGAATTTTGCCTGCTGGAACAGGGTGTCCCACATGCCGAGGACCAGCGCCTGATCGCGCGGGTTCAGTTCCCCGGCATGGATGGCTTTTTGCAGGCTCTGGGTCACTTTTTCGTAGACCGCTTCTGGAGAGTGATCGTCCCCTGCTTCCAGGTCTGCTACCGCGAGCGTCAGGTGGCCGCGCAGATAGCCGCTGGCAAACAGTTCATCGTCACTGGCGTGCTCTACCATGTCATCAATCAACGCCAGAATGCGCGATTCAAATTCTGCGATCATCTTCTTTCCTCAATTTAGATCTTCCGGCCAGGGGAAGTGTTCCGCCGTTAACGTCGGCGTTTGATAATAATCTTGTAATGCCGCGATGAAGCGCGCCGGACGTGCCGGGATCCCTTCTGCGAGATAGGTCATCACCTGCGCATGCACCCGACGCTGGAACACGATGCGGTCAGGCTCAACATCCCCTTCGAGATTGTCGCAGCTGACGTTGAACGGGAAACCCGCCGCGGCACAAAACAGCCAGTCAAACGCCTGGGGTTTGACTTCCACATCTTCGAACTGGCCCTGGGTTTTGGCATCCCGCCCATCCGGGCAATACCAGTAGCCAAAATCCACCAGCTTGCGGCGCTCGGCACCCGCAATGCACCAGTGCGAAATCTCATGCAGAGCGCTGGCATAAAAGCCATGCGCAAAGACGATGCGGTTGTACGGCACATCGGCATCAGCAGGAAGATAAATTGGTTCGTCCTCGCCTGAAATCAGACGGGTATTAAAATCATCAGCAAAGCAACTGTCGAAAATGTCGATCAGCTGCTGATAATGGTGTTGTTGTTGCATTAATGAATTCCCAACCACTGGAGGATCTCCGCCCCGTGACTGTCATAGAGAAGTTTTGCGCTCATTACCGCCGAAACGATGACGATCATCGGCCGGATCAGCGTTTGTCCTTTGCTGAGCACCAGTCGCGATCCCATTCGCGCCCCTAAAAATTGTCCTGCCATCATCACAAAACCGGTTCCCCAAATCACCTTGCCGCCGATGATAAACAGCAGCAAACCGCCGACGTTTGAGGTGGCGTTAAGCACTTTGGCGTGCGCGGTGGATTTGGCGAGATTAAAACCGGCCAGCGTCACAAACGCCAGCGCATAAAACGAGCCCGCACCGGGGCCGAAAAATCCGTCATAAAAGCCGACGCAGCCGCCTGACACCAGCGCAAACGGCAACCCGTGCAGGCGACGCTGACGGTCTTCCTCGCCAAGCTTTGGCATCAGCAGGAAATAGAGGCCAATGCCGATCACCAGCAGCGGCAGAATTTGACGCAGAATGTCTGACTGCACGTGCTGTACCAGCAGCGCGCCGCTCATCGAGCCAATAAAGGTCATCAGGATATTGAGCTTCTGGTCAGCCAGGCTGACCACTTTGCGCCGTATAAAATAGAGCGAGGACGATAGCGACCCACCGCAGGCCTGCAGTTTGTTAGTGGCCAGCGCATTTGCCGGTGACATCCCCACAGCCAGCAGCGCCGGGATGGTCAGCAGACCGCCGCCCCCGGCCAGGGAATCAATAAACCCGGCCAGCAGCGCGATAAAGAAAAGTGCCACCAGCAGCAGCGGTGACACCATAAATATCTCAGTGAAATGTTCCATCAGAGGACATGCTCATCCAGTAGCGCCTGGCAGGAAGGCGGCAACGGCGGTGGCGTCTTCTTCACAGGTTTGGTGGTTCCCGGTTTCGGTGGCTCAAACCAGCTTTGTAACTCAGCCCCACAGCCATCGCCTGCCGGGGGCGCGACCTGGTCTTCACACTCTACGCTCCCGGCCGGGCAGCGTAAACGCACGTGCATATGGGCGCGATGTTGGAACCACGGACGCACTTTTCGCAGCCAGTCGCGGTCGGTTCCCGCATCCAGGCACAGCTGCTGTTTAATCGCCGGGTTGACGAAAATACGCGTCACGTCGTTATCTTTGGCGGCCAGTTTAATCAGTGCGCTGATGTGCGGCGTCCACAGCGACGGCACCACACGCTTGCCATCAGCCGCCACCAGATCCAGCGCCTGCGGTTTAAGCAGCTGCGCAGAGGTCCAGCGGGTTTGTGGAAGTTGCAGGAAAATGTCGACGTCCAGCCCGGATTGATGGCTGGCGTGACCGCCGTTAAAGCGCCCGCCCGCAGGCATCCCCATATCGCCAATCAGCATCGTGCCAAGTCCCAGATTATGCACCTGGTTGCTTAGACGCTGAATGAACAGGACAAGGTCCGGATGACCGAAGTAGCGACGCTGATCGGTACGCATCACCTGATAGTTATCGGAACGCAACGGCAGCCCTTCCGCCCCGACGATACAGCCGTTGGCAAAGGCACCAATCGACTGCGCGGTACCCGGAATCGGCTGGGTGATTTTTTGCCACGGCGTGGCGGCGTGTCCCACGCTGCTAGCCAGCAAGGCCAGCAGCGCAATAACGGTTTTTTTCATTTTCCCGCATTTCCCTGGAGAGAACTACCAGCGAGGAAGCGTGGTGGTCACATCGGCATTTTGCGCACGCTGGCGCAGCAGATGATCCATCAGAACGATCGCCAGCATCGCTTCCGCGATAGGCACCGCGCGGATCCCAACACAGGGATCGTGACGGCCTTTGGTGATCATCTCGACTTCTTCGCCAAAACGATTGATGGTACGACCCGGTACGGTGATGCTGGAGGTCGGTTTCAGCGCCATGTGAGCAATGATTTGCTGTCCGCTACTGATCCCGCCCAGTACGCCACCGGCGTGGTTGCTCTGGAAACCGGCGTGGGTTATCTCATCCCGATTCTGACTGCCGCGCAGGCTGACAACGCCAAACCCGTCGCCAATCTCAACGCCTTTCACCGCATTGATGCTCATCAGCGCGTGAGCAATGTCTGCATCGAGACGGTCAAATACCGGCTCGCCGAGTCCCGGCGGTACGCCGTCAGCGACCACGGAGACCTTGGCTCCAATCGAGTCGCCTTCTTTTTTCAGGGCGCGCATCAGTTCGTCGAGCGCCTCGATTTTATCCGGATCCGGGCAAAAGAACGGGTTCTGTTCCACCTGCTCCCAGTCTTTGATTTCCAGTGGGATATCGCCCATTTGGGTCAAACAACCGCGGATAACAATGCCGAATTTCTGTGCCAGGTATTTCTTGGCAATCGCACCGGCGGCAACGCGCATCGCCGTTTCACGGGCAGAAGAACGACCGCCACCGCGATAGTCGCGCAGACCGTATTTTTGCTCGTAGGTGTAATCGGCATGACCCGGACGGAAAACGTCTTTAATGGCACTGTAATCCTGAGAGCGTTGATCGGTGTTCTCAATCAGCAGGCCAATGCTGGTGCCAGTGGTCACGCCTTCGAACACCCCAGAGAGGATTTTCACCTGGTCCGGTTCGCGGCGCTGGGTGGTATAGCGCGAAGTGCCAGGACGGCGACGGTCGAGGTCGTGCTGCAGATCCGCCTCCGTCAGAGGAATGCCCGGCGGCACACCGTCCACGATGCAGCCGAGGGCCACGCCGTGGGATTCGCCGAAGGTGGTTACGCGAAAGAGTTGTCCAATTGTGTTTCCGGCCATCACGGCTCCATCGTATTTTAATTAGTCTTTATAGATGCTGAAGTGTTCGCGGGCAGCCACAAGCTGCGCTTTGGTGAGCATAAAGACGCCGTCACCGCCGTTATCAAACTCAAGCCAGGTGAACGGAACGTCAGGATACTGCTCTATCAGATGTACCATGCTGTTACCGACTTCACAAATCAGAATGCCGTCGTCAGTCAGGTAATCCGGTGCGTTGCCCAGGATACGGCGTGTCAGTTTCAGGCCATCAGAACCGGATGCCAGACCCAGTTCCGGCTCGTGGCGATATTCGTTCGGCAGGTCGGCCATGTCTTCCGCGTCAACGTAAGGCGGATTGGTGACAATCAGGTCGTACTGCACTTTTGGCAGGTCGCGGAAGAGGTCGGAACGGATGGGGGTCACGTGATGGATAAGACCGTGCTCTTCGATGTTTTGCTCGGCTACGGCCAGCGCGTCGGCAGAGATATCCACGCCATCCACTTCCGCTTCCGGGAAGGCATAGGCGCAGGCGATGGCGATACAGCCACTGCCGGTACACATATCCAGAATATGCTCAGGCTGATGAGAAATCAGGCCGGAAAAACGGTTGTTGATAAGCTCACCAATCGGCGAGCGCGGCACCAGCACGCGTTCATCCACATAAAATTCGTGGCCGCAGAACCAGGCTTTGTTTGTCAGATAGGAGACCGGAATACGCTCGTTGACGCGGCGAATCACGCGCTCAACGATGCGATGTTTTTCACTGGAGGTCAGACGCGCGCTGCGCATGTCTTCAGGAATATCCAGCGGTAAATAGAGTGAAGGCAGCACCAGCTGAACGGCCTCGTCCCACGGGTTGTCCGTGCCATGACCGTACCAGATCCCCGCCGCGCTAAAGCGGCTGACTGACCAGCGCAACATATCCTGAATGGTATGCAGCTCATTGACTGCTTCATCGACAAAAATTTTATCCACTTTCCCCTCCAGGGCCCATCGCTGAAATTCGGCGGCTAGTTTGCCATGAAGACGCCGATAAATCAGCTTTCTTGCATCGCAGGATGGGAGAAATTGGCGTTTTCTCTGCCCGTGCGCCCCAAGAGTCGGGTAAACTGCCGCAAAGCGAAAATGAGAAGAGAAGATGAAGAAGAAAACCTCACTCAGCGACGAGGATCAGGCGCTGTTCCGTCAGCTGATGACCGGCACCCGCCAGATTAAGCAGGACACCATTGTCCATCGCCCGACGCGTAAGAAAGTCAGCGAAGTGCCGGTGAAGCGTTTGCTTCAGGAGCAGGTCGATAACAGCCACTATTTTTCCGATGAGTTTCAGCCGCTGCTGAATACTGAAGGCGCGATGAAATACGTGCGCCATGACGTCAGCCATTTTGAGGCCAAGAAGCTGCGTCGCGGTGATTATTCCCCGGAGCTGTTCCTCGATTTGCACGGGCTGACGCAGATGCAGGCGAAACAGGAGTTAGGCGCGCTGATTGCCGCCTGTCGTCGAGAACACGTGTTTTGTGCCTGTGTGATGCACGGGCATGGGAAGCATATATTGAAGCAGCAAACACCGCTGTGGCTGGCGCAGCACCCGCACGTGATGGCGTTTCATCAGGCACCGAAAGAGTACGGCGGAGATGCCGCGTTGCTGGTGTTGATCGAAGTGGAAGAGTGGCAGCCGCCGGAATTACCTTAACGCTAACTATTCAGCGTTAAAGGTGGCGGAAAAGAGACGGGGAAAAGTGGCGGGAAGCGCACGGCTCACCCGCCTCTCACTTAGATGGCTTTAGCCATCTTCAGATTGCACGGGCTCATTTGCCAGTTAAAATGGCCTTGCCCGCTGGCATCCAGCGTGACGTTGGCAATCGCGGATGTCGAGAACATTGGCGGTGTTTCGCCTGGGCAGAGCTCGGAAACCAGGTAGCCCACCAGCGGCAGGTGAGAAACCACCAGCGCAGAGGCAACACCTTCGTTTGCCAGCGCCTGTAGATAGGCGCTTACCAGCCCTACATCGCCGCACGGCGTGAGTTCCGGCAGGACATCGATCTCTTTTGGCAGGTTCATGCACTCCCCCACCACATCCAGCGTTTGTTCTGCTCGTAAGAACGGGCTGACCAGAACGCGCTCAATATCCACTTTTTGACCTTTCAGCCAGTTCGCCATTTGACGGGATTCATCGCAACCACAGGTAGTGAGTGGACGAACCGAGTCGCTGGCTGCATCGAGGGCAGCGTCGCCGTGACGCATGATAAAAACTTGCATATTGCACCGCTTTTGTTAACCAGAAGCACCGAAGTAAACCCAACGTAAGATAACGCCGCCTACTCAGTGGCCGGGCATTGTGCCTGATCCATTCGATGAATGAAACGCTGTTTTTTACCTTAATGGCGTAAGTATAGTCAATCTTTGTTTACAAAATAGCCATCCAGCAGCGTTAACCCATGTCAGGATTTACCTTTATTTGACCTCAACGTAACGTCTCAGTTTCATTTTCGGGCCAAAAGGCCAGGCCCTTTTCTGCCATCCTTGTTAGTGCATCACACGGCGTGAACCGTGGCCCAAATTGGGCGGCGAGGCGTTGCAGTATCGCCACGACTTCCCCCGCACCGAGGCTATCCATATAGCGGAACGGGCCGCCTAAAAACGGCGGAAAACCAATACCAAACACCGCCCCGATGTCGCCATCGCGGGCGCTACGAACAACCTGCTCATCAAAGCAACGTGCGGCTTCGTTCAGCATCATCATCACGCAGCGCTCGACAATCTGCTGGCCGGACAGCGTGCCCTTCTGCCCACGCCCAATAAGCGTATAAATTGCAGGGTCAGGCTGTTTTTTGCTTTTACGCCCTTTTGCGTCGTAAAGATAGAAACCACGACCATTTTTTCTGCCTTTGCGATCGTCATTCAAAATTGCGTTAATGATATTTGCAGGCGCACTAAAACGATCCCCATACGCGCTTTCCAGCACTGGAATAATTTTAGTCCCGGTATCAATTCCCACCTCATCCAAAAGTTGGATTGGCCCCACCGGGAAGCCAAATTGGGTCAACGCGCCATCAATCTGTTCAATGGATTCGCCTTCCGTCAGCAATCGTATCGCTTCATTAATATAAGGTGCCAGAATACGGTTGACGTAGAAGCCCGCTTTATCAGCCACCACGATCGGCGTTTTACCGAGCTGTTTCGCCAGCTTCACGGTGGTGGCAATGGTCGTTTCCGAGGTTGCCGCATGCGGGATCACTTCCACCAGCGGCATTTTTTCCACCGGGCTGAAGAAATGCAGGCCAATTACCTGCTCCGGACGCTGAGCCTGCGCGGCAATATCACTAATCGGTAACGACGAGGTGTTAGACGCAAAAATAGTGTGTGGGGCAAAATTCGCTTCCACGTCCGCCACCATCTGTTGTTTCAACGATAAATCTTCAAACACCGCTTCGATGACCACATCCCGATGCGAAAAACCGCGATAGTCAGTCGTGCCGGAAATCAACGCCAGTTGAGTGTCACGCTCACTCGATCGGATATGGCGGCGGCGCACCTTTTTATCAAGCAGCTCCCAGCTGTACTTCAACGCATGGTTAATGCCTTTGGCATTGATATCCTTTATACGTACCGGCAGTTTCGCCTTACTGGCGGTGACAAAGGCAATTCCGCCGCCCATCAGGCCGCCACCGATCACCGCGACAGAATGCAGCGGCTGCGGCTCGGCGCTGGCCGCCGGGTCCTTCTTCACCTCAGTACTGGCAAAGAAAATCGAGCGCAGGGCTTTGGACTGCGGAGTCATCGCCAGTTCGCCAAACGCCCGCGCTTCCGCCTCATACCCGCTGCTGCTGCCCTGCGACAGCCCGGTTTCCAGTACCTTCAAGATACGTCCGGTAGCCGGATAGTTGCCGTGCGTTTTCTGTTCGGTTTTTTTCGCCGCCATGCTGAATACCAGGCTACGTCCCAAAGGACCGGCCAGTATACGTTCGCGCACCGGCAGTCGACGGCTGGTCGGGCGCTCCTGCTTCGCCAGCTCAACGGCGGCCTCCAGCAGAATGGAGTGCGGGACCACATCGTCAACCAGCCCCACTTTTAAGGCCTGACGCGCCCGAAGCTGCTTGCCGCTAAGGATCATGTCCAGCGCGGTGCTGATCCCGACCAGGCGCGGTAAGCGTTGCGTGCCGCCCGATCCCGGTAACAGCCCGAGCTGCACCTCCGGTAAACCGAGCATCGTTTTGGCATCGTCGGAACAGATACGGCTATGACAGGCTAACGCCAGTTCCAGACCACCGCCAAGACAGGCTCCGTGAATCGCCGCCACAACGGGGATCGGTAGCGCATGGATTTCCGCCATGATCTGTTGCCCCTGACGCGCCAGGGCTTCGGCTTCCTGCGCCGTTTTGCATTCGCCGATCATGTTGATATCGGCCCCGGCAATAAAGTTATCCGGCTTGGCGGAGATAATCACCACCCCACGCAACGCTTTGTTTTCACGGATTTGCTTGAGGATAGCCCGCACCTGAACGCCAAACTCAGCTTTCAGGGTATTCATTTTTTCGCCGGGAACGTCAATCGTGATAACGGCCACGTTATCGAGGCGCTCAGTAAGGGTAAATGCAGATGTCGTTTCCATTATTCGGCCTCCAGAACCATCGCCGCGCCTAAACCACCCGCCGCGCAGGCGGTCACCAGACCGAAGCCACCGCCGCGACGACGCAGCTCGTTCAGCGTTTGGGTGATCATACGTGCGCCTGTCGCCGCGAAAGGGTGACCGTAGGCAATCGACCCACCGAGCACATTGAATTTACTGTCATCGACTTCACCGGTCGCATGGCTGCGCCCCAGCACGTCGCGGGCAAAACGCTCACTCGCCATCAGCTGCAGGTTCGACAACGTCTGGGCGGCAAAGGCTTCATGCATATCAAACAGGGTTAAGTCGGCCATCGTCAGCCCGGCGCGTTCCAACGCCAGCGGCGTCGACCACGCCGGACCCAGCAGCATATCCTGCCACACATCAATCGCGGTAAACGCATAGCTACGCAGATAGCCGAGCGGCTTGAGGCCCAGCTCTTTGGCGCGAGATTCGGTCATCAGGATAACCGCCGCAGCGCCATCGGTCAGAGGGGTGCTGTTGGCCGCCGTCACCGTGCCATGCTTACGATCGAACGCCGGGCGCAGTTTGGCGTAATCCGCCAGCGACGAATTGGTGCGCACATTGTTATCCTGCTCCAGCGGCTCACGGAACGGTGGCGCATAGGCCGTCATCACTTCGTCAGCCAGCTTGCCTTCAGCCCAGGCTTTCGCCGCATGCAGATGGGAACGATGCGCCAGCGCATCCTGCTGTTCGCGGGTGATGCCCCACGTTTTCGCCATTTGCTCTGCGGTGTCGCCCATACGCAAACCCGTGGAATATTCCGCCACCGCTGGCGGAACCGGGGCCAAATCTTTCAGCCGCAGACGCGAGAAGAGTTTGAGTTTCTGCCCCATCGTGCGGGCTTTGTTGGCATCCACCAGGGTGCGGGCCAGCGTTTTACTCACGCCTATCGGCAGAACGGAAGAAGAATCCGCGCCACCGGCAATTCCGGCGCGGATGGTGCCCGCCATCAGGCTTTCCGCCACGTTGGCGACCGCCTGAAAACTGGTCGCACAGGCGCGGCTGACGCTGTAGGCGTCGGTGTGCACGCTCATGCCGGTGCCGAGCACGATTTCACGGGCGATGTTGGGCGCTTCCGGCATTTGTACCACCTGGCCAAACACCAGTTGTTCGATGACTTCGGGGGGAATTTCGCTGCGAGCCAGCAATTCACCGACGACCATCTTGCCCAGATCGATCGCCGGAATACCGTGAAACGCCGTCGCCTGACGAGCAAAAGGCGTACGTAACCCGCTGACAATAGCAATACGATCGCCCTGACGGGTGATAAGCGGTAATGCCTTACTCATAACCTTCCCCTGATAATGTAAAAAAAGTGGTCTGACCTGATAACAGTCTTAACTAATTTTTTACATCCAGCCAATCAGGGAAGCCTAAAAGTGGGAGCCAAAACACACTGAGATAAAAAAGAAAATGCCCCTGCATGGCAGAGGCATTTGAGAGAAGGGATTAACGCAGACCGAGCTGGAAAATCAGCGTTTCGGCTTCACAGCTAAACACGAAATCAATATCCAGTTGAACGCCACCCTCTACCTCTTTAAAGGTTGGGGTAATAACGCAGGGTTCGGACTCCACGCCACGCGCTCTTTCAGTCAGCGCAGCCAGAGTTTCTTCAGCTTCAGCACGGTTAGCAAATACGCGGCTATAAGACGCGGTGCAATCGGTGTTGTCCATAATGGTGCCAACATCCATACAGCAGCAAACCGGGGTTTCATCAGCACTGCATTTACTCATGGTAGATATCCTCTGTAATTGCACCTGGGGTGCCAGACAAACAATGCGGCTATTTTACGCCCCTGCTGTCAGCCTCTCCAGTTGATATTAATTTGAACGGCCATAAGTGACCTAAATCACAATTAAAAATGATCTAAAACAAAAACCCCCCTTTCAAGGGAACTTTCCTGACCCCAATTTTGCCAAGCGGATCGCGTTTCTTAGATCACAATTGAAAAAACTTATAAACATACTTGCAACATCCCATCTGGTCAGACCTATACTCTCGGCACTGGTCTGATTTCTCTGACGTAACACAGACCCTACACTTCGCGCTTCTGTTACGGCATGTAACAAATTTTGCATAAAAATAACTCGATTGAGGTTATGGTCATGAGCCAAAAAACCCGTTTTACGAAATCTGCTCTCGCAGTTGCAGTGGCACTTGTTTCCTCTCAGGCCTGGTCAGCAGGCTTCCAGTTAAATGAATTTTCTGCCTCTGGTTTAGGCCGTGCTTATTCTGGTGAAGGCGCTATCGCCGACGATCCGGGTAACGCCAGCCGTAACCCAGCATTGATTATGATGTATGACCGCCCGCAATTTTCTGCCGGTGCTGTCTATATCGATCCGGACGTGAACATCTCCGGTAAATCGCCAACCGGTAAAAGTACCGATGCCGATAATATCGCCCCGGTTGCCTGGGTGCCGAACTTACACTTTGTCATGCCTCTTAACGAACAATTTGGTTGGGGGGCTTCCGTTACCTCTAACTATGGCCTGGCAACCGAATTTAACGATAGTTACGCCGCAGGTAGCATGGGGGGTAAAACTGACCTCACCACCGTTAACCTGAACCTGAGCGGTGCCTATCGCCTGAACAGCAACTGGAGCTTCGGCGTGGGCTTTGATGCGGTCTATGCGAAAGCCAAGATCGAGCGCTATGCCGGTGACTTAGGTCAGATTGTGGCAGGCTCTGGCGCACTGCCGCCTGCACTCGCCGGTCAGGTGGCACAGATCCCTGCTGATACCCAGATTGCGCACCTGAAGGGTGATGAATGGGGCTTCGGCTGGAACGCCGGTATCCTGTATGAACTGGATAAAAATAACCGTTACGGCTTTACCTACCGTTCCGAGGTCAAAATCGACTTCGACGGCGATTATAAGAGTAACCTGCCGTCGGCCTACAACCAGATCCTCGGCAACTTCGGCCTGCCGTTGGGCACCGATGGCAATACCACCAACGGTTCTCTGACGCTGAACCTGCCGGAAATGTGGGAACTGTCAGGCTACAACCGCGTTGCGCCGCAGTGGGCTATCCACTATAGCGCTACCTACACCAGCTGGAGCCAATTCCAGGAGCTGAAAGCCACTGGCAACAGCGGCGAAACCCTGTTCTATAAAGATGAAAGCTTTAAAGATGCATGGCGTCTGGCGCTGGGTACCACCTATTACTATGACGACAACTGGACCTTCCGTACCGGTATCGCCTTTGATGACAGCCCGGTTCCCGCCGATCACCGTTCTATCTCTATCCCGGATCAGGACCGTTTTTGGCTGAGCGCAGGGGCAACCTATGCGTTTAACCAGGATGCGTCTATCGACGTGGGGGCGTCCTACATGCATGGTCAGAACGTGACCATCGAAGAAGGTCCTTACACCTTCCGCTCTGAAGGTAAAGCGTGGCTGTTCGGCTCTAACTTCAACTACCGCTTCTGATAATTTCTTATCAGGCATAAAAAAAGGTGAGCGCGATGCTCACCTTTTTTATTTCCTCCCCCGATTACTGAGAGTCGATATCTTTCAGCTCGTCCTCGATTGCCTTGGCATTCGGGTTATCTTCCGTACTCAGCTTACCGCCGTTGGCAATAAAGTCATGCTGCTGGAAGTAGGCTTCACGCACGGTGATATACGGATCCGTCGACTGGCGCAGCAGGCCATCAGAATTCAGCAGTTGCGCACGGGTTTCAACCCCTTCGACCATCCATTTACCGATAGACATCGGCCAGGTTAGCCATGACAGCACCGGATAGAGGTCATCCGCCATGTCGCCAACATCTTCACGCACGGTGAAGCTGCCATAGAACGGCAATTGCAGATACGGGCCATAACCCACGCCATAATGCCCCATCGTGCTGCCGAAACGGTGCGGCTGAACACGCTGCAGTTTCTGATTCGCCAGACCCGCAACATCAATGAAACCACCCATCCCTAACACCGTGTTCAGGAAAAAGCGCGTGAAGTGAACCATCCCCTGATACGGGTCGCCCTGCAGGAACATGTTGACCATGATCGCCGGCTCTTCGAGGTTACTGGTGAAGTTGCCGATGCCGTTACGCGCAGGCTGCGGGACATAGTCTCGCCACGCCACAGCAACCGGACGAAGCACATACGGATCTAACACGTTGAAGTTGAAATCGTACATCGTACGGTTAAATCCTTCGAATGGATCCGAACGCCCCTCTGGCTGATCACCCGTGCTGGCGCATCCCACCAACAGCGTCGCGCTCAGCGCAAGCGCAGACAGGCGAAAATTCATAAATATCTCCCTGTAAAGAAATCACTGCTCTTACTGATTTTATACACATTTTGAAATAGACGTATCGCTATTCATGTCATAAGCCAAAATTAAGATTCTGGAGTGAGGAGCGGCCCGATAAAACCCGCTACGCTTTACCGAGGATCAACAGACTAAGGTAACGCGCCGGATGGACAATACAGACAAAGAGAAAATCGACAACCATACCGAAGAGTTGGAAGTCGAGAGTGATGAGAAGCAGCGCGGCGATAAGATCGAAGTCGATGAGGACCGCCTGCCTTCAAGGGCGATGGCCATTCATGAACATATTCGTCAGGATGGTGAAAAAGAGCTTGAGCGCGATGCAATGGCCCTGCTGTGGTCGGCGATTGCGGCCGGGCTGTCGATGGGAGCCTCGTTGCTGGCAAAAGGGATTTTCCACGTGCAGCTGGAAGGTGTGCCCGGCGGATTTCTGCTGGAGAACCTCGGTTATACCTTTGGTTTTATCATCGTGATTATGGCCCGCCAGCAGCTGTTTACCGAAAACACGGTCACTGCTGTTTTACCGGTGATGCAAAGCCCAACGGCGGGAAATTTTGCTCTGCTTATGCGGCTGTGGGGGGTGGTGTTATTGGGGAATATCATCGGCACCGGCGTCGCCGCCTGGGCCTTCGAATTCATGCCTATTTTTGATGAACCTACCCGCGATGCTTTCACCAAAATCGGCATGGACGTGATGAAAAACTCGCCCCTTGAGATGTTTGCCAACGCCATTATTTCCGGCTGGTTAATTGCCACGATGGTATGGATGTTCCCCGCCGCTGGTGCGGCCAAAATCGTGGTGATTATCCTGATGACCTGGCTGATTGCCCTGGGTGACACCACGCATATTGTGGTCGGCTCGGTGGAAATTCTCTATCTGGTGTTCGGCGGCACCCTGCAATGGCACGACTTCTTCTGGCCTTTCGCCCTGCCGACGCTGGCCGGGAACATCTGCGGTGGGACGTTTATTTTTGCCCTCATGAGCCACGCGCAAATCCGCAATGACATGAGCAATAAACGCAAAGCCGAGGCCAAAGCCAAAGCCCAGGAACAAGAAAAAGGTTAACTTAATGGGGGCGATGGCGACACTTTGAGCAGTCAGTTGGCTATGTGCTTAACGTGCCTGCCAAAAAACGCTATACTCGTGCCGCTTCGTCCCCTTAGTTAAATGGATATAACGAGCCCCTCCTAAGGGCTAGTTGCAGGTTCGATTCCTGCAGGGGACACCATGGTTCCCCTCCCCCGCTTAAAAACCAACATCCAAAACTAAATCAAGATTTAAATCTAAACCTCCGGTATGGCTTGTCGTCGCGTGTAGGATGGCGGGTTTTCGCTCATTGGCGGCCTGTTTGCCCCCTCCGGATTTCTATGTATACCAAAATACGTTCCTTATTCATTATTACCTTCGGGTTCCTTCCCGTGCTTGCCCTGGCCCAGGCAGGCACGGTCAAAACCAATCAAGAAAAGTCGGATGATGACCCGACTAAAGTCACCACCAAAGTCGGCGTGGCGTGGTCAGATAACTACGATATGGACGACAGCGATGTGCAATTTTCCGGATCTCTGGCGCTGGATGAAGCCCGGAAAATCAATGTCAAAATCAACAGTGATGCCAGTGAGTGGCGCGTCGGCGGCTCGTGGCTGTTTCCGATTGGTATTTTTAACTTTAACTTCGGTAAAAACGATCTCCCCAACGGGGCATCGCAAACCAACTATTCGTTGGGGACGTTTATTCCCCTGAGCTATTTCGGTTTCCAACCCGCAGGTTTCCAGTTCTTCCCTATGGCCGGATACTCCTACAACACCGGGGACACCTTTGGCTGTGATAAAGGTAAAAATAAAGCCTGCGCTCAGCCTGGTTTTAGCGGCTCTCCGTCTGAGGAAAACGGTTTTGACCTGATGGACACCTCGGGCAGCAGCGGTTATATCGGGCTCTTTATGCTGAAACCGTTGACCAGCAATTTGCGCTTACTCAGTGTGGCAGCGGGCTCTTATGGCTCGAAAAATGATGACGGTGATAATTACAAAGGCTATTTCGCCGGGGTAGGTCTGGGCTATTCCTTCGATAAGCACAACTCTGTCAGCGCCTTTACCTACATCCAGGACAACAACACCTACATCGCTGATGCCGATAAGCGTTTTAAAATCGCCTATAAATATCAGTTCTAACGCTCCTGTCTGAGTCTCACTGGCGGTCAGCACCTTGCTGCCCGCCCCCTCTTTTGTTTTAAAAACCCTATAATTTCAATGTGGTACTAACTGCCCGTTTTGGGGTTCATTTTGGCGTCGCTAAATCTGCATTTATTGCACAATGAAATTAATGTGTCGCCGTTTCACGACAGTCGTAAGTAACTAAAAATTAATAAAAAAATCATACTTGTCACCCTCCATTTTTAAGCGTACATTAGCGCCGTCTGTAGCACATGAAGCACAGAATTTTGAGGTGGTGCCGAAGGGTAAAACGGGACAAATCCCAATTTTATTCGAGGCGGTGTCAACTCTCTATACTCAGTCAGGATTGTTTTCATTTGGGCGTATCACGTAATACGCGGAGTGATGTGACGTGAAATATTTTATTATGGGCATCTCTTTTATGGTCATCGTCTGGGCAGGCACCTTCGCCCTGATGGTTTAACCCTGAGCTTGCAGTAAAAAAAACAGGAGCCAAATGGCTCCTGTTTTTGATCGTAGACTACCTGTCACTTATTAATTCGCAGGCAGTAAACCGTCGGCGCGGAACATCGCTTTGATGCCGCGGATGGCCTGGCGGATACGGTCGCGGTTCTCAATCAGGGCGAAGCGCACATGCGTGTCACCATAGTCGCCGAACCCAATCCCCGGCGAAACGCAGACTTTCGCTTCCTGGAGCATTTTCTTGGCAAATTCCAGTGACCCCATCGCCGCGTACTGCTCCGGGATTTTCGCCCACACGTACATCGACGCCTTCGGCATTTCTACCATCCATCCGGCTTCGTGCAGGCCTTTGACCAGCACATCACGACGACGCTTATACTGCTCGGCAATATCATGCACGCATTGCTGATCGCCTTCGAGGGCCGCTATCGCTGCGACCTGCAACGGAGTGAAGGTGCCGTAGTCGTGATAGCTTTTGATACGCGCCAGGGCGTTAACCAACACCGCGTTACCGACCATAAAACCGATACGCCAGCCTGCCATGTTGTAACTTTTAGACAGCGTGAAGAACTCTACCGCCACATCGCGAGCGCCGGGAACCTGCATGATTGACGGTGCTTTCCAGCCGTCAAATACGATATCGGCATAGGCCAGATCGTGGACCACCAGCACGTCGTAGCGTTTCGCCAGCGCGACTACTTTTTCAAAGAATTCCAGCTCCACGCACTGCGCGGTAGGATTCGATGGGAAGCCCAAAATCATCATTTTCGGTTTGGGGTAACTTTCGCGTATGGCACGTTCCAGCTCATTGAAGAAATCAACGCCTTCCACCAGCGGCACAGAACGAACCTGCGCCCCGGCAATCACTGCCCCATAAATATGGATGGGATAGCTTGGGTTTGGCACCAGCACGGTGTCGCCATGATCGAGCGTGGCCAGCATCAGGTGCGCCAGCCCTTCTTTAGAGCCGATGGTGACAATGGCTTCAGTTTCGGGGTCGATCTCCACCTCATAGCGCTCCTGATACCAGCGCGAAATCGCCCGGCGCAGGCGTGGAATGCCGCGTGAAGTGGAATAGCCGTGAGTGTCCGGGCGCTGGGCCACGGTACAGAGTTTTTCCACAATGTGGGGCGGTGTCGCGCCGTCAGGATTCCCCATGCTGAAATCGATGATATCTTCGCCGCGCCGACGCGCAGCCATCTTCAGTTCAGCGGTAATGTTGAATACGTAGGGGGGAAGCCTGTCAATACGCGTAAAACGGCGTTCAGGAGTGAACTCAGCCATAGATTCCTCGGATAACGTGAGCGCCCGGACCGTCCGAGCGACGTTGCCACCTGTGTGGCATGCTTTGAAAATAACCTGATTAATTTCCTGCTGTCGAGAGGCTGAGTGAAAAATAATCTCAGGACTTAAATGAGGAAGTGTTGACCGGAACAATAAAATTCACGCTGCCCGTTATCGATAATATTGTTGGCATTGCTTTACATAATGATATCAATTGATTTACTTGAAATCGTCGCCTTCACCTTTAATGCAGCTAATTTCAGCTCGGGGCAAGTAATCCCCTTTTAAAAGTGCGACTTTTCCCTGTTCCACATTACGCACGATAACTGGCTATCCCCCGCCAGGTTTTTTATCATATTACTTTCAGTGATACATACGGCGCACTCATGCACGACATCTTTAACATGCTGCTGGCGGTCTTTGACAGGGCTGCCCTGATGCTGATTTGCCTGTTTTTCCTTATCCGCATCCGCCTGTTCCGCGAGCTGCTGCATAAGTCGGCGCATACGCCGAAAGAGCTTCTGGCCGTCACCGCCATCTTCTCTCTGTTCGCGCTGTTCAGTACCTGGTCCGGAGTACACGTCGAAGGTTCTCTGGTCAACGTCCGCGTCATTGCGGTAATGTCCGGCGGCATTCTGTTCGGCCCTTGGGTCGGCGCTATCACCGGTTTGATTGCCGGGACGCACCGCTATCTGATCGACATTGGCGGCGTCACGGCGGTGCCATGCTTTATCACCAGCATTGTCGCCGGGCTGCTCTCAGGCTGGATCAACCGCAAAATCCCCAAAGCCCAGCACTGGCGCGTCGGCATTCTGGCCGGGATGCTGTGCGAAACGCTGACCATGATCCTCGTGGTGGTCTGGGCACCGACGGTCTCACTCGGGCTCGATATCGTGTCAAAAATCGGCGTGCCGATGATCCTCGGCAGCGTCTGCATTGGCTTTATCGTGCTGCTGGTTCGCAGCGTCGAAGGGGAAAAAGAGGCCATCGCCGCGCGGCAGGCTAAGCTGGCGCTGGAAATCGCCAATAAAACCCTGCCATTGTTCCGCAATGTGAACAGCGAATCTCTGCGTCAGGTGTGCGACATCATCCGCAAAGATATTCACGCCGATGCGGTGGCGATTACCGATAATGAGAAAGTGCTGGCCTACGTCGGCCTCGGCGAAAAAAATTACAAACTGAACGATTTGGGGATTAGCCCGCGTACTCGCCAGGCACTAAGCGACGGAAAAATCATTATCCGCAATGATGACGTGGCCTATCGCACGCCGGAGATCCACTCGATAATGATTATCCCGCTGTGGGAAAAGGGCGTGGTCACCGGCACGCTAAAAATCTATTACCGGCCCGCCCACCAGATTACCTCTTCGTTGCAGGAGATGGCGGTCGGCCTGTCGCAGATTATCTCCACTCAGCTGGAAGTGTCCCGCGCCGAACAGCTGCGGGAGATGGCAAATAAGGCAGAACTGCGGGCGCTGCAAAGCAAGATTAATCCCCATTTCTTGTTCAACGCGCTCAACGCCATTTCCTCGTCTATTCGCCTCAATCCAGACACCGCGCGGCAGCTGATTTTCAACCTGTCACGCTATCTGCGCTATAACATTGAATTGAAAGACGACGAGCAGATCGACATTCGCAAAGAGCTGTATCAAATCAAAGATTACATCGCCATCGAGCAGGCGCGGTTTGGCGATAAGCTGACGGTGATTTACGACATTGATGACGAAGTGAACTGCGTGATCCCGAGCCTGCTTATCCAGCCGCTGGTCGAAAACGCAATTGTCCACGGCATTCAGCCCTGTAAAGGCAAAGGCGTAGTCACGCTGAGCATCACTGAGAGCGGCAATCGGGTGCGGGTAAGCGTGCGCGATACCGGACACGGTATCGATCCGGCGGTGATCGCCCGCGTGGAAGCCAACGAAATGCCGGGCAATAAAATCGGCCTGCTTAACGTGCATCACCGCGTGACGCTCCTGTATGGCGAAGGCCTACATATTCGTCGGCTGGAGCCCGGCACCGAGATTGCGTTTTACGTACCGAATCGGCGCACGCCGGTTACGGCCACCGCTGGCCTGCTGTCATAAGGACGTTATATGAAAGTCATCATTGTTGAAGATGAAGTGCTGGCCCAGCAGGAGCTGACCTGGCTGATTAAAGCGCACAGTGAGATGGAGATTGTCGGCACCTTTGACGACGGGCTGGACGTGCTGAAATTCCTGCAACACAACCGGGTCGACGCCATTTTTCTCGACATCAATATTCCTTCGCTCGATGGCGTGCTGCTGGCGCAGAACATCAGCCAGTTCGCGCACAAACCGTTTATTGTGTTTATTACCGCGTGGAAAGAACATGCGGTGGAAGCGTTTGAGCTGGAAGCGTTTGATTACATCCTCAAGCCGTATCAGGAATCGAGAATTGAGACGATGCTGCACAAGCTGGAAAATGCCTGGCAACAGCAATCCGGGGCAGCCAGTAGCGCGGTTGCCCCGCAGCGTGAAAACGATACCATTAACCTGATTCGCGACGACAAGATTTTCGTCACCTCTATTCACGATATCTATTACGCGGAAGCGCACGAGAAGATGACCTTCGTGTATACCAAACGCGAGTCGTGGGTGATGCCGATGAATATCAGCGAATTTTGCAGCAAGCTTCCGGCAGCGCACTTCTTCCGCTGCCATCGTTCATACTGCGTCAACCTGAATAAAATTCGTGAGATAGAGCCGTGGTTCAATAACACCTACATCCTCCGACTACGGGATCTGGATTTTCAGGTGCCGGTAAGTCGGAGCAAGGTGAAAGAATTTCGCCAGCTCATGCATCTGTAAAAAAGGCGCAGAAGCGCCTTTTACATTTCAAAGGTTTTTCATCTTAAAGAACGTGGCCTAACGACTGACGCAGATGCGCTCCGGAACCAATCAGGCCCGGGTTGTCGTGTACGATCAGGTACACCGGAATGTCCTGCACGTAGGATTTGAAACGCCCTTTGTCCTCGAAGCCACCGCGGAAACCGGACGCTTTGAAGAAGTCTAAGAAGCGCGGCACGATGCCTCCGGCAATGTACACCCCGCCAAAGGTACCGAGGTTCAGCGCCAGGTTGCCACCGAATCGGCCAAGGATCACACAGAACAGCGACAGCGCCCGACGGCAGTCAGTGCAGGAGTCGTCCAGTGCGCGTTCGGTAATGTCTTTCGGTTGCAGATTCTCCGGCAGACGACCGTCAGATTTTACAATCGCACGATAAAGATACACCAGGCCCGGGCCCGAAAGCACACGCTCGGCGGAGACATGGCCCAATTCAGCACGCAACTCTTGCAGAATGATCCCTTCTTCTTCGCTGTTCGGCGCGAAATCGACGTGACCGCCCTCGCCCGGCAGGCTGACCCAACGTTTATCGACGTGAACCAGATGCGCCACGCCCAAGCCGGTGCCCGCGCCATACACGGCAATCGGTTTGCCTTCCACCGGATCGCGGCCGCCGAATTGAATCAGATGTTCTTTCTTCAACATCGGAATCGCCATCGATACGGCGGTAAAATCGTTAATAATTTCCAGATGCGTGAAGTTGAGATTTTTCTTCATCTCTTCGATGGAGAACGCCCAGGTGTGGTTGGTCATCGCCACCCAGTCGCCGGTAATCGGGCAGGCAATCGCGATGCAGCCCTCTTTAACATCCCGCTTTTGCTCATCCAGATAAACGCGCACCACCGCTTCAAGGCTTGGGTAATCCAGCCCGGAGTAGGTTTTGGCGTGGGAAATTTCGCCGCTGTCTAAATCGACCAGCGCCAGACGGGCATTGGTCCCGCCTACATCACCTGTTAATGCAAACTTTGTCATTCTGTTACTGCTCCGCTAAAGTCAGAATAAGTCTTTGGCACACTGTAAATTCATGGCGGCATAACAACAACGACCACGGTGGCAGTGCCCACAATTAATCGATCCCGGTCACACAATAACTTTACCGTTTCAGCACCATTTGCAATGCAGGTTTCGTCATTTGGCGGCAAAGTGTTGCGCGCTCAGAGTAAAAAGGAAATCACTATGCTCCATCCGCGAGCCAGAACCATGTTGCTGTTATCGGTTCCCGCCCTGATAATTGGTATTGCCTCCAGTCTGATTCTGGTGGTTGTGATGAAAATTGCCGCCGTAATGCAGCAGTTACTGTGGTCTACGCTACCTGGCAGTTTAGGGGTTAACGTCGACTCAAGCCCCTGGATAATCGGTATGCTGACCGCCACCGGTATTGCGGTGGGTTTAGTGATTCGATACAGCCCCGGCCACGCAGGCCCCGATCCGGCCTCCGAGCCGTTGATTGGTGCTCCGGTGCCCCCTTCCGCGCTGCCGGGCTTAATTCTGGCGCTGATTATTGGTCTGGCGGGCGGCGTGAGCCTTGGACCTGAACACCCGATTATGTCGGTCAACGTCGCCCTCGCGGTCGCCCTTGGGGCGCGGTTCTTCCCGCGCGTCGGCACCATGGACTGGACCATTCTGGCGGCATCAGGAACCATCGGCGCGCTGTTCGGTACCCCAATCGCCGCTGCGCTGATTTTCTCGCAGATGCTAAGCGGCAGCGACGATGTGCCCCTGTGGGATCGCCTGTTCGCCCCGCTAATTGCCGCCGCGTCCGGGGCGCTGACGACCAGCCTGTTCTTCCATCCGCAGTTTTCATTGCCCGTCGCCCAATATACCCATATGCGGCTGGTCGATATTTTCAGCGGGGCGGTGGTCGCCGCAATTGCCATTGCGGTGGGAATGGTGGCGGTCTGGTGCCTGCCGCGTCTGCATACGCTGATGCACAAGCTGAAACACCCGGTGCTTATTCTCGGTGCGGGCGGTTTTATGCTTGGCGTGCTCGGCGCATGTGGTGGGCCGATCACCTTGTTCAAAGGCCTGGATGAGATGCAGCAGTTGGCTTTCAGCCAGACGCTGGGCTCAACCGATTTTCTGTTTATTGCGGTAATGAAACTGGCGGCACTGGTGATTGCGGCCGCCAGTGGTTTTCGCGGTGGGCGCATTTTCCCGGCGGTGTTTGTCGCCGTGGCTCTTGGGCTGATGCTGCATGCGCACGTCGAAGCCGTACCTGAGGCTATTACCATTTCCTGCGCGATTATGGGGCTGGTGCTGGTAGTGACACGTGATGGCTGGCTGAGTCTGTTCATGGCCGCCGTGGTCGTGCCGGATAGCAACCTGCTGCCGCTGCTGTGCATCGTGATGTTGCCCGCCTGGCTCCTGCTGGCGGGCAAACCGGTGATGATGGCCAAACCCCCTCACGAATAATCGCTATTGCGCACTGTTGCGGGCTTCAAGCGCCTGGGTGACTGCCCGCAACAGGTCCGGTATTTCCAGCTTCGGCAAGACCACTTCCACAAAGCTCAGCCTCTCGCGACGGGAGGCCAACTCCAGCACTTCTCGCAGCTGAACCGTTTGTGTTACGCGCCAGCTCTGCGCCTGGCAGTCCAGATTCAGCGCCTGAGGCAACTGAGTCCAGTTCCACAGGGCGATATCGTTGTATCGCTGTTCTGGCCCATGAATCGCCCGTTCAACGGTGTAACCGTCATTATTTAACAGCAAAATCAACGGCGTCTGACCATCTCGCAGCATCGAGCCCAGTTCCTGAATCGTCAACTGCGCGGCTCCATCACCGACCACCAGCACCACGCGTCTCTCCGGGGCGGCGGTTTGTGCGCCAAACGCGGCGGGCAGCGTAAAGCCAATCGACCCCCACAGCGGCTGAACAATCAGCATGGCATCCGCTGGCAGAGTCAGAGAAGCCGCGCCAAACGCAGCTGTCCCCTGATCGGCCAGAATAATATCGCCCGGCAGGAGTGCCTCCTGGAGCACCTGCCAGAAACTCTCCTGGGTCAGTGTGGCGCTGTACTTGCCCGGAGCCACTTGCGACCGGGACGCGGGTTTTTTCCAGTCGGCAGACAATTCTGTGCAGAGCGATTGCAGCGCCCACGCGGCCTGCTCCATCGGCAGCCCGCTGAACCAGCGTTTGCCGACCCGAGCCGAGAATGGCTGTAGCTCAATGGTTTTTTCTAGCGGAATGGATTGGGTAAACCCGGCGGTAATGGTGTCGGTAAAGCGGGTACCGATACACAAAATGGCATCGGCATCTTCGATAGCGACGCGGGTGCTATCCAGGCTGGCGGCCCCACTGTAAGTGCCCGCATAGCCCGGTAGATGCTCATCAAAAAGCCCTTTCCCCATCAACAGCGTCGCAAATGCCAGCGGTTGGGAGGACACCCAGTTACGCAGCATCGGCTGTAGACCATAACGTTGGGCGAGAAAATCCGCCAGCATCGCCACGCGTTTGCACGGAGTCAGCATCTCCCGCGCCTCAGCGACAAACGCCGCCAGCGCATTCTCATCCACCTCAGCAGGCTGCACCGTAAGCGCGTTCACCGGAGCGATAGCCGGGGCTTTGGCGACATCCGCAGGCAGCATCAGATAAGCCGGGCGGCGCGCGGTGAGCATTTCCCGTAGGACGCGGTCGATCTCCTGGCAGGCATTGCTGGCGGTCAGTTTTGCACGGGCAACGCTCAGTGGAATGCTCATCTCAAAAAAATGGCCAAAATCACCGTCGCCCAGCGTGTGGTGTAACAGTTCCCCGCGCTGCTGGCTACCGGTTCCCGGGGCACCCACGATATGCAATACCGGAACATATTCGGCATAGCTCCCGGCCACCCCGTTCAGTGCACTCAGCTCCCCGACGCCGTAGGTTGTCAACAATGCACCCGCCCCATGAACCCGGGCGTAGCCATCCGCCGCATAGGCCGCATTTAATTCATTAGCACAGCCCACCCAGCACAGACTCGGATGGTCGATGACACTGTCGAGGAACTGCAAATTATAATCGCCCGGCACGCCGAACATATGGTCGATCCCGCACCCGGCAAGACGATCCACCAGATAATCCGCGATTGTGTAATTCGATTGCATAGCCATCGTCCTTTCGCCGCATAGATATTCTGAGTATTAGAGATGCGCGAAGTCTGTCCAGAAGGATAAGATTTTCTTTGTGGAAAGTAGGGTTTACAGCGTTAAAGAGTGTACGTCAAAGGCAACATTGATTAGTGTAAACGTATACACACCCTGTCCCTACTGGAGGTTTTGATGGTTTATCAGGCAAATCCGACGCGCTACGAGACGATGGAATATCATCGCTGTGGCCGAAGCGGACTCAAGCTCCCCGCCATTTCGCTGGGCCTTTGGCACAACTTCGGCGATGAAACGTTAGTGGAAACCAGCCGTCAATTGCTGCGCCATGCGTTCGATCTCGGGATCACCCATTTTGATCTCGCCAATAACTACGGCCCACCGCCGGGCTCAGCCGAGAGCCATTTTGGGCGCATTCTGCGCGAAGATTTTCTGCCGTATCGCGATGAGCTGATTATTTCCACTAAAGCGGGTTACACCATGTGGGACGGTCCCTACGGCGACTGGGGTTCACGAAAATACCTGGTGGCAAGCCTCGATCAGAGCCTGAAACGCATGGGGCTGGAGTATGTCGATATTTTCTATCATCACCGCCCTGACCCTGATACGCCGCTGGAAGAAACCATGCGCGCGCTGGATCACGTAGTGCGCCAGGGTAAAGCCCTGTATGTCGGGCTTTCCAATTATCCGGCCGATCGCGCACGTGAAGCATTGGCGATTTTGCAGGGTCTGGGTACGCCGTGCCTTATCCATCAGCCGAAATACTCGATGTTCGAACGTTGGGTTGAACAGGGCCTGACCGACCTGCTTCAGGAGCAAGGCGTCGGCGCGATTGCCTTCTCCCCGCTGGCTGGCGGACAGCTCACCGACCGTTATCTGAATGGGATCCCGGCTGATTCACGCGCTGCCAGCGGGAGCAAGTTCCTCAGCGCCGACAGCATCACCGAAGAGAAGCTCAATAAAGTGCGCCAGTTGCATGAGATTGCAAACTCGCGCGGTCAGAAATTGTCACAAATGGCGCTGGCCTGGGTATTGCGTAATGGCAAAATCACGTCGGTGTTGATTGGTGCCAGCAAGACCGCACAGCTTGACGACGCGGTAGGTATGTTGAGTCATCGTCAGTTCACGGAACAGGAAATTGCCGCCATCGACGCCATTCTGAACGGAACAAAATAACGCCATTTTTAGCAAAAAGTGCTGTGACCTGGGTTTTAGGAGTTGCTCCAATCCTACGCGGTTGTAACACCTCGTAAGATTGCGTTAACAGGCCCACTTAGGCCCCGATAGTGAGGAGAAACGCCATGTTCAGGTCACTGATTCTGGCTGCAGTATTACTGGCAAGTGCCCCAATGGTGGCGAATGCAGGCGAAATCACCCTGCTGCCATCGGTTAAATTACAAATTGGCGATCGCGACAATTACGGCAACTATTGGGACGGCGGCGGTTGGCGTGACCGCGACTACTGGCGTCGTAACTATGAATGGCGCGATTCGCGCTGGCATCGTCATGATAACGGCAGGCACCGCGGTTGGGATAAGCATAACGCCTATGAACGCGGTTACCGTGAAGGCTGGAACGATCGCGATGACCACCGTGGCGGTTGGGGTCGCGGTCCGGGCCGTGGCGGGCACGGACATGGCCACGGACACCATTAAAAAAGCAGCCTTCGGGCTGCTTTCTCATTGCTTGCTACACAACATAGCATAGCGCTTTACAACCCCAGCAATGTACCTACCAGCAGCCAGCCGTTCAACGCCACGACCAGTGCCACGATAACCCATCCCGTGCGTTTCACGAGTCGGGTATTCACCAGGTCGCCCATCAATTTTTTATCGCTGGTAAACAGCAGCAACGGCACCAGCGCCAGCGCAATACCAAAGCTGAGTAACACCTGGCTCATCACCAGTATTCGCGTGGGATCCAATCCGAGCAGGATAACCACAAACGAGGGCAGCATGGTTACCGCCCGACGAAACCACAGCGGAATGTGGAAACGGATAAAGCCCTGCATCACCACCTGCCCGGCCAGCGTCCCAACGACGGTTGACGACAGCCCGGCAGCCACCAGGCTCAGACCGAATATCGTGGCGGCGGCGTGGCTCAGCAATGGCTCGAGTGTCAGATAAGCCTGATCCAAATCGGCAATACCGGTATGGCCGTTGAAGTGAAACGCCGCCGCTGCGGTCGCCATCATCGCCAGATTAACAAACCCGGCAATGGTCATCGCCACCCCCACATCCCATTTTGTGGCACTGTAGCGTTCCTGCCGCGAGCCGCCATGAAGATGTTGGGTCAATGAGGAGTGCAGATAAATCACGTGCGGCATGATGGTGGCGCCGAGCACCCCCGCCGCAAGGAACACCGCTTCTGATGTCGGCAGAGAGGGAATAATCATCCCTTTAGCCAACGGCGCCAGCGCAGGTTGCGAGAAAATCAGCTCCACAATGTACGCCACCGCGACAAACAGCAGCAGACCGCCGATGACTTTCTCCAGCGGCTTCTGTCCACGGCTTTGCAACATCAGGATCAGGAAGGTCGCGACCCCGGTTAGCACCGCGCCCTGCAACAACGAAACGCCGAGAATGAGTTTGAAACCAATCGCCGCGCCAATGAATTCGGCCAGATCGGTCGCCATGGCGATAATTTCTGCCTGTACCCAATAGATCCACACCAGCGGGCGCGGATAGTGGTCACGAATTTGTTCGGCCAGGTTTTTGCCGGTGGCAATCCCCAGCTTGGCAGACAAGACCTGGATCAGCATCGCCATCAGGTTGGCCCAAACGACGACCCACAGCAGTTGATAGCCGTAACTGGCACCCGCCTGAATATTGGTAGCAAAGTTGCCCGGATCGATATAACCAATGGCAGCAATGAACGCAGGCCCCATTAATGCAAACCGCATCTTGCGCGCTGCGCGACTGCTGCTACTCTCAACGCGACTGTTTGTCATTTTCTGCCTCTGGAATATAGCCTTTGCTATGTTTCACTTTATCAAAATGAGAATGATTATCAAGTTCATTTAGTATGGTGATAATGATTTCTCTGATAGATGGAAACGATAGCTGCGGGTCAAGCAACAGCCATGTTATCGGGAAGAGTACCGTCAGGATGCTTTACCAGTCAGACTAGTACATTAACGCAACTTTTAACACCTTTACATAACATAACAGATTTGTATGGTTGATCACCTTTTTTGAGATTGCTCACAGGTTCTAACTATAGTGAGGCATGGATCTCGTTTTCTTTTATGTTGTTGCATAGAATGTGCACGGAAATTTAACCTGCCTCATATTTGGAGCAAATATGGACCGCGTTCTACACTTTGTCCTCGCGCTTGCCGTGGTTGCGATTCTGGCGTTGCTGGTCAGTCACAATCGTAAAGAGATCCGCATTCGCTATGTGATTCAATTGCTTGTTATTGAAGTCCTGCTGGCCTGGTTCTTCCTGAACTCAGATGTCGGCCTGGGATTTGTGAAAGGATTCTCCGAGATGTTCGAAAAACTTCTCGGATTTGCTAACGAAGGGACAAATTTCGTCTTCGGTAAAATGAACGATGAAGGCCTGGCATTCTTCTTCCTGAAAGTGCTGTGCCCGATTGTATTCATTTCCGCACTGATTGGTATTTTGCAGCACATCCGTATTCTGCCGATTGTGATTCGCGCAATTGGTACCGTGCTGTCTAAAGTCAACGGTATGGGTAAACTGGAGTCTTTCAACGCGGTTAGCTCCCTGATCCTCGGTCAGTCCGAAAACTTTATCGCCTATAAAGACATCCTCGGTAAGATGTCGCGCAACCGCATGTACACCATGGCGGCGACCGCAATGTCTACCGTATCGATGTCCATCGTCGGCGCGTACATGACCATGCTGGACCCAAAATATGTGGTTGCCGCACTGGTCCTGAACATGTTCAGCACCTTTATCGTTCTGTCACTCATCAACCCGTATCGCGTTGAGCAGAGTGAAGAGAATCTGCAGATGTCTAATCTGCACGAAGGTCAGAGCTTCTTTGAAATGCTGGGCGAGTACATTCTGGCAGGCTTCAAAGTGGCAATCATCGTTTCCGCTATGCTGATCGGCTTCATCGCCCTGATTGCTGCGCTGAACGCCCTGTTCTTCACGGTCACCAGCTGGTTTGGCCACGGTATCTCCTTCCAGGGGATCCTCGGCTACATCTTCTGGCCAGTGGCTTGGGTGATGGGCGTGCCTGCCAGCGAAGCATTGCAGGTCGGCAGTATTATGGCGACCAAAATGGTCTCTAACGAATTTGTTGCCATGATGGATCTGCAGAAAGTGGCCAGCACACTGTCTCCGCGTGCAGAAGGTATCCTGTCCATCTTCCTGGTTTCCTTCGCCAACTTCTCTTCTATCGGTATCATCGCCGGTGCGATTAAAGGTCTGAACGAAGAGCAGGGTAACGTGGTTTCACGCTTCGGCCTGAAACTGGTTTACGGTTCTACCCTGGTGAGCGTGCTGTCTGCGTCCATCGCGGCGCTGGTCCTGTAAAAAACGGTCAAAAAAGCCGGGCGATGCCCGGCTTTTTTATGCCCGCAGTTCCTCAATTGGACGCGGTTTACCTATCAAATACCCCTGCAAATAATTGACGCCCATTTTATACAGCAGCGTTCTTTGTTCCTCGGTTTCAACAAATTCTGCCACCAGGGTCAGATTTTTCACCCTCGCCAGATCGCAGATAGAATTGACGATCATCTTATCGACCGGGTCAGTGAGTATATCCCGCACAAAACAGCCATCGATTTTAACGATATCCGCTTCCAGCCGTTTCAGGCGCTCGTAGTTCGCATAGCCAGTGCCGAAATCATCAATCGCGATTTGGCAGCCATATTCCTGAAGGCGGCGAATATTCAACACGCTGATTTCCGAACCGGAAAATGCCTGCTGCTCGGTTATCTCAATGGTCACAAGCTTCGGCGAAATGTCATATTGGCTGAACAGCTCCAGAATTTTATTGGCACTCTCTTTTTGCATCAGGGTGAACGGCATCAGATTCACCGAGAAACGCTCACCGGGTAACGTTTTCATCTCCCGGAATAATGTCTCTACCACCAGCAGATCAAAACGCTTGCTGAGGTTGAATTGGGCGATAACCGGGATGAATTGATCAGGGGTAATAATCTCCCCATCCCAGACCATCCTGGCGAGGATCTCGTGATAACGATCACCGGACTGGCTGACTATTGGTTGGGCATACAGCCGCACCTCTCCTTCTGCCAGCGCCTTTTTCACCCGGTTGAGCTGCATTACGCGCTCGGTCGTATTGTCAGACACTGTCGCCAGGCTGTTATCGAGCGCCAGGACGCGTCGGGCACCGCAGGCCTGCTCTGAAAGCCAGCTCAACTGTCCCAGCGTGTGGTGTAGCGCTTCGCCCTCACCTTCTATCACGCCCCATGCAGCACCGAATTCCAAATCCAGGGCATCACCCTGCCAGCAAAATGGCTGACTATTAAGGTAATCAATAATATAGGCCAGACGAGCCGCCGCTTCCGAACCGTGGAGGACCAGTAGCAATTCACTGCCCGGAAGCTGGAAAAGTTTCTCCTCCGGGCCGAGCAACGGTTGCAGGCTGCGGGTGACCATCCGCTTGCAGTGAACGCGCATCATCATGCCGTAATGGCGGCTTAAAAATTCCAGATTATCCATGCGCAGACAGCACACGCTGACCCGAGGATATTGCACCAGATAGTTTTCAAACGCCCGCAGATTGGGCAAACCGGTCAGCGGATCCTGCCAGGCCTGATTATGCCATTTGCGCCTGATGGCATTACTCCGCGCCTGAATGTTTCCCATATACAGCAGACAAATGGTGATGGAGATTAGCACCGACAGCACAAACGCCAGCGCGAAAGCGTTGCTGACACCCTGTAAGAAGTTGCGGTTATACGCCACAAGGAAAAAGGCGCTGACGCCCCACATCAGACTCATGAGGGGGTAGCTAAAGCGATTGATAACAATGAAGAACAGAATAAAAATCAGCGGCACCAGGTAACCGGCAATGTAGCTCGATTGAAACGGTGCACAAAGCAGGATTAATAAAGCCGTCACTGCCAGCAGCCAGTTCACGGTGAACAGCCATCTCCCTTGGGCAAACACGGGCACAATATGACGCCGCCAGAAGCGGCGAGCATAACGGGGATTAAGCGCCATCCGGAGCAGGTAATAACAGGGCAGAGTAAATATCAGTGCGGCGCAAATCAGGCTCTGGATATCCACAATACTGTAGAGCACCGAGCCTGAGTCGAAAAATCCAGAAACCGAAACCGGAAAATGAAAATAGTGCCCGGCCAGATACATCGTGACCTTCAGCATCAGCGGGGCAAAAAACCCCGCCCAAAAAATTCTCGCGCCCATATGACGATTGGACAATCCGAAGCGCCAGCGCTTACCCAACGTCCAGCGGAGAATACCGCAGGCCAGCACAGGGGCAAACAGCTGGCAAAACAGCAGTATCGCAGACTGAAGCATGGGGAGCGGCTGCATCCACACATTGGTCAACATAAAGGCAATCAGCAGCGGCAGGATGGCCTGACGGCCTAACAGGAGCAGCATCGCCAGGGTAACACTCAACGGCAGCCAGGCCAGATAGATGGCATTACCATCAATCACGGTTGCTGGAGAGAGAAAACGAGCAAAGGGAATCGAGAAAAGGTTAAAGGTTAGTGCCAGCAGAAAGAGTTTGGCTGAGGCATTTATTTTCGACTTCATTATGATTGGAGGAACGTTCCGGCTGAGCACATGATAGCAACAGGGAAATATTATGTTTATTAATTGAGCGAAGCAAGTTCCCGAGAGAGAAAAGTCTCAGTGTTTATAAGGTATTTAACAAATTGTAGCGCATTGACGTCAATAAGAGGCTTGTTTACAAATTTGCAGGCTCAGAAAAGCAAAACCCCCGCCGAAGCGAGGGTTTGAATTTTGGTGGAGCTAAGCGGGATCGAACCGCTGACCTCTTGCATGCCATGCAAGCGCTCTCCCAGCTGAGCTATAGCCCCACAATGTTACGTCTTGTAACGTTACTTCACGTACCAAATCTGATGGGAGCAGAATTTGGTGGAGCTAAGCGGGATCGAACCGCTGACCTCTTGCATGCCATGCAAGCGC
>NZ_JAWXRD010000031.1:0-100276 GCF_033843265.1 Scandinavium lactucae
CTGGTTGAGATTTTACTCACTTAGTCGCGTGTCCACTATTCGCGGGTAGGATCAGCTGGCTGCTAGTGATCGTTACCGGACAGGCCCGCGGTTTACGTTGTAGGGTTACGCCAGGCGTTTGCTATCGTGTTCCACGCGCAAGAAAAGCAGGCAGGCGAAAGCGGCAGTGGCCACAGGGACCACCGCCGTAAGGAGATGGTGAATACCTGTTGACATTCACCATCCGTTAGTGTAGCTTGCTGCTCTTACTTTAATAGAGTAAACTTTCGGCAGATGGTGCCCACCATCTTACCGATACTCCAGAGCAGCCCGCTCTTTACTGGCGTTACCCACAGTGCCGAAACTGCGAATTTCGACACAATAAAGGCCTTAAGCCAGGGTACTACCGCCCAGACAACTGCAGCACAGAGTCCCACGTAAGCCACAAGAAGCAAAATACAGAGACTCGCGCTCCAGTATTGTTTCTGTCCGATGTGCCCCCAGGCACTGACGGAAAGGTCTTTGGCGGTGGTGATAATCGCCAGAACAAAAGCGATTTCAGTCTGGAATGGGAATAGAACCGTTCCCTCGGTGTCGTTCAGAAAATCCATGTATCCTCCATCGGATGGTTGGTGTTAACACTGATGTGTTAGTGGTGAGCATCTTTTTGACCTCAGTTTTTTTTCGTAAAAAGGCACCCCGCGCCTCACTGATGTGAACGCTGTTGATACCGTACAGAATGTTTTCTCTTTCAGTTCTGCTATGATGTGTTCATTCGCATCCTCCTGTTTGTCATACCTATTTTAAGCTCGTCCCGGGTGCTCCCCGGAAAAAAATCCAAAAAAAATCCGGGCCGGAATGGTGATGACCAGTCTGGCGGGAAATAAACGGATTTGTTAGGGTGGAGCGGGACGGAACAATACTATGAAAGTAATGTTAACAGAAAATAACGCTTTTGTCAAGGCACACTTTTCCATTAAAGTAACTATAGCATGATATTGTTGACATTCGTTTAGCAAAAAGTGCTATCCATCCCGTCGCTGTACCTTCATTTTCGCCCGGAGCGGGGCAGCCAGGCGAATACCTTTTTCAGGTTTTTGCCCCATGCCCCCTCAGAGTACCGACACAAACAGATGGGTGGCCACGCCCTGCCGGTGCCCGCTGAACGGCCCTTCAGCCGTTCCGGCTGACAGCCGGCATTTACGGCCGCTCCGGCTGAAGGCCGACTTGAGGGATTTGGATGCCTCCCGCAGCGCATCCTCAAGCCCGGTGTTCAGGCAGAGCATCACCACCGTCCCTCCCGGGCGACGGGCGATCTCCGCGAAACTCTCTCCGCCGGTGATATAGCGGCTCATTCTTCCTTTCATGGCACCCTCCTGATGATGCAGTTGTGTCCGCAGACGCGGGTCCGTTACAGCAGGTTATATTCCACCACGCTGAGCAGCGCCTGAGCGACATCCGGTAGCGGGGTGGGATTCTGGTCTTCTTCCACGCCGTTGGTGTAAAGATGAAGCTCACAAGCCCCGTCCACGAAACGGAATGCCTGATCCCACCTGTCGGGTTCGGCGCTGATCAGGGCACTGTAGCCCGGGTCGGCGGTAAAGCGGCGGCCTTCAAGCTCGGGAAACGGAATGTTCCACATCTGGATGGCGTAATTTTCGGGGAGGGTTATCGCAATACGCCATGCGCCATAGGCGTAGTCTTCAGGGCGGTAGATACGCACGGTGATGTCATCCTTCGTCCAGCGGTAGCCGGAGAGGACAGGAAGCTTTTTCAGGGCGCGGATGGCCTCGATATCCTGGTAAAAGCGGTGTTTTTTCTCCTGCAGCTGCGAGTAGAAAATCCTGTTCCAGGCCCGGTCGATGGTTTCCCTGTCCCGGCCTGCGATCTCGGCGAACAGGGAAAAGGTCAGGGAGATCCCACGCGGAATGCGTGAACAGCCTTTCAGCACCTGGGCGGCACGGACCTGGAGGTAGGGCGTGTTGTTCAGCACCACCCGGCGGAGCTCATCTTCACTCGAGATCCCCAGCAGCTTCTGGTATTCCTGGTTCCAGCGGGTAATATAGTGGCTCTGGAAGTGCTTCTCCATGACCTCGGCGCCCAGGTAACAGGCCAGCTCCTCATCCAGGGAGGCGATGAGCGGGTTCTTCAGGGAAAAACTGTCGATCACGTCGCGGAAGCTGTCTTCCAGGAACTCACGCAGAAACGTCGCCTTTGGCTTACGGGCGTGAGTTGCCAGGTCGGTGATCACCCGGTCGATGTCGGCGGGAATGTTCCGCAGCGTGTACGTTACGCTCTCTCCACCGTCGTTTGTCATGTCATGTTCTTTTTCACTCATTCCGTGTACCTTTTCATGTGTGGATGCATTACTGCAATGCTCATACATTATCCTGGGTTTTAGAGTATTTAAATACTGCGAAGCATATGTTTTTAAAATTCGTATGCTCTACTGTTTGTTTCCTGTTCACCTCCTTTTCTGAGATCCGAAAACTCCCGGTTCCGGATCTGCTTTCCTGCCCCCCGAAAATTTTTGTGAAACGAAGCGGTGTTCCGCCCTATACTCCAGATGTGACGGGGACCCGGCGGGATATCCGACGCGGGGTGACGGCGCTGTCCGCGCCCGGAGAATGGCCGCTTTGCTTATTTCGTGGGCGTGATACACTTCCGGAAAAAGCGAAATAACGGAAAAGTCGGATCACCCGAAAACGGGCGCCCGGTAATTTACTTAAGTTGTTATATGTCTACTTATTATTTCAATGTGTGAAATCAACTGTGGTGAAAGTTACATGGGTAACGGAGTGGCATTAATCGTGCGATGGTTGAGATGTGGTAAAATTGCACTGCTAATTATTCAACTGTGGGAAGGACATGTTTACTGCATTCAAAGACAGAAATGATTTCAGTTATGCTTTTGAAAAAATCCGTAACGCGATTTCCGCGCCAGGAGAAAATAATGTTTATGCTGCCACAGAATTAGGTCTTGGCATTCTGCTCCGTAAATACGAGCAGTTTCGCCGGGAGCTGGATGCGGTCGGCGAACTGGGTGACTGGGAATACGATCTTGATACTTACAGCCACTATATTGCGGTGCTGCTGCGCTACTTCACAGGCAATCCATCCGGGCTGACAGAACGTGATTCCCGGATTTACAGCCATTATCTGCAGAGTGAGCACAAAAAGTTTGTCAAGCTGGCTGAAGAGCTGACTGCTGACTGCTGACTGCTGACTGCTGACTGCTGACTGACGGGGAAAATAGTGAAATCAGCGGGCGGGCGTTATCACCGATAAAGGAACAAACATGGCTGACTGGTTTATTGCGACTGAAGGCGTGAAAGTGGTGAAGGACAGCGCCAGTCTGTGGCCGCAGATCATTACGGCGGTTTCATCTGCCGGCGCAGCGCTCGTCGGTGTCGGTCTAACGCACAGTTTCACGCGCCGGCGGGAAGAGGCTACAGCTGCACGTAAGCGTTATGACGAATTGTACTTCATTGCTACCGAGCTGGTTTTCATCCTAGAGCGTTTTGCACAGCGCTGCACTTACGCTGCACAGGAAGGAGGGAGCTATGACGGGGATGGAAAAACAATAATTGAATATACATTACCTGAAATAAGCTTCTCCTCTGTGAGTGGTGACTGGCGTTCTCTTCCTCCTCATTTAATGTATCGCCTCATTGAATTACCTGTGCTCAGACAAGAAGCGGTCCGTTCAATCAATGAGAGTTCTGAGGAAGACACTCCTTATGATGGTTCAGATGGAATTTTTGAGCTCAATCATCAAGCTTCATATTTAGGACTCAAAGCTATTCGACTGTCCCGTAGTCTGCGTCATCTGTGTGAAATGCCCGAAGATCGACTCTCTGATAAACCGTGGTCAGCCTGGCGAATCCTCTGGCATGTTCGGGGGCGTAACATTCAGCAACGGATGCTTAATTACCGAAGCAGCATGGAATTTAATGCTGCACTCCAGCAACTGGTAGCTGGGAGAGATAACTGATGGATAACTATCAACTTCCGGCCCTTTCTGGTATCGGCCATTCGGTGCCAGCTTCACTGCCTGTGGCTATCGACTATCCGGCGGCACTGGCGTTGCGACAGATGGCGCTGCTCCAGGACGAGCTGCCGAAATACCTGCTGGCGCCTGAAATCAGCGCCCTATTCCATTATGTCCCGGACCTGCACCGCAAGATGTTGCTGGCAACCCTCTGGAACACTGGCGCGCGAATTAATGAAGCACTGGCGCTGACCCGGAGTGATTTTTCACTGGCGCCACCTTACCCCTTTGTTCAGTTGGCCACTCTCAAGCAGCGAACAGAGAAAGCCGCTAGAACCGCTGGCCGCGCCCCCGTCGGCAGTCAGACGCACCGTCTGGTCCCCCTGTCAGATACTCAGTACGTCAGCCAGCTGGTGATGATGGTGGCCACCCTGAAAATTCCACTGGAGCGCCGTAACAAACGCACCAGCAGAACAGAGAAGGCGCGCATCTGGGAGATCACCGACCGCACGGTCCGGACATGGTTAAACGAAGCGGTTGAATCCGCTGCGGCCGATGGAGTGACATTCTCCGTACAGGTGACTCCGCACACGCTCCGGCACTCCTATGCCATGCACATGCTGTATGCAGGGATCCCGCTGAAGGTGCTGCAGAGTCTAATGGGGCATAAGTCGGTCAGCTCGACGGAGGTCTATACGAAGGTGTTTGCGCTCGATGTTGCCGCGAGGCACAGAGTGCAGTTTCAGATGCCAGAAGTTGAGGCAGTAGGAATGTTGAAATCAATCAGCCGACTTAAATGAAATAACCACTATAGATAGAACTGAAGAACGAGGCTATGTGACATTTGAGTGCTAACACTACGATCGAACAACCACTATGACAAGCAGACTCATTCTATAACCGCTATAACGAGTAAATCAGATATCCATCCACTGTAGAGAGTAAAATTAGAGATAGGACCCGTACTTGTAAGTAAAATCGCTTCCTATAGTGGTTATTACTTGGTTCTGCTCTCTATAGTGGTTACTTCAACTCACCACGGCGGATGCGATCCAAAAGTTTTTTTTCCTCAGCTGACAGTCGTACAAGCTCTCCCTCTACTGAGTCACTGCAATCATCAATCCCAATATCTTCTTCACTAGCAAGCGGTAAGCCAAGTGGAAGACCATCGGGATGAAGCTTTGGTCGACGCTCATGAATGATGAAATAGACTGTCCTGCCACGCTTTAACTCTGAATAATCGAGATAACCAATATCACGTAGCTGCTCCATAGCTTTACGAACAGTCGCATTTTGGGTGATAGGTCTCGAGGTCAAATTTAACCGAGCTCGAAGTCTAGCAAGAGACACTGGCGCAGGGCTGGATGGCAAGCTTTCAATATAGGTATAAAGAGCCTGTGCTGACTCTTTGCGTGACAAGACGTTGATAGCTCTCAGTTGCAATAAGACCTTTCTATCAAATTGATAAAGCTCGAAAATTTTAGGGTCTGCCTGGATCGTAACTTGGTCTGTCTTTGGGCTGTACTTAGCTGATTGAACTAAGTGTGTGACGTAGTAATCACCAGCCTTGTTGGAGAAAGAGATAGTATTTGTCGCAATACGTGTAAGGGAAGAATCGAGACGCTTACGAAGTTTTGCCGATGATCGTGCGGAAGGGATTCCACAAAGTTTAACAAATTCAACAAAAGGTAGGCTGACACTATCACCAATAGTTTTGTGACGCGCAAAAGCATGGATAATTCCGACCCAGGTTTTAAAGTCGTTATCCATATCAAGGCGTGCACCAGTGATTTTAATGTTTTCATAACCTTCAGCCTTAACCAGAGAAAGCTGACTAAGCTCACTGGTCACATCCATAGAGGCCATCTGCCCTGTCCTTCCACGGGCTGTTGATTTCAATGTCGGCACAAAAAGACCAAGCCGCATAAGCGCTACAGGTTGCACTGTGTTACCAGAATTTGGTGTCAGTGTAACAACAGTGCCTGTTTCTTTATTCGTCTCACTGAATGAACTCTTAATCAGATCGTTATCCTGCTCCATGTCGGATCCTTTATCATTCATATTGAACTCTCTGAATACAGTGGATAATACACTGACTATAGCGGTTAGACTACGATCCACATCTTAAAATCACTCCCCACAGTGGATATAGACCACTATAGAAAGTAATTCGCATTATACGATTAAAATAAAAGGCTTTCAGATAGGTAACTCATTGATTTATCCACAACTGATGCACCTCCCACTGTCCCCAGTGGTTAGCTATTTCACACTGTAGTGGATAGGTTACTGCCTATAGTGGATTCAATGCATGTCTTAGCGGTTAATCTACAAGATACAGTGGTTATTACACTCTCCACAGTGGTTTAAAAGACGTGTAATCATATGTTTTTAATGAAGAAATAGAGACAGGGATCTCTTTTGATCTCCTTAGGATCATAAATGGATCTGATCTATGATCTAAAACTTGGATCGAACCAGTGGATAAGTGGATATCTTTTGCTAAAGTGCGTCCGTAGTAAATTTACCTTCTCAACACTTACGCTTCCTCACCGTTCGCTCGCTCTGCTCGGTCACTTGCTGCGGCGAGCGCTTATAGATTTCAACTCAGGATGATGATCAATTTCATTGTTCTTAAAGCGTTATCGCGTAACTTAACTAATCTGCATTCTTACCATCAAACCAACCACTATAGAGAGTGAACAACTACAGCAGATGGCTTGTTATTTATGCTCCCCTATTACATTACAATTATCTCAACTTTGCACCAAACAACTTGCTTTGCAATTTAATACAAGATTTAATACATCAATGCAAAGTTGAACACAAGGAACATTCTATGGGGTTGATGGATACTCTTGACCAGTGCATTGCCGCTGGTCATGAAATGACAAAAGCGATTGCCGTTGCTCAATTTAATGACGATAGCCCCGAAGCTAGGAAAATTACACGCCGCTGGCGTGTAGGGGAAGCCGCTGACCTAATCGGTGTTTCTTCGCAGGCTATACGTGATGCCGAAAAGGCAGGACGCCTGCCCCACCCCGATATGGAAATGCGTGGTCGGGTAGAACAGAGAGTTGGATATACCATTGAACAAATCAATCATATGCGAGATGTGTTTGGTACACGGCTTCGCAGACCAGATGATAGTATCCCTCCTGTTATCGGAGTAGCTGCGCATAAGGGTGGCGTTTATAAAACATCCGTCTCAGTACATCTTGCTCAAGACCTTGCTTTAAAAGGGCTTCGTGTCCTTCTTGTGGAAGGAAATGATCCACAAGGTACGGCATCGATGTACCATGGTTGGGTTCCAGATTTACATATACATGCTGAGGATACTCTTCTCCCTTTCTATCTTGGTGAACGTGATGATGCCTCATATGCCATAAAGCCTACATGTTGGCCAGGACTTGATATTATTCCGTCTTGCCTTGCATTGCATCGGATCGAAACAGAACTGATGGGGCGATATGATGATGGGAAATTACCTACTGAGCCCCATATGATGCTTCGGCTTGCAATAGAAACCGTTGCTCAGGATTATGATGTCATTGTTATCGATAGCGCACCAAACCTCGGCATCGGAACTATTAACGTTGTATGTGCTGCTGACGTATTGATCGTCCCTACCCCCGCAGAACTCTTTGATTACACTTCAGCCTTACAATTTTTTGATATGTTACGAGATCTATTGAAAAACGTAGATCTTCAAGGTTTTGAACCTGATGTCAGAATTCTTCTTACAAAATACAGTAACAATAATGGTTCCCAATCACCATGGATGGAAGAGCAAATCCGTGATGCCTGGGGAAGCATGGTTCTCAAAAATGTTGTTCGTGAGACGGATGAAGTTGGGAAAGGCCAAATTAGAATGCGTACTGTGTTTGAACAAGCAATTGATCAGCGCTCGTCGACAGGAGCCTGGAGAAATGCGCTTGCGATATGGGAACCTGTTTGCAATGAAGTTTTCGACAGACTAATTAAGCCTCGTTGGGAGATCCGATGATGAAACGTGCGCCAATTATTCCTAAATCATCTTCCGCACAACTCACTACTTCTCAAGTTGCTGCACCAGCAGCTCCTATGGTGGATTCGCTTATTGCAAGAGTTGGTGCCATGGCAAAGGGAAACACAGTTAGCCTCCCAGTTTGTGGTCGAGAAGTTAAATTTGTTCTCGAAACGATCTCTGGAAATGCAGTCGAAAAATCAACTCGTGTTTGGGCTGGAAATGAGCGTGACCAAGAATTTCTGACCGAAGATGCTTTGGACGATCTGATACCCTCATTTTTGGTTAATGGGCAGCAGAATCCCGCCTTTGGCCGAAAAGTTGGTGATTGCATTGAAGTTGCAGACGGCAGCCGACGCCGCATGACGGCTATCCTGACATCAAGTGAGTATCGTGTTCTTGTTGGCGATCTCGACGATGAACAAATGGATTCATTATGCAAGCTAGGTAACGATTATCGCCCTACAAGTGCTTATGAAAGGGGTAAGCGTTACTCATTTCGTCTTGATAACGAATTTAAAGGCAATATTTCAGCTCTGGCAGAAGCGGAGAATATTTCCAGAAAAATTATCACTCGATGCATCAATACTTCTAAACTTCCTCGTGAAGTGATTGCCCTCTTCTCTCATCCTGGCGAGTTGTCAGCTCGAGCCGGTGAGAATTTAAGTCGCCTTTTTAATGATAACGAACCGTTAATACAAGCTAAAACTCGAGAATTATCAGAAAAACGTAAAAGTGGATTTGTTTTCGAACCTGAAGAGATTATCCAGTTATTAACTGATGTTCTTAAAACGTCGATAGGAGCTCCGTCAAGTTCTCCTGTCAAACGTCAGTTTGTTTCCGGCGCAATTGCTCAGTACAAAGGTAATAAGGTCGTTTTCAGTTTGGACCGATCTAAGATCCCACCTCACTGCATTGAACAGATGGAAGAAATTTTAGAGCGTTTGCAAAAGGCTGAAGCAGATCAACTTTCCAAATAAGCTTAGCTACTGAGCTGGCTACACAACTGGGACCGTGGTCCCAACCACACAACTGGGACCGTGGTCTCAATCACACAACTGGGGCCGTGGTCCCAACCACACAACTGGGACCGTGGTCCCAACCACACAACTGGGACCGTGGTCTCAATCATCTCGCTGTTATAAACATCTTTTATCGGATATTTCCAGGTAACCATTGCTTATGGTTAGATCTTTTTTTTGAATGCTACTTCCCCTCCACACCGCTTAACCGTCGCACCGTGCCGGAAAAATTCAAGCCGCCTGCCGCTGTACCCGTTCGCACTCCTTCCTTTCAGTCAGTCATTTGCGCTGCGGCCTTGCGTCCGGAGCTGGATTTTTTCCTCATGGCCCGTTGCGTCGTGTGTGGTCTGGCGGAAGCACACTACAGGCCGCCGAAAAGGAAGGAACACCAGAATGACGCAGCTGACACTGGATATGCCCGCGCCGGCCACTCCCCCTGAACTGCCACGCCACACCGGTCAGAACGGCTACGACCATTACCGCCGGGAATTTATCCGCCTGTTCCGCGACACCGCCCGTTATCACCACCGGCATGAGGTTTTCCGAGATTTTGCCGAAATGGCTACGCTTTCGGTGCAGAACGCCTTTCTTGGCAGTCCTGATCTGGAAAACGAGTATCTGGCTCTGGCCGGGCGCTATCAGCCAGAGGATGTTCACCGGATGGCGCAGTTGCTGGGTTGTCTTACCGGTGCGCTGGAGTGCCAGCCAGGAGACTTTATGGGTCAGATCTTTATGGAGCTGGAAATTGGTTCGGACCATATGGGGCAGTATTTCTCGCCTTACTCTTTATCTGTCCTGGCGGCCCGTCTTACCGCCGGCTATATGCTCAGCCAGCTGGAGCACAAACCATTCATCACGTTTCATGATCCGGCTGTCGGCGCGGGAGGCCTGGTGATCGCGTTTGCGGAAGTGCTGGCGGAACAAGGCATAAACTACCAGGACAAGCTGTTTGCCAGCTGCATCGATATTGATGCGACGGCCGCGCATATGTGTTACCTGCAGCTGTCCCTTCTGGGTATCCCCGCTGAAGTTGTCATGGGTAATACGCTGACCCTGGCCGTTCGCCGGACTTACCGGACGCCGATGTGGTATGTCGGCAACTGGCGGGGTCGGCTGGGAACGGCAGATATGGTTGATTCCCTGTGCCGGTTTCTGAAAGGCTGAAGGATACCGGGGCTGTGGCCCCGGTATTCATAGCGCTTCCAGGGGGCATAAGCCCCCGGCGCGCCCGGCATCCCGGCCAGGTGACCGGGATGATAAGGATGCCCGCCCCGGCGGGCCTGTACCACACCCCCCGCTTCCCCTGTCCTCCTGTCATGTGGACGTTATCTCCTGCCATCGCTTAAACGGTTGCACCGTGCCGGCAAAAATCAAGCCGCCGGCTGCGGCACCCGTTCGCACTCCTTCCTTTCAGTCAGTCATTTGCGCTGCGGCTTTGCATCCGGGGCATGACTTTTGCCTGATGGCCCGTTGCTGAGCGTCGCTCATGGCGGGAGACAACGACCCTCCTTCGAAAGAAGGAACGCCAGAAGAAAGCCGGTTTTTCCGGCCCCACTCAGAAAGGAGAACATATGAACGATCGTGACGCAGTCAACGCCCTGCTGCAGGCGCTGACCAGTAAGCTGCTGATTTCATCCCCGGAGTTCGCTGCTGCGCTGGCGCATTTCGACATCACTACCACTTATGAAGGCGTGAAGGGCGACCCTGACTGGGCGGGTCTTTGTGGGCATAAAGGCTGCTTTTTTGTGGATGTGTTTTTGGCCGCGAAACCGAAGGGCCTGCGTTATGATTTTGATCGCCGACATGATGCTGAGGCCTTCGCTGCCGGCGTGCGTGACGGGGTGGTGGTGTTATGACCCTGTATTCCCTGCTGACGGCGGCCCATGGCCGCCAGCTTCTGAACGCGCAGGGCTGGCCGGCGACGCTGAATGTGCAGACTGGCGACTGCGGTGATCGCCTGGAAATCAGCGGTGTGCTCAGCCATCAGGCACTGTCTGACCTGCTGCCTGCGCTGGCTTCGTGTCACGGCATCGACGCGGCCGTCCTTCGGGGGCTGCAGTTACTGTGTGATATCTACCCGCTGCAGGGGACTGTCTGCGGTACGGTCTGTGGCGGTAAACCAGCCGTTCGTGTCAGTTTTGAGTCGTTCCCGGATGACCGGATGATGTTCAGACAACCACTGTGTGAAGTCCTGCAGGCTTCCCTGACGGCGTGTCTCACCCGCCTGGATGCTGATGCGGAAACCATTCTGCGCCTGACCGGCGCCGGGTATGAGGGGGCGAATATTTTTGAGCGAGAAACCCGTCATTTCGTCGTTGTGGGTGAGGTCTGGGATGCGTTACCGGAAGATGTTCAGCCTGACGAGGCGCTGATTGCTGCCTGGCTTCATGAGATTTTTTGCCACGGTTCGACAGTGTTATCGGTCGGTCTTGTCGTGTTCCAGCTGTATGGCATGGTCAGAATGGCGGAATTGCCTCTTGAGGAGGTCATCATTATTCGCCCCGGGATGCCTGTGAGACGCTGGTTGCCCCACCAGAAACTTGCGCAACTGGCTGACCGTGTTCGCCGTCAGGTGGACCACGCGCGTGAGATTACCGCGAGCTTTACGTCCTGACCATTCCGTCCTGACTCCCGGGCATCCGGGAGTTCTTCTGTAGAGAAAATGCATGAACGTATTACCTGTTTCATTCCGGTCACCTCCGCAGGAAAATGTTGCGCCTTAACGGCGCCTTTTATTGCCTTTCAGGCATGATGACCTTCCTCCTGGCGTTTCCTTCCGGGCAGGTGTTTCTGGCCGCGACTTACGCTGAGCCGGCGCGGGACGACGTCAACAGCCCGCCACTCCCCCGGTCGCCGCGTCTGCAACGCCGCGCTGCGGCCTCCTGCCGGTTATTGACGCCGACCCTGTTACCCCGGCTCGCGGTTGAGTCACGGCCATCACTCCCCGGCCAGCAAAGGGGAGCCAACACCAGAGGAACATCACGATGACATTTCACACTTTTCACTGCCTTAACAGCGCGCTGATCCATACCCTGGCAAAGCAGGAGCTGCAGGCCCTGAACTGGCCTGTTTCTCTCCGCCTGGAATACGGTCTCAGCGGGAGCCAGGACGACGGCGTGGTGCTGTGGGGGGATCTCTCCAGCCACGACCTGGTGCGCATTATTCCCGGGCTGCGCGCCCGTCGCTATTTATCCCGGGCGGATGCGCGGGCATTATTTTCTGCCGTACAGCCACTGGGCATGACGGTACGGATCACCCCACTGCAGACCTGGTATCGCCATGCCGGTGGCGCCCGGATGAGCGGCGAGGGGTTCCCTGACACGATGGAGAGACTGGAAAAATGCCTGCTTGAGGCGCTGCAGGCGCAGTATGCCTGTCTGTGTGGGCGCGTGAAAACGCTGGGCTATCTGCTGACTGAAGGCACCTACCCGGAGGAGCCGGATGAAGTCCTGTTTACCCGCCGGACGAGAAACATCACCCTGGAAGCCGTGGCGGTTGATCCCTGTGACTGTGGATATTGTGATACCGATGAGGCGATCCTGACGGAATACATCCGGCTTATCCTCGAGGACAACGCCCGGGTGGCCTCAGTCCGCTTCCAAGTAACGTGTGCCGGTCAGCTGATGGCGGAATGCTGGGCCAGTGAGGTGGTGATCCTGCCGGGTCAGCCGGTCAGAAAGTGGGTGGACCGGTATGAAATCCAGTATGTCGCCAGTCAGGCCCGGGATGTCATCACAGAACAGGCCGAGGCCATTTGCAGTTTTACGGCCTGAATGTTCACCGGGGGCGCCAGTGTGCGCCCCGGTTTTCCGCCCGCCGGATGACGCCGGCATTGAGCCGGCCCCTTCCGGGTTCAAAAGGCCGCGACCTTTCCGGTCGCCTTTTATCGTCGTTCCGGCTGAATCTAAAACCCTCTGTTATGTGCCCCGGTCGGGCTTTCGCCGTGCCCAGACCTTAGCCCGGGCCGCGTGTGTAACAAGGGAAGCTGCGCCGCGCTCCTCACCCGTTCTCGTCAAAAACCAGGGCATTCAGCCCTGATTTTTGCCTGCGCTGCGGCTTGCGGGCGCGCCCTTGTTTCCCCCGCTGTAAAGCCCGGTCTGGTTCGTGGTCACGGCGCAAGCCGGCATTCACTGACCATTTAGGGAGAAATCATCATGCCAAACTGGTGTGCTAACCGTATTCGAATCACTGTGCCTGCGTGTCTTCAGGCTGACCTTGAAGCCTGGGTGAGCGGGGCGGAATATCCGTATTACAAACGCGCCATCAACCAGAGTATTCGCCTGTTTATTGCCGGCGTTGCCGGGCGGCTGAAGCCAGCCATTGAGATGCACTATTTACCTTATCCGGCGCTGACCGCAAACGGATGGACAGAGCCTTCAGAGGCGGCACTGGCGTTTGGGGCGTGGGTCGCCCTGCTTGGGCAAAATGCGTGGCTTGATAAAGCCTGCTGTAACGTTATCGACCAGTGTTACCGGACAACAGGCATTGCCGGTCTGACATGGGATGCACTGACCGTGGCTGAACAGGCGCGGGTGGAGGAGATGATGCGCGGTAAAACACTTGACTGGGGTCATTGCATACTGCGCACGGTCAGTTGTGCGGAGCTGTTTGACAGCCCTGAAGCAGAGCCGGAAGGGGAGACGTTCGATCTGCGCCTGATTTTTCCGACCCGTCTGGCCTGCGAAATTAATGGATTTAACGGAGGTCTGTTGCAGGGTGTACAGAGTACCTTTGATTGGTATTTAACAAACTATGGCATTAGATGGCCGTCTGCCAGTGGTGCAGAGATAACGGGCGGGCATGGCTGGCTGGAGATCGATGTGGATACGCCCTGGGCTCCGCCCGGGGAACCGGTGATGGAGGCGTTGTCCGGCAGATGGGGCTGCACCATTGACCACTGGTTCAGTGAGGCCGGCAGTGACTTTTGCGGCTACCGGCGGTATGAGGAGGGGTGTGTGGTCGATTGCCTCGATGACTGTCTGGAGTACGGTGAAGAAGATGAATACGGGTGGAGTGATGTTACCGGCCCGGACTGGTTGCAGGGGAATGTTCCGCATTATGGTGGTTAAATAACGAACAGTGCAGGGCAGGGCGTGGACAGCGCGCCCTGTAGCCGGTTATCCACAGGCTGTGCGGCAGATTACTGACCAGCATTGTGGACAACCGGTGCGGCGGCGGGAAAACCTTCTGCAGGTTATCACCTGCAGGGAGTGCCCATTATGGCGCCTGCGGCACCATAATGCGGGCTCCCGGGATGATGTTCTGATCAAAAGTGAGTCATTCTAAAAGCGTAAAAAAGTGCAATAATTACACCTTTTAACAGTTCTTTTTACCTTAAAAATCCACCAGGATCCGCGGCAAAAACCCAACGTCAAAAACAGCGTGACCCTTTGGCCCCTTTGGCCCCTTCGGCTCCCCGTCAGGCCGGGTCGTCGCCTGCACTGCGCGGGGTGTCCGGGGCGGCCACCACGCTTCGCGGAGCCAGGAAACCTGTCTCCGTCCTGGCGGATAGCAAGCGATGCCTGAAAGGCGGTGCTTGCAGCTGCCGTTCCGGCAGCGCCGCTCTCACTGGCCGTCTCTGACGGCCGCTAAGGAAAGCCGGTGAACCGGCTTCTTCCGGTGCTCACTTTCACCCCGTTGTCAGCGGTGTTCACTTTTGCTGTGACTGACACTGCCCCGTTCCGGTCCAAAAACAAGGGGCCGGCTGACGCCTGATGCCTGCACCCGTTCGCACTCCCTCCCGCTGGTCAGTCGCTTGCGCTGCGGCTTTGTCATCCCCCTGGTTTTCGTCCCTGATGGAACGGGGCGGTCATGTGTCACAGCAACGTGCTCCCCGCCTTCCGGAAACGGAAAAGGGGGACACCAGAAAGAAGCCGAAGGGCACAACTGATGAGGAAATTCGCGATGACTGCAATGGCGTTCTGGAGCAAATCAAGTGCATTTAACGGCTGGCGCAAAGCGCACTTTGTGGACGGTGCCTGGCATACCACAGCCTGCACCACGTCGAAGACGCTGGAGGAGCTGAACGCCCACGGCGATCGCTGGGAGCTGGTGACGGCAGAGGAGGCGACAGCGCGTTTTGCCCAGGCCAATTATCTGCCGGTGGCCGAAATCACGGAAGCCCGGTTCACCGACATGCTGGAAGTTCTGCCGCCGATGAACTGGCAAGGCTCTCCGGACAGTCAGTCATTCAAACTGATGGAAATGTACAGCGGCAACATCACCGACATTTTTGCCCAGTATGGCACACGCTATTTCCGGTTGCGTGACCACGCCACGCTCACGCATGAGCAAATCATCGGGAAGGTCAGGGCGTTTATCGACGCCGAAGGGATTGCCGCATAAGCGGCAATAAAAAAGCAGAGCGGGCGCTCTGCTTATTCATCCCGGTCTGTTCGAGCAGGCCGGATACAACACGTCTCAGATGGAGTTACATCATGAAAGACCGTTTTATCCTTGCATGTCAGGACTATTTTGTAAAGCAACGCGAAAACGCGGAGGCAAACAAGCATCGCCGCGTACAGCGTGACACCGTCGCGAAGGAGAGCATCACACCACGCGTGAAGGCGCTGGGGCAGCATATCGCCCGCCGTCAGCGCAAACACCAGCCGGTGCGCATCCCGGCACTGAACGTGGCGGAGTGGGGGCAGTTGCTGCGCACACTGGAAATTAAACGGGCGTATGCCTGATACCTGTGCTGTCCTTCGGGGCGGCACTTTCTGACCCGGTCCGGGACTCACCGGCATCGAGCCGCTGAGTCCCGGAAACGAATGTCTGAAGCGACGGAGTAGACAATGAAAAAATACACAGAACATGCCCCTTATGGCGTCACAGCAACGGCGATGAAGCCCTTTACCTCCACGGTGATTGTCTCTCATGTGCAAATTTTGCGGAAAAAGACGACCCTGTTTACGCGCTGGGTGAACGTCTGGCTGAGACGCTGGGGGGGCCGTTCCGCCTGCTTAGCCTGCCCGTTCCTGATGATGAAGCGTGGTCCTGGAATGATGTGGTTGCCGCGCTAGGCTGGGGGAAAACCCGGACACTGGGGCGCATGGCTGTGCGCCCGGTGCTGGAATGCAGCACGGCACACATGACGCTTATTGACAGTCATTTACTGGGTGATTTATCCCGCGATACGGCGACACAGGAATGGGTCCACGACACGGGGGTTGGATTTATGATCCGCCTTGATGCCGTCAGATTTCCTGTTCTGAAACTGAAACGCGAAGGGCTGTCAGGTGCTGCTCGCTGGGTTATTTATCAGGGCATGAAAAAGGCCAATATCAGCATGATCCATTTTTCTGCGGTAGGGGATAACCTGAACGGGTTCCCTACGTTCGACTGGTAATGAAGTTGCCCCGGGTTCCGGGGCAATATGCATCCCGATCAGCGAATTTCTCGCGCACTCAGCTCCCGGGGCTTGCAGCTGGCTTGCGCCAGCGCCGCCCAAACCGGGGACGACAGGCGTCCCCTCCTCGGAAACGGGCGTTGCCCGCCACGTCCTTCCGGCGTTTCCCTTTTCGTTCATGGACTCATCGCAGTCTGCCTTTGCCGTGAAAGACACTGGCCTGGCCCGTGCGCCCTGCAAGGGTCAGCTGACGCCTGCACCCGTTCGCACGCCTTCCCGTTGGTCAGTCGCTTGCGCTGCGGCTTTGTCATCCCCCTTGCAGGGCACACTTATGGTCCAGTCCGGTCATTTCATCACGGCAACGGCCTCCCGCGATGGTGAATCATCATCACAAGGACGACGCCAGAAGAAAGTCACTTTACAACCCCTGAGGAGAATCACTATGGCCCGTTTATCATCTGTTTTCCGCTCTGCCAATGTCATCCGTAAAGAACGTGCGCTGACCAACGATGAGCTCATGCGCTTCGTTCCGAGCGTATTCTCCGAGGAAAAGCATGAATCCCGCAGCGCGCGTTACACGTACATTCCGACGATCTCCCTGCTGGATAATCTGCGTAAAGAAGGGTTCCAGCCTTTCTTTGCCTGTCAGACCCGCACGCGCAACATCGGCAAGCGTGAGCATACCAAGCACATGCTACGCCTGCGCCGTGAAGGTGAAATTACGGGCGAGGAAGTACCGGAAATTATTCTCCTCAACAGCCACGACGGGAGCAGCAGCTACCAGATGATCCCGGGCATGTTTCGTTTCGTCTGCATGAACGGTATGGTTTGCGGCCAGACCTTTGGCGAGATTCGCGTTCCACATAAAGGCGACGTAGTCGGGCAGGTCATTGAGGGCGCGTATGAAGTTCTCGACATCTTTTCCGGGGTGAAGGAGTCACGCGGAGAGATGAAAGAAATTGGCCTCAACAAAGACGAGCAGCGCATTTTTGCGGAGATCGCCCTGAACTGGAAGTATGACGACAAGGGCGAGGGAAAACATATTCCGCTGACACCTGACGACATTTTGCAGGCTCGCCGTGAGGAAGATAAACCAAACGACCTCTGGACAACTTACCAGCGCGTACAGGAAAACATGACGAAGGGAGGGGTATGGGGAAAAAATGCAAAAGGAAAACACCAACGCACGCGCCCTGTGACTGGCATTGACGGGGATGTCAAACTGAACCGCGCGCTTTGGGAGATGGCCGAAAAAATGAAATCACTGAAATCCTGATACGGAAGGGCAGGGGGAAACCTCTGCCACTTTTTTTCCCCATGTCATTTTTCACCGGTGTTGACCGGCTTAAAATGATACCCCCGCCCGCCGAAAGAAAATCGCCACTGACGTGACGTTTTTCTTTCACCCGTCCGCCCCCAGGGGCTCCCCTTGTAAGGCATTTAGCTGAAAATTACTGCGGCACCTTATCGGACGGTGCAGCGGTCACTTTCTTGTGTCTTGTTGCACGTGGCGTCGATTTTTTACCTGAACTTAAAATTTCACGGATCGCTTTAACACTTGTCGGGATACCGGCAGAATCCAGCGCGCTACGAATATCTTCAACGCTGTAGCCCTTGCTGTTTGCCAGCTCAATGATTTTGTCTTTCAGCTGCTCAAGAACATCTGTTTTGGTGAGGCGCGTCGGGGTCAAATCCGGAAGATCAGCCAGCGACGATTTTGCCAGTTCTACATCTTCTGTGCTGTACCATTTTTTTTCAGCCATGCTTCGATTTCCTTTCACTTTTTGGTCAATGTCCGATCCAGAGTATACCTTCCCATGAAACCCAGTGCCACAACCCGCACTTTCTGGCGTAAGCCAGTGACGGCGAAACAAAAATCACCTATACTTCAGGCCAGGAATCGAAATCCGATGCGAAACGTGGGACAGGGTATGTTTTGTTGAACCGCCTGCTCGCAGACGGTCCCACAAAACGACCTGGTCAGGACTCCGTCCCGACACCCTTGTTGCAGTGCCCGCTTCAGCGGTTAAGCAGGATTGAAGATGAGCAAGAGTGAAAAACGTCAAAGGACAGTGCTCTTCTTGGGTATCCGTTGGTTCCCTGAAGAGAAAGAGCAGGTCTGCGAAAGTGCCCGGGCAGCCGGGTTAAGTGCCGGAGAGTTTGTCCGCCGTTGTACGCTTGGTCGTCGTATCGTAGCCAAGGGTGACACCAAACAGATGAATGAGATCCTGAAGCTAGGTGGCCTGCAAAAACATCTCTACAGTGAGATGCAAAAGCAAGGGGTGATGACTCCAGAACTGAGCAAGCAATTTGCTGATACGCTTGCAGCACTTCAGAAAACGTTAATGAAGTTTCGGGCTGAGAGCCTGAACAATACAGAGGATTAACATGCTCGCAGTTGTGGCCGAAAGGCGTCGTGATGGTAAGTCCAGTTTCGTGCAACTCGTCTCCTACACTATCCTGCGTGATGATGTTGAGATGAGCGAAACGCTGTCGCCAGAACGCCCCTTTGTTCGCAAGTCACGCTCTGAAGATAAAATCTTCAATGACCTGGTCGGGTATGCCACGCGTAATGCGCTGCCCGATTCACAGGATGTTATCGCAACGTTCCCGGACGGGCGCCAGCAGGTGCGTTGCGATAATGTCATTTGTGAAACAAACTGCTTTTCTCTTGCCACCGCCTCGACCGAAATGGACATGGTTGCCGTGCAAAACACGCGCTGCAATGACCCTGTTTACCATGCCATTTTGTCCTGGCCGGAATCAGAACGCCCAACGCCAGACCAGATTTTTAACTGCGCCAGATACTGCCTGAACCGTCTTGGTATGGAAGGGCATCAGTACGTGTTTGCCATCCACGACGACACCGATAATCTGCACTGTCACCTGACCGTAAACCGTATCAACCCGGTGAGCTATAAAGCGGCTTCGTTGTATAACGATCGCTTCACGCTTGACCGCAGCTGCCGCGAACTGGAGCTGAAGAACGGCTGGAAGCATGACAACGGCCCCTTCATGGTTAACGATGCCGGTGCGATTGTTCGTCGGCAGAAATTCTATAAATCTGCCCCTGCAGCTGCGCGCCAGCTTGAGCATTTCGGTGATAAGGAAAGTCTGTTTTCGTATGCCGTGGATAACTGCAGGGAGAAAATGGATGCGCTGTTTCTGCGTGGAAGCTATGACTGGGATGGGGTACATGACATTCTGGTTGCGGCCGGACTGGAGCTGCGTCAGAAAGGTGAAGGGCTCGCCATTTACGATGTCGCCGATGATGAACAGGCACCAATAAAAGCCAGCGACCTGCATCCTGAGCTGACACTAAGTTGCCAGCAGGAGCTGATTGGCGCATTCACACGTGCGTCCGTACTCCGCGAAGTGAATCGTGAAGGAAATGATGTTTTGTTGAGTGCTGTTGATATTGAGTCCCAGTACAACAACCGTCTTCACCGTCGTGATAAGGGAGCAAGAGCAGAGCGACGGAATGCACGTGGAGAGGCTCGTCAGGATCTCATTGCGCGTTATAAGGCCTACAAAACCCGTTTTGTGCGGACCGGGATTTCAGCTGATGCAGCCCGAACCCGTTTCCGTGAACTGGCGGCCAGCTATCGTATTCGTAAGAACAATGTCCGGATGACCGAACGCGATCCTCTTCTTCGTAAACTGATGTTCCGCGCACTTGAAGTGGAAAAGATGAAGGATATGGCTGCGCTACGTTTGCAGATCAGGGATGAGAGGAAGGCTCTCAAAGCGTTGCCAGGGGCGCGCCCATTGTCGTATCGCGCCTGGGTGGAAGTGCAGGCAGCGAATAATGATGCAGCGGCTATCTCCCAGCTTCGGGGCTGGGCTTATCGTGAGAAACGTAAGAACCGCACGGCCACAATCTCCAATAACTTCATTCTTTACGCGACTGCAGATGATATTAAGCCATCTCAAATCCGGGGCTATGACACGCATGTGAACCGTGATGGTGCGGTGGTGTATTCATCCGGTGGTAAGCCGGTCTTGCTTGATCGTGGTGTACTTCTGGAGGTTGCCGATGCACCGGCTGAGAAAGGTAAAAACCTGGTGATGGCGCTGTATATCAGCGGACAGAAAAGCGGTGAGAAAGTTGAGGTCAGGGGAGAGAAAGGGTTTGTGCAGGGCACCATTAATTCCGTGCAGCACTTTAACAAATCGTCCGGGAAAACAGTGCCTCTGACGCATCCTGTTCAGCGTCAACAAGCGGGATACACTGACCAGAATCAGCCGGACTCTGGTTCTGTTGCCAGTCAAAATGATGTGCGGATGCAGGTGCCACCGAAGCCCGGCAGACAACCCTGAGACGATCGACTCACCGGAATTAACCAAAACAGTTCTGTCAATATGAGTTCCCCGCGAGCTTACGTTTAACTGGCATCTGCCACATCTTCATACTGGAAGGTTAGCGAAACCCGGCGAGCGAGATTCTGTTGTTTGGGAGATCCCTCATAATTCACCAGGATTCATTGCAGGTGCGGGGGACTCGCTGGTGCTGAGGAAATACTGATCTCCACTTTCCTGTGCTGTTTCCCATCCACAGCTTTCCAGTAGTGCCTGAAAACCAGATACGCTGCCGGTGATACGGACCCTTACCGGAGCGCGCAGTTTTCCGCTGTCATCAAACGCCGCGTCAAGCGACGACTTCAGCACGTAGACGCCATTGATCTCGGGATTTAGCGCCAGGCGCCGACGTCCCTGCCACTGATCATCAGACAGCACCTGGTAAACCCAGTGGTATTCGCGTGCGGTTTCGAGAGCATGGCTGAGGCGATACAAATCAGGCTGTTGCTCAAGACAACCAGTGGTCGCCTGCCAGAGAAAATTCAGTTTGAAAGAGAGCTTTGCCCGTACACCCAGCGTTCTGCCCTGTTTCAACAGCCAGTCAATATCACGGGCCACAATCCTTGAAAACCGACGCGTGCGCCTGGCTTCGGCCAGCCAGCGGGTGATGAAGATATTTTCCTGTGCTTCTGACGCTGCATTGCCATCCTGGCGGGCTGTGTGGAGGGCGACCAGCGCGCACCAGGCCATATGCGCTGTTGCTGCTGTCTGCTCTGTATCGGTCATCTTGATTCCGCAATACTGTGATTATGAGAGTGATTATAGCAATATCATCGCCTGAAATTGCACCATCAATCCTCTGCACGGGTAACATTCTGCGTCAGAGGTTCACCCTTCGTACTCAGCTTTTCTGCGTGCTCTCACCCGGTTGCAGGCATTCTTTAATGAGGAGAGTGAGCGACCCTGGAATAATCGTAGTAACTCAGGGAAGGAAAGGTGAAGGTGCTTTTCAAGGCGTTCCCAGTCCTCGGGTGACCAGGTGTGTCTGGGTGTGCTGCTGTTCATTCGCAGCCCAAGCTGAGCGGCTTTCTGGCTTGTCGTTCTGCGCTGGCGGCCCGGAAGGCGTTTCACAACCGCGGGACCTTCCTCCGGATAGTGATCTTTCAGGATCTGGATCTCCTTTTCCGTCCAGTCACTAAGCGGACGGAAGAGTCCCAGCTTGTTCGCCGCAGCAAAAACGGATGCCCGGGGCCTGCCCGGCAGCATCGCTAGGATCTCCTCCATGGTTTTGCTGGTTTCATACCAGCGGAGCAGAATTGCCTTCTCGGATTTTGTCCAGGCGATGGTGACCTTTTTGCTGCTGGTTGAACCGGCAGGGCGGGTGCCCTGTCTGTTGTTGCGTTTAAGGCGGATCAGGGCATTTTTAATGGACGACAGGCTTCTGTCCGGGAACAACTGCATCAGCTCCAGCGGTGACTGGTGGCGATTCTGATGAAGCAGCTGCCATTCCTGCTCCACCCACTGACGCGCGTAGGTATGCCCGGGCGACACAATACCTAAATCACGCGCCTTGAAGCGGATGGCCTCATCAGATTTCCGCGGTAAGCGCCGCATTATGCGCTGGCCTTCCACCGGGTAATACTGATGCAGGCATCGAAGTTCCTCATCAGACCAGACGTTTTCTGTTCGCGATAATCCCAGTTTTCCTGCCATGGCCATGATGGCGCTTGCTGTCCGGCCGAGATGTGTGGCCATGTCGACCAAAGGTGCCGTCTGATAATGCGCTTCCAGATAGTTCAGCTCGGAAACGGCCCAGCGTACGCCATGATTTCGAGCCTCTGACGCATGTTTGTCCCTTTTCATTTTTGTATCGTCCGTAAAATTCCCTCAGCATGTAGGTCTGTAGCAAGCTTATTTTAATCGACCTGACGCCAACAATCCTGCCGGATAAGTCTGGATGTAATCATTACATCATCCCGATGAATGGAAAATCATTAATCAATCGCCATGCTAATGAATTAAGTGCGCGCGCCTCATTATTTAGTGGTGCTTAATTGTACTGGTTTGGTATATATCACTGAATCATATTGAACGGGGCTTAATAAGTCCTTTTTCGGACTTTTCGAAGTGGGTTTTACATATCTGACGATTGCTTTTTATCTAAAACCCCAAAGTGTAAATTTAAATCATTTTAATGGTGGTGCGGTAACCATATGTGAATCCAGACCAGACGCGGCCTGGTGTGAATGAAGAGTCGGTCCTGCTCTATCTTCAAATTACGCAATCGGTTTTGTCCTGTTTACATATAAAATTTCTGGCGTAATAATAAACGGCCTGCCGTTATATCTTTTTCATGCCCTTTATCTGGCAGGAAGCCCAATTACACATTAAATGGAGAATGAGCGGATGAGCCAAAGCTTTCAGAATGAAATCCCGAAGGCGCGCGTTAACATTTCGTTAGATTTACACACGGGAGGTGCGCAGAAGAAAATGGAGCTCCCGCTCAAGTTGCTGACCACAGGCGACTTCAGTAACGGTAAAGCCATCGGCACTCTGTCGGAAAGAAGTAAAATAAATGTTAATAAGAACAATTTCGATTCAGTTTTAGGTGAGCTAAATCCTGAAGTTAATCTTACCGTAAAAAATACCCTCGCCGATGACGGTTCTGAAGAAAATGTCCGTCTGAGCTTCAGCAAGATGAAAGATTTCGAGCCAGAGCAGATAGCCCGCCAAATTCCCCAGCTGAAAGCCATGCTCGCTATGCGTAATTTACTGCGCGACCTCAAATCCAATCTTCTCGACAATGCTACGTTCAAGAAAGAATTTGAAAAGATTCTGAAAGACCCGGCTCTGAGTGATGAGCTGCGTAACGAACTTAATGCCCTTGCCCCGTCCCAAGAATAATAACGTATTACTGGAAACATTAACGGAATAACTGGAAATAATGCTTATGTCAGTCAATAACGAATCCCAGAACCCGGTGACGGGCACGACGATTGAAAAAACACTGCCAGCCAGCGGCGTATATGCCTCACTGTTCGACAAAATAAACCTGGAGCCGGTCGCCGAAATGAACTCGCTTAATGGGTTTGATGATAATACGGTGATGGCTGAAACGTCGACAAACGCCCGAGTGACCGCTGCGGTACAGGTCTTTATGCAGTGCCTGCAGAAATCCGGACAGAAAGTCGAAAAATTAGATAAGACCTTGCTGGACCAGCATATTGCCGAACTGGATTTCCAGATCTCACGCCAGCTGGATGAGATCATGCATCATGAGGAGTTTCAGCGCCTGGAAGGAGTCTGGCGTGGCCTGAAGTCGTTGGTCGATAAAACAGATTTTCGCCAGAATGTGAAGCTGGAACTGCTTGATTTATCGAAAGAAGAACTGCGTCAGGATTTCGAAGACTGCCCGGAGATTATTCAGAGCGGGTTATACAAACAAACCTACATTGCCGAATACGACACCCCTGGTGGAGAGCCTATCGCTGCCGTCATTTCAGCGTATGAGTTTGATGCATCAGCCCAGGACGTGGCGCTGATGCGTAATATATCAAAAGTTTCCGCTGCTGCCCATATGCCGTTTATCGGCTCTGCCGGTCCGGCGTTCTTTTTAAAAGAAAATATGGAGCAGGTCGCGGCCATCAAAGATATCGGCAACTACTTCGACCGTGCCGAGTACATCAAATGGAAATCGTTCCGCGACACCGACGACTCCCGCTATCTTGGTCTGGTAATGCCCCGTGTGCTGGGTCGTCTGCCATATGGTCCGGACACCGTGCCGGTGCGCAGCTTCAACTATGTCGAAGAAGTGAAGGGCCCTGATCACGACAAATACCTGTGGACCAATGCGTCGTTCGCGTTTGCCGCCAACATGGTGAAAAGCTTCATCAACAACGGCTGGTGCGTGCAGATCCGTGGTCCGCAGGCGGGTGGCGCAGTACAAGACCTGCCAATCCACCTGTATGACCTGGGCACCGGTAATCAGGTGAAGATCCCGTCAGAAGTGATGATCCCGGAAACCCGCGAATTTGAATTTGCCAATCTGGGCTTCATTCCGCTGTCCTACTACAAAAACCGCGACTATTCCTGCTTCTTCTCGGCGAACTCTACCCAGAAACCGGCACTGTATGACACGGCCGATGCGACTGCTAACAGCCGAATCAATGCGCGTCTGCCGTACATTTTCCTGCTGTCGCGTATCGCGCACTACCTGAAGCTTATTCAGCGTGAAAACATTGGTACCACCAAAGACCGTCGTCTGCTGGAACTGGAGCTGAACACCTGGGTCCGTGGTCTGGTGACGGAAATGACTGACCCGGGCGACGAACTGCAGGCGTCTCACCCGCTGCGTGATGCCAAAGTGATTGTCGAAGACATCGAAGACAACCCGGGCTTCTTCCGCGTTCGACTGTTCGCCATCCCGCACTTCCAGGTGGAAGGGATGGACGTCAACCTGTCACTGGTTTCCCAGATGCCGAAGGCGAAAGCGTAACGTAAGGCAGGAAGTCAATGAAAACGGAACAACCGTTATGGGGGAGGGGACAGATGGTCTCTCCTCAGCACTTCCAGCAACAGGCCGCATACGCGGCCTGGTCTGCGGAATGCATCGCCCGACTGGGCCTCTCCCATCCGTGGGGCGTGATTGAGGCGACTTTCGAACCGGATGCACTGAAGTTAGGCCGCCTGCAGGCCCGTCATCTGCATGTCCGTTTCCCCGACGGCACGCTTATCGACACGGATAATGCCGACGCACTGCCGCCGGCGTTGTCGCTGGATGGATCCACGCATGATGTCGTGGTGGTTCTGGCCCTGCCACTGCTGCGAGCGAACGGTGGTAACTGCCTGAAACCCGATGAGGTGGCAGAGCGCCCTGTTCGCTATCGCCAGCGCTGGCGGGATGTGCGCAACACCTTTGGCGACGATACCCGCCAGATTGCAGTGATGCAGTCAGAGCTGACGCTGCGTTTCGCCCATCAGAACAACAGTGATTACCTGACCTGTCCGGTCGCCCGTCTGCAGCAGGATTCACAGGGGAGCTGGGTACCCGATGAAACTTTTCTTCCGCCACTGCTGACTCTGCAGGGCAGCCGCTGGCTGGTGACCCAACTGGAACAGCTGATGACGCAACTGCGTGCCCGTCTGAGTCGCCTGATGGACATGCGTCGTGAAAGTAACGAGCGGATGGCCGATTTTGCCGTGGCCGATGTGTCTCTGTTCTGGCTGCTCAATGCCCTGAACAGCGCAGAACCTGTGCTCGGACAGTTTCTGCGCTACCCGCAAAGTCCACCGGAGCGTCTGTACCCGGAACTGGCACGCCTTGCAGGCAGCCTGCTGACCTTCTCGCTGGAGCACCAGGTGAGTGCCATTCCTGCCTGGCAGCATGAGCAGCTGAATAACGTCTTCCCGCCGCTCTTTGACTTACTGGGCGACCTGCTGGAGGCCAGCCTGCCGTCGCGGGTGGTGGCGATTGAGCTTGAGCATGATCCCCGGCTTCACTTCTGGCAGGCCCGTCTGCATGACCCACGCCTACGCGAAGGGGCGGATTACTACCTCTCCGTGCGTTCACCGATGCCGGTGGCACAGCTGCAGGAACAGTTCCCGCGTCAATGCAAGGTCGGCAGTCCCGATCATGTCAGGAGTATCGTCAATTCATCACGGGTGGGTGTACCGCTGACGCCACTGCGTCATGTGCCGGCTGCCATTCCGCTGCGTCTGGAAAACCAGTATTTCAGCCTTGATGTCTCTCATCCGCTGGCCACCGAAATGCTCCAGGGGGGGACCTGTATGTTTTACGTTCCGGGCATGCTCGGCGAGCCTGAACTTGAACTCTTTGCGGTACTGAGAACATGAGTGAGCGCAAACGCGGTGCGGCCGCGTCCATTGATATTGGTGCTCTGCTGCAGGACACCTGGCTGCAGGTGATAAGCCTCCGTCACGGTCCTGAGTTTCAGGATGGAGAAGGGCGCACGTTGTGGGAGCGCTGCATTGCTGATGTTGTGCGTGTGCAGCGTGAGCTGAAAGCGAGCGAACTCGATGAAGCCAGCTGCCAGCATATTCTCACTGCACAGTGTGCGCTGCTTGATGAAGCCGTCAAAGGTCGCGGTGTGGAGGATGATGCCTGCGTGCAGTGGTATGACATTCCCCTGCAGGGACACTTCCTCGGCACCATGGATGCCGGTGATACGCTGTGCTCCCGGATGCGCGACGTACTGCGTGAACCGGCGCCTGACCATGCTGTCGTGACCTGCTTCCAGCGGGTCATGATGCTGGGGTTCCTCGGCAGTTTCCGCTCGCTGAACGATCCGGAGCGCCAGAAACTCGTCAACGCGCTCAGTGAACATGTCACGCCGTTCAGCTATCCGCAGACTCACCCGGTCCTGGCAGAAAGCCGTACCGGACGGGGAATGGGCGGCTGGCTGGCGTCATGGCCCGTGCGAATTGGCCTGAGCGTGGTGGTGGTTGCAGCACTCTGGTGGGGACTGAGCCACTGGCTGGATCAGACACTGCAGACTCTGCTGCCGGGAGCCGTGAAATGAGTCCTGCACAACAGCGCGGGCTTGCGCTGTGGGCCGCCCTGCTGAGTGCAGTGGTCTGTCTGGGCTTCCTGCAGGTCACCCGACTGGTTTCTGTGCTTGTTTTGCTTACCGTTCTGGGGCTAATCCTGGCGTTCTGGATTGTTGCCAGTCGTCGTGCGGAGCATGACGTCGCCCTGGGTCTGGATGACCTCCCGGAAGCCACTTACCGTCAGCCCGTGGTGCTGGTCTGTGGCGATCTGCCGTTGGCCTGGCCTCAGCAGTCACCGGTACTTACGGTCACACAGGGTTGCTGGATCCGCGTGGAGGATCATCAGGATCTGGAGCAGGCAGCCCGCCAGATACTGTGGTTGCGACCTGACTGGGGTCGCCAGCTGTCGGTGATGGTCAGCGTTTGTCCGCAGAAACATGCCGACAGCGAAGCACTTACCAGCCGCCTGCTGGCCCTGCGCTGGCAGCTCAGCCAGTTGCGTAAAGAGATGGGTCATTCTGTGCCGCTGATTCTGAATGGTCAGGTTGGCAGCGCGATGACAAATACTCTGCTCTGGCAGGCGGCTATCCCGGGGGAAGGGGTGAGGGTCTGGCGTGAGTCTTCAGCGCCGAGTTCAATCGCTGCATGGGTCACCACCGGTGGATCGCCTGCGATGCAGCAACAGGTGCTGATGAACAGCCTGATGAGCTGGTTCCATCAGCACGTCAAAGCTGTCTTTATGGATGAGAACCCCGACGTTCCTGTCATTGCTCCTGTCGCAGTGCTGTGGGGAATGGGACCGATCCTTGCCGGAAGTCTGGCCACATCAGCCTGGACTGCGTGGCTTTCCCGTCACACTGCGATGCAGCAGGTGGCGGGCTGGCAGCCGGTGGGAACTGACAGCACGGTGATATCACCGCTTCCGGATTTCGTCCTGCCGTTGCTGCCTGAAGGACGGGGATTAACCTCGCGTGGCCGGACCTGGCACTGTGCATTCGGACTTTTCACGCTGGCGGCCATGGCAGCGCTGCTCAGCAGCGGCTGGAACAATCGCCAGTTGCTGCATCGTGTGAGCTTCGATATTGCCCGCTATGACCGTATCCCGATACGTGATTACGGTCCGAAAGCCGATGCCGTCGCAGTCCTGCGCGACGATGCCGTGCAGCTGGATAATTATGCGCGCAATGGCGTCCCGGTTCGGATGAGTCTCGGGCTGTATCAGGGCGAGCGGCTGCGTATGCCAGTACTGGATGCGATCCGCAGGTACGTCCCGCCGCCTCCGCCCCCTCCTCCGGCACCACCGGTTATCAAAAAGATTATTCATGGCCCCAAAACCGTCCGTCTCGACAGCCTGTCGCTGTTCGATTCCGGCAAGGCTGTGCTCAAAGCCGGCTCCACCAAAATGCTGGTCAATTCCCTGGTCGGTATCAAGGCGAAGCCGGGCTGGCTGATTGTGGTGGCAGGGCATACCGACAATACCGGCAATCCGCAACTTAACCAGACGCTCTCTCAGCAACGTGCCGAGGCTGTGCGGGACTGGATGCGGGACACCGGCGATGTGCCGGAAAGCTGTTTTGCGGTGCAGGGCTACGGCGCAAGCCGGCCGCTCGCCACCAATGATACCCCGGAAGGCCGTGCGGCCAACCGGCGTGTAGAGATAAGCCTTGTGCCGCAGGCTGATGCCTGTCAGGTGCCGGGCAAACCAGCGTCACCGGATGAAAGTGACGCATCAACTCAAGAAATGGAGAAGTAAACCATGGCAATTCCTGTTTATCTGTGGCTGAAAGACGACGGCGGTGCGGACATTAAAGGGTCTGTGGACGTTCAGGATCGTGAAGGCAGCATCGAAGTTGTCGCTCAGGAGCATAATCTGTACATCCCGACCGATAACAACACCGGCAAGCTGACCGGTACCCGTATCCACACCCCGTTCCTGTTCACCAAGGAAATCGACTCTTCCAGCCCGTACCTGTACAAGGCGGTAACCACCGGTCAGACCCTGAAATCAGCCGAGTTCAAATGGTATCGCATCAACGACGCGGGCCAGGAAGTGGAGTACTTCAACACCAAACTGGAAAACGTCAAGCTGGTGAAAGTCGCGCCGAAAATGCACGACATCAAAGACCCTTCTTTCGAGAAGCATAACCACCTCGAAACCATCGAGCTGCGTTACGAAAAAATCACCTGGACCTACAAAGACGGCAACATCATTCATTCCGATTCCTGGAACGAACGCGCCACCGCGTAAGTCACAAGCGGACAGCCCCCTCTGTCCGCTTTTTTTTCTTTGCTGAACGTCTGCCTGTACGGGCGTTGAGCAAAGAAACCCACAATCTGCCAGCCCGACCGCATGCGCTTTGGTCTCCTTCACAGGAAACAGCGATGGGCGGTAGCGTGTCCAGGAACCGACAAAGAGAGAAACTCATGGAAAATCCAGCCATCCTGCTGCGACGTCTGAACCCTTATTGTGCCCGCGCCATGGAAGGGGCTGCCTCGCTGTGCCAGACCCGGGCGCACGCCGAAATTTTGCCTGAACACTGGCTGCTGAAGCTACTGGAGCAGGGTGAAGGCGACCTGACGGTGCTGGCGCGCCGCTACGAATGGGATATGGATGCGCTGTGGCAGGATTTACTCGGCTGGCTGGATGCGCTGCCGCGCTCTGTCCGTGGTCGCCCGCAGTTGTCAGACAATATTCAGGCGCTGATGCAGGAAGCGTGGATGCTGGCTTCGCTTTCCGGCGAAGATCAGATCCGCAGCATCCACCTGCTGATGGCACTGGTCGATAAACCGAAACTGGTACGCTGCGATGGTCTGTGGCCGCTGCTGACACTGGGAAGATATCAGCTGGAACGCCTGCGCGGGCTGCTGGATGCACAATCCGACGAACGGCCGGAAATTCAGCAGGAGGCTGCGCTGGCGCAAAGCGGCAGTGAAGTCGAAATGGTGGGTCGTCCGGTGGGCGCAGAAACGAAAGAGGGCGAACTGAACCCGGCGTTGCAGAACGCGCTGGATAAATTCACCCTCGACGTCACCGCCAAAGCGCGTGAGGGCCACATTGACCCGGTGTTTGGCCGTGACACCGAAATCCGCCAGATGGTGGACATTCTCTCCCGTCGTCGCAAGAACAACCCGATTCTGGTCGGCGAACCGGGCGTGGGTAAAACGGCGCTGGTTGAAGGTCTGGCCCTGCGTATTGCCGAAGGGAATGTGCCTGAATCGCTGAAAACTGTCAGCCTGCGCACCCTTGACCTCGGCCTGCTGCAGGCGGGCGCGGGCGTGAAAGGTGAGTTCGAACAACGGCTGAAAAACGTCATCGATGCGGTGCAACAGTCGCCGAACCCGGTGCTGCTGTTTATAGACGAAGCGCACACCATTATCGGGGCCGGCAACCAGGCGGGTGGAGCGGATGCGGCAAACCTGTTAAAACCGGCGCTGGCACGCGGTGAACTGCGCACCATCGCCGCGACCACCTGGAGCGAATACAAACAGTATTTTGAACGCGATGCGGCACTCGAGCGCCGCTTCCAGATGGTGAAAGTCGACGAACCGGACGACGACACCGCCTGCCTGATGCTCAGAGGCCTGAAGTCCCGTTATGCTGAACACCACAACGTCCACATCACCGACGCAGCAGTCCGCGCCGCCGTGACCCTGTCACGCCGCTATCTGACGGGCCGCCAGCTGCCGGATAAAGCCGTTGACCTGCTCGATACCGCCGCGGCGCGGGTGCGTGTGAGCCTTGATACGGTGCCTGAACAAATTGTGCGCCTGAAAGCACAGCTGACCGCACTGGAACTGGAAGAGCAGGCACTGCTGGAAGATATCGCGGTCGGGGGTAACACACACCATGACCGGCTGAGCGTCATTGAACAGCAGCGACAGGCAAAAACCAACGTTCTGACACAGCTTGAATCCCGTTTTATTGACGAAAAATCACTGGCACAGCAGCTGATGGCCAGCCGCCAGGATATCAGTCAGCAGGCCGAAATCAGGACGCTGCAGCAACAGCTGGAAAATGAACAACAGGGGGACGCCCTGATTCAGGTGGATGTCGACACCCGCACTGTCGCCAACGTGATTGCCGACTGGACTGGCGTGCCAATTTCCTCGCTGATGAAGGACGAGCAGACCGAACTGCTGAACCTGGAAGGGGAAATCGGCAGGCGCGTGGTCGGGCAGGACGTGGCACTGAACTCCATTGCTCAGCGTCTGCGCGCGGCCAAAACCGGACTCACCTCCGAGAACGGCCCGCAGGGCGTGTTCCTGCTGGTCGGCCCAAGTGGCGTCGGGAAAACCGAAACTGCGCTGGCACTGGCGGATGTGCTGTACGGCGGTGAGAAGTCACTCATCACCATCAACCTGTCGGAGTACCAGGAGCCGCACACCGTGTCGCAGCTGAAAGGCTCTCCTCCGGGCTACGTCGGCTACGGTCAGGGCGGTATTCTCACCGAAGCCGTGCGCAAGCGCCCGTACAGCGTGGTACTGCTGGATGAAGTGGAAAAGGCGCACCGCGATGTGATGAACCTGTTCTATCAGGTCTTCGACCGCGGTTTTATGCGCGATGGCGAAGGGCGTGAAATCGACTTCCGCAACACCGTGATTCTGATGACTTCGAACCTCGGCAGCGACCACCTGATGCAGCTGCTGGATGAACAGCCGGAAGCCACTGAAGCAGACCTGCACGAACTGCTGCGCCCGATTTTACGCGACCACTTCCAGCCGGCGCTGCTGGCCCGCTTCCAGACTGTGATTTATCGCCCGCTGGCGGAAACTGCGATGCGCGCCATCGTGCAGATGAAGCTGGCCCAGGTGAGCAAACGAATTAATCGCCACTACGGCCTGACCACGCAGATTGATGAGAGCCTGTATGACGCACTGACGGCCGCCTGCCTGCTGCCGGATACCGGCGCCCGCAACGTCGATAGCCTGCTTAATCAGCAGATTCTGCCGGTGCTGAGTCAGCAGTTGCTGACCCACATGGCTGCGAAACAGAAACCACAGTCGCTATGCCTTAGCTGGAGTGAGGAAGAGGGTATCGGGCTCGAGTTTAACCGTACACAAGGAGTGTCCGCATGAGCAGTAACCCCCCGATAAGATTCAGCCATAACCATCACCTGCTGGCAGTCAAAGGGTGTGAAGCCGAGCTCGATGTGCTGGCGTTTGAAGGCGATGAAGCCCTGAGCACGCCGTTCAGCTACCGGATTGAATTCACAAGCTCTGACCATGCCATCAGCAAAGAAATGATGCTGATGAAAGCGGCCTCCCTGACGCTGCAGGCCCCGGTTGACCAGGGTTACGGCATCAAAATACAGCAGGCCGTGCGAACCCTTCAGGGAGTGGTGAGTGGCTTTGAACGGCTCAACACCTCAAAAGATGAAACCCACTATGCCCTGACACTCCAGCCACGCCTGGCACTGCTTGACCGCTCGCATCAGAACGCCATTTATCAGGATATGTCGGTCCCACAAATCGTGGAAAAAATCCTGCGCGAGCGTCACAACATGCGCGGTCAGGATTTTCTGTTCTCGCTTACAAAAGAGTACCCGCGCCGTGAGCAGGTAATGCAGTACGGCGAGGATGACCTGCACTTTATTACCCGCATGTTGGGTGAGGTGGGCATCTGGTTCCGTTTTACAATTGATACGCGTCTGAACATTGATGTCGTGGAGTTCTACGACGGCCAGCAGGGGTATGAAAAAGGCCTGACGCTGCCATCGGTTCCGCCATCAGGACAGCATTCGGAAGGGGTAGACTCGGTCTGGGGCATGGAGAGCCATCATAACGTGGTGCAGAAGCAGGTCAGCACCCGTGATTACAACTACCGCCAGGCCACGGATGACATGAACACCCAGGTCGATGCGACCCGCGGGGATGCCACCACCTACGGTGATGCCTATCACTATGCTGATAACTATCTGACACCGGGTAGTACCTATGACCGCAATCCGGCGCCGGAGTCCGGAGCGTTTTATGCCCGCATTCGGCATGAGCGCTACCTGAATGGCCAGACGCAGACTCATGCCATCACCAGTTGTCCGACCCTCTCTCCGGGTCAGGTACTGAAAGTCACTGGTGGGTACGAAGTGGCAGACGTGTTTGCTCATGGCGTGGTCATCACGGCGATGCACAGCCATGCGCGGCGGGATGAAGATTTTGGCGTCAGGTTTGACGGCATCCCGGACAGCACTGATTTTGGTTTCCGTCCTGAGCCTGGCTCACGCCCGGTGATGGCTGGCTCATTGCCGGCCCGCGTCACCAGTACCACCGAAAATGATACCTACGGCCACATCGATAAAGACGGTCGCTATCGCGTCAACATGCTGTTTGACCGTGATAACTGGGAGACCGGGTTCGAGAGCCTGTGGGTGCGTCAGTCCCGCCCGTATGCCGGCGATACCTACGGCCTGCACCTGCCGCTGCTGGCGGGCACCGAAGTGGCGATTGGCTTTGAGGACGGTAACCCGGACAGACCGTACATTTCCGGTGTGCTGCACGACTCGGCGCACGGTGACCATGTCACTATCCGAAATTACAAACGTAACGTCCTGCGGACGCCTGCGAACAACAAAATCCGCCTCGATGACAGCCGTGACCAGGAGCATATCAAGGTCTCCACTGAGTACGGCGGCAAGAGTCAGCTGAATCTCGGACATTTAGTGGATGCGGAGAAGCAGAAGCGCGGTGAGGGTTTTGAGCTCAGAACCGACAGCTGGGGAGCTATTCGGGCACAGAAAGGGATGTTCATCAGCGCTGATGGCCAGACGAAAGCACAGGGCCAGGTGCTGGAGATGCAGCCAGCGGTCAGCAATCTGGATGATGCCCGGGAGCAGATGACGTCTATCTCCGATGACGCGCAGAAGGCGACCGCGAACCCGGCCGATCTCCAGGCGCAAATCACACTGCTGGAACAGCAGCTGACAGACCTCAAAAAGTCAGTGCTGCTGCTCAGCGCACCGGAGGGTATGGCACTGACCAGCGGACAGCATCTGCAGGTATCTGCCGGGCAGAACCTGATAGCCACAGCCGGTAAAAATGCAGACGTCAGCGTGGTGAAAAATCTGTTCATCGGGGTGGGTAATGCCCTGAGCGTGTTTGTTCGTAAGCTGGGGATCAAGCTCATCGCGAACCAGGGGCCGGTGCAGGTACAGGCGCAGAACGACCTGATGGAATTGCTGGCACGTAAAGAAATCAGCATTGTCAGCACGGAGGATGAAATTAAAATCATCGCGAAGAAGAAGCTGACTCTGAATGGTGGTGGGAGCTATATCAGGATTGATGCAAGTGCGATTGAATCTGCTACTGCAGGTGAATATCGTACGAAAGCAGGACACTATGGGCGTAAGGCAAGCGCATCAGAAAAGGTCACGCTGCCTGTATTTCCTGTAATGGAACCTGGCGAACAAAGCTTACGTTTTGCTTTCCCTGGTGCCGATAGTGTCAGCCAAAGTATGGACTGGATGACAAATCAGCCATACAACATTACTGACAGCAATGGGAAAATCCTGTCGACCGGCACGGTAGACAGTTCAGGTCGCTTCCCGAAAATAGTGCTTCCTGAAAGCGATACATTAAACTTAATCATTGGGCGAGAAACCTGGCTCAAAGAAGAGCTTCCAACATCAGTCGAAGCGGCTGAGGTAGATAGCGTGGAAGATATAGAATCGCTGGAGCCTGATACTGATTCGGATGATACCGAGACAGCAGAAGATCATACTTCTGCGTTAACAGAATCAATGATCGCAAAACTATTAAATTTAACTACGACAGGGTGATCTATGTTAAAGGAAATTTGGAAGTCTATTCTTTTCTTTATAATCGTGCTTTCTAGCTTTAATGCATCTGCTACTTGCCTAAAGGAAGGGGATAAAGTAAGTCTGACAGGAGTCGTTAGCGAGAAATTATACTACGGCCCTCCTGGCTGGGGAGAGGATAAAGCGAATGATGAGAAGCTACATGAGTGGGTATTGCATTTAAAACAGCCACTCACGTGTGTAACAGACGCAGATACTGACAACCAAAACTGGAATCAGGACGTTCAGTTGATAATGCGTGATAGTAATGACTATAAAGTAAATAAAAATCTTATTGGGAAAAGTGTCAGTATTGATGGTGTAATATTTCTCGCCGAGACCGGATATCATATGACGCCAGTTTTATTAGATGATGCAAAGTTTGAAGTTGCAGACAAATAGTAGAGAGGATTAATTAAAATGCGCTTTATAAATGCTATTTATCATGCATCGACGAAAACGGTAGAATATGAGTCATCGAGTGGCACAAGATTGTTAAAAACTGGGGGTTCACTGAATTGGCGATTCAATAACCCAGGCAATCTCATTTCTGTAAAAAATCAGCAAGGGAAAATCGGTGTTGGGGTTGTTTACAATCCAGACAAACATTCATTCTCAATATTTTCTAGCATAGAAGCTGGTGATAATGCCAAACGATCTCTGCTCAAAAGGAAATATAAGGATTATACTATTACAGAAATGATGAAAAAATATGCGCCGGGGAATGATGGTAATAACCCTGAAGCTTATGCCAATTTTATCATGTCTGAAAGTGGAGTCGCTCAGGGGGAGAAAGTAGGAGATCTTGACGATACAAAATTCAGTAAGGTAATCAAGGCAATTAGCAAAAAGGAAGGTGGCTTGAAGCCGGGCACCGAAAAATGGGTGCATGTGACAAATGTGACTGTTTCTGATGGATCTCGACCAGTTGCTGATGTGCCATTTAAAGTGACACTAGGAAGCACTAGCTACAAGTGGAAAACAGATGCTTACGGCAAGCTCAAGACAATCATCCATACGAAACAAGGAATGGCTATTGTCGTCAAATATACTAATTCTGCTGGAAAAGAGGATGTTGTTTATTCAGCTGTTGCTGGAGGTGAAACGAAAAATATACTTCTTACAAGAAGTTTCTCGCAATTCTCTGCAAAAACACTTGCCGAGATCCCCAAAGCCCCACGAGAGAAGAGCGCTCAGAAGCCGATTGAGTACATAGTCATGTCAGGAGACTCTCTCTCGAAAATTGCCGATCGTTATAAGACAAGCGCTGATGAAATCGCCAAAAATAATAATATAAAAGATGTGAGTAAGATCTTCCCTGGTCAACATTTGACGATTTATGGTGTTAATACTAATGGCCCTTCAATCTATATCGTTGCACCCGGCGACACGTTGGCGAAGATCGCAGAAAAAAATGGTGCAAATGTTGAGGATATAGCGCGACAGAATAATATATCAGATCCTAATAAAATATACCCAGGTCAATCAATTTCTATAGACAAAAGTGGCAATGCAACGTCTGGTCAGACTGAAAAGCCAGCTGCAAATCCGATAGCCTCAAAACCAGTTAATAAAAAACCTGAAAAAAATAGTGTAATCAATACGAATAAAAAAACACTGGATTCAGTTGGAGGAAAAAATTCTGGCAATCCGATTGCGTTACTTCCACACGACCAGAGAGAGGCTCCATGGATGAATATAGCACTGAGTGAGGCCAAAAAATGGCATGGGACTAAGGAAAACCATATTACTAGCAATTACCATGCATTAATAGGTCATGGGTGGATAAAAAATCTAGTTGGGACATTAAATGCTTGGTGTTCGTCTTTTGTAAATTATTGTTTTCAAGAAAGTGGGTATCATAAAACAGCTCCAGATCCATATCGCGCTATTTCTTTTTTTAGAGATAGCACCAATTTTTTTGAGATCAAAAAACCTATCTATGGATGTGCCGCATCATCAGGACATCACGCAACCTTTGTGTATGGAAAATCAAAATCTGGGGCATTAATTTGCTTGGGAGGGAATCAGGGCGATACAATAAAATTCTCCCCCTTTAATGGATTGAGATTTTTTTTACCAGTGGCATACAAAGGATATTATGAGTCGAATGTACATAAAGAATTAGATATCTTTGATGTAAATGAACTCAATGAAATGATTGGTGTTCATTCCAAAACAACTGGGCATGAGAGTACAAGATGATTCTAAAAACAAAAATAACCCTTGCATTAGCTTTGATGGTTTCACCTGTGATGAGTAGTTTTGCAACTACCTTTACCAAGGAGTTCGAACGCTCGGATGGTATTCATAAGGTCAAAATTGATATTTACGAAGAAAGTAATGCTGACACTAAAAATTCAAAAATTACCGCTTCTGAATATGTAAAGGACAAAAAGGTATGGAGTCTTGTCGATTATGTGAATAAATGTCCGCTTGATATAAACATGGCTTTAATTAAGGATTCCTTCGAGATTAAGAAAATTAATGGCTCATTTGATGCTGTATTGTTTTCTTATACCATAGGTTGTGTGGGGGGACTTGATCCAGTTACTGTAAAATATTTTGCTTACGAAAATGGCATGAAGCATTCTCTTCGAGGAGAAGAGCGGATGGTTACACCAGATGGGGTAATTGATGATAATGTTAAGCCGGTGCCTGATGCTAATTTGAAAAATAACGTCCTATTATTTAAATATATGACAAGTAACTGGAATAAAGCGTCGACAGTTATTCTAGAATAACTGCTTTTAATTAAATGTTTAGTCAACATAGCAGGTCAGAATGAGAGTGGCAATAGCGGTGATTTTGAATTCAATTATTGCTTTTACATTCATATTGTCTCAATCGGTTTTTGCAAGTTCTGAAATGTTCCAGAAAGCATGGAATGATAGTTCCGGTAAGCATATTCTAACTATAGATAAAAAATTTTATAGCAAAGAAGGTGGAGTAACCTTGCTTGTTAAGCAAATTACAGGGAATAGCACCGATTGGGCTCTTAAGGATTTTGTCCGAAACTGCGACGAAGATATAAAGTTAGTTATTGTACCTGATTCTGTCGAAGTGAATGAAAAATTTTCTTCTGGTACAGGAACCGTTTTATTTGCCTACAAGATTGGGTGTGTTGGTGGGATTGACCCCGTTACTGTAAAATATTTTGCGTTTCGAGATGGAGTAAAATATTCGTTAAGGGGAGAGGAGCATATTATTGTCGGTAGTGAGGGCTTTGGTGGGGAGAAGGCTCCAGTGCCTGATTTTAATCTCAAGAATGACAAATTTCTTCTGAAGTACATGATGGGGAAATGGGATTCTATTTCCACAACAAAAGTAAATTAAATCGTGTGGTTTCATGTCATAAGTCTACTGATGAGCAGTCCAGCTTATTGATATTTTTAAGGAGATTGGGTGAGGTGGTTTATAGCGCTCGTTTTGCTTTCTGTGATTTCATTTAATGCTTGTTCGGTTGATGTTGAACTTATTGAAGATGATGCAATTGGTATAAAAGAAAAGTCGGTAGTTAAAAAATACATTTGGATACTATAGTTAATGGTTATAAAGTCAAAGGTGACGGTTCAAAAATAGTCACATGGGGAAGCCTAAAAAGATAAGTGAAGAGAATCCTCAAGCTGCCAATATAACACTGATGAATCTTAATGCCCCTTATAATACTATAAAAAAGTGTTAGTTATGGTGTTTTCGATGTAAATTGTCTGAGGTCTATAGCCTTTGCATATATTGATAATAAGCAAGGTCTTTTTATTGAGCTGGCTAATGAGGATTTTATTGCAAGTAGCTCAACCTTCGATCCTTCAAACGATAATAATTTTGAATCATGCATTGAGTATAAATCATGGTAATTCAAAAAATATACATGATTTTGATCGTTTTAGATAATAAGTAAGCAGGGAATAATCATGTCGTATACACTTAAACATTTGCCAGAATGCTACTCCAGACCGAAGTCTCTGAAATATTCTCGTTGGCTTATTGCTCTGGTTGCCATGCTTTCGGTCAGTGTTATATTAATGCGTATATTTGGGCGTTATGTTGAAAACCTGTTTTTTTGGAAGATTGCTTTAGGTGTGCCTATTGTTTTGTGGAGTGTTCCGTTTGCTTCTTGTTTGCTTCTGTGGGCATTGCAGGATAGCAAAGCAAATGCTTTCGACAAACAGCGAGAGCAATGGATTCTTCGAGAAACCCGTAAGGCACGTCGTGCACTACAGGTGCTGAATGCAACATTCATTACCGGCCACTCATCAGTTGCTCAGAAAGATACAGCTATTGCCATGCAAAATAACGATAGCATTATTGTTTCGCAGGTCGACCGGGATGGTAATGAAAGCTCCAGGATGAGCCAAATTTCTTCTAGCCCGCAGGACTCGCTAAAATTCGTGATAACGAATGTTTTTTCGAAGTTGATTGCTGGCATTCCTTTCGCACAAATCCCTGACAAAGTACCACTGGTGGTATTTTTTGATGTAACAACATCGCTGCCTCTGGAGAGTATTCGCCATTACTGGGATGAGACCTGGCAAAAGAACAATATTAATCTTCCTGTTGAATATGGTGAAGGGAGTGGGCTCAGTGTAATCGACCGCTGGTTGAATGAACGTATTAAAGATAAAGCAATGTTATTGATTGTTGGCCTTCAGATTGACCCGGTTGTTTCAAACAATACTGCTGAAGCAGCCGTTGCTCTGCTTCTTGGCAACCGCCTGACCCAGGAGGCTCTCGAACCTCTCGCGCTGCTGCACCGGCCAGATGCTGCTCCATCAGGTGAACTGAGTGAGGGGATGAACATGGTCGCTTATAACGTCCCGCTCAAAGAAAATATCGTGAAAAATTTATGGCTTGCCGGGCTGACGGGTGAACAGCGTGCAGAAGTTATCGGGTGCCAGAATGCACACCCTGCGCAGTCTGTAGAGGACGACGCCGTCATTTCACTCGATACATCCATGGGACATGCCGGAGCTGCAGCCCCCTGGCTGGCTATCGCTGCCGCCACTGAAATCGCCCGACAAACTCAGTCACCACAGATGATTATCTGCGGTGATACCACACAGAATGTGCTGTGGAGCACGCTCATTACCCCGATTGCTTCCCGACAGGAGATGGATCCGTGAAGCTACCTTTAGCACCGAAGACTACGGAAGACCGCTATCTTGCTGTCGCATTGATTTTCTTTTTGCTGTTAGCCGTTATGACGTTCATTGTCTGGAAGCATCCGGATATAGCCGGGATTGAAGACGGTAGTCAGCAGCAAATTTACTGGCTTATCGCTGGCGGATGTATTTCAGGCTGTGCCCTTATCGTTTCCGTGGTGCTTCTGGCGGCGGTACGCAGTGCCGGCAAGCAGGAGTTTAATGCGCTTGTCGACAATACCAACGGTGATGATGAGAAAAAGAAACGGGAAAATGATAACGCGCCTGTTAACCCTGCAGTGGCCATGTGTGACAAGATTCGGGGGCATCTCCGCTCCCGTATTGGCTTTTACTGGCGTCGTAAAACCCGTTTGTTGTTAATCACCGGCGATGAGGCGGCAATCGAGCAGCTGGTACCTGGCCTGCAGGAAAACCAGTGGCTTGAAGGTAATCGTACTGTTCTGCTTTACGGCGGCAGTCTGACTGCTGAGCCCGATAAGGAAAGATACACCGCGCTGCGTAAACTGCGTCGCGGCCGCCCACTGGACGGGATTGTTCGCGTCATGCCGCAGTCTTTTAACCTGACACCACAAATCAGCGATAACGATTTACGCGGCCTGGAAAAAATCAGCGAGCTGCTCCGTTATTCCGCCCCGGTCTGGCTGTGGCAGCTGTGCGACAGCACCTGGCCGCAGGCAAAACGCACTGAACAGGTGGTCGGGGCCAGTTTCCCGCTGCGTGCTAAGCCTGACGATATTACCCGCCAGCTTGAGCTGATGCTGCCGGCCCTGCGAACGCAGGGGATGAGTCAGGTCGCTGAGGACAACGGCCACGACTTCCTGCTGCGCCTGGGCCAGCATCTCAAAGACGGCGGCATCGCCCGCTGGGCTCAGCAACTGGTGCCATGGCTGGCTGGCTCCCAGCAGCGTGTTCCGCTGCGTGGCCTGATGTTCAGCCTGCCGAAGAATAAACCCGCCGCTATCGCAGGAAAAACAGCCGGTGATGCACCTGCCGACGCGGAGAAATATATCCCGGGCTCACAACGCCATGCGCTGACCCTGCCGGTGACCTGGCAGGGCATCGTAGATGACTGTACCCGCGTACGTGGCCGCCGCGTCGGGATGGCGTGGGAACAGACGCTGGCCTGGACGCTGATGGCCATTATCGGTGTCTGGGGGGCGGGGACGCTGCTGTCGTTTGCGGTCAACCGTCTGCAGATTGTCTCTGTGGCGCAGCAGGCGCATGCTCTGGTGGAGCATCCTTCCGTATCGGATTACCAGCTGACGGCCCTGCATACGCTGCGTAATGACGCCGGCCGCCTGCAGCATCGTCTTCAGGACGGCGCGCCATGGTACCAGCGCTTCGGTCTGGACCATAACCAGCAGCTGCTCGACGCAATGCTGCCCTGGTACGGCGTGGCGAACAACCGCCTGATCCGCGACCCGGCAAATGCCGCCCTGACGCAGAAGCTCAGCGCACTGGCAAACTCAGCCCCCAACAGCGACCAGCGGGCACAACTGGTGAAGCCGGGCTATGACCAGCTGAAAGCCTGGTTAATGATGTCCCGTCCGGATAAAATCGACGGCGCATTTTACGCGCAGACCATGAAAGCCGTGCAGCCGACGCGCACGGGCATCTCAACCGGCCTGTGGCAAAGCCTGTCGCCGGATTTGTGGACCTTCTACATCTCCGAATTGCCAACGCAGCCGCAGTGGAAAATCACGCCGGATACGCAGCTGGTCAGCCAGAGCCGTCAGGTGCTGTTGCAGCAGATTGGACAGCGCAACGCTGAAAGTACGCTGTACGAGAACATGCTCAAATCAGTACGCCGTAACTTCGCTGATGTGTCTCTGGAAGACATGACCAGTGGTACCGATGCGCGACGCCTGTTTACCACCGATGAGGTGGTGCCGGGCATGTTTACCCGCCAGGCGTGGGAAGGGGGTATTCAGCAGGCTATCGAAAAGGCCGCAAATTCCCGCCGGGATGAAATTGACTGGGTGCTGAGTGACAGCCGAAAAGCGGTTTCCTCAGACCTGTCACCGGAAGCCCTGAAAGCACGTCTGACGCAACGTTACTTCACGGACTTTGCCGACAGCTGGCTGAGCTTCCTCAACAGCCTGCGACTTAATCCGGCAAACAACATTGCTGACGTCACCGACCAGCTGACGCTGATGAGCGATGTCCGCCAGTCGCCGCTGATTGCCCTGATGAATACCATTGCCTGGCAGGGACAGACTGGCCAGCAAAGCGAAGGCCTTTCGGACTCCATCATCAAATCGGCTAAAGACCTTGTAGGCGGACAGGACAACCCTGCGATTGACCAGTCTGCGTCAGGGCCGCAGGGGCCGCTCGATGAAACCTTTGGCCCGCTGCTTCAGCTTCTGGGTAAAAACAAAGGCAGCAACGTCATGTCGGCTGACACTTCACTGAGCCTGCAGACGTATCTGACCCGCATCACCCGCGTACGTCTGCGTCTGCAACAGGTGGCCAGTGCCTCCGACCCGCAGGAGATGATGCAGACTCTGGCGCAGACCGTGTTCCAGGGCAAAAGCGTGGACCTGACTGACACCCAACAATATGGCAGCCTGATTTCCGCGAGCCTTGGTGAGGAGTGGAGCGGATTTGGCAGCACGATGTTTGTGCAGCCGCTGACTCAGGCCTGGGAGACCGTGCTTCAGCCGTCGGCGGCCAGCCTGAATGATAAATGGAGCCGCTCCGTGGTGGCGAACTGGCATACTGCCTTTGACGGGCGCTTCCCGTTCGCAGCGAGTAAAAGTGATGCCTCCCTGCCGATGCTGGCTGAGTTTTTGCGCAAGGACAGCGGACGTATTGAGCGCTTCCTGACGACAGAGCTTAACGGTGTGCTGCACAAAGAAGGCAGCCAGTGGGTACCGGATAAGGTCAACAGTCAGGGACTGAGCTTTAACCCGGCCTTCCTGCGGGCGATTAATCAGCTGAGCCAGCTGTCAGACATTCTGTTTACCGATGGAAGCCAAGGCATCAGCTTTGAGCTGCAGGCCCGCCCTGTACCGCAGGTGGTGGAAACCCTGCTGACCATCGATGGTCAGCCGCTGCACTACTTCAACCAGATGACCGACTGGCAGAGCTTCCGCTGGCCGGGAGACACTTATAAGCCGGGAACCATGCTCACCTGGACTACGGTCAACGCCGGGGCGCGCCTGTTCGGGGATTACAGCGGGACCTGGGGCTTCATTCGCTGGCTGGACCAGGGCAAACGCCAGAAGCTTGACCGCAGCCAGTGGATGATGAGCTTTACCGCCCCGGACGGTCGAACCCTGCAGTGGGTACTGCGCTCACAACTCGGAAAAGGTCCGCTGGCGCTGCTGGATTTACGCGGTTTCACGCTGCCGGACCAGATATTCAGTGTCGACAGCGCGGCCACCGCTCAGGCGTTGATGGCCAACACCGGAAACAGTGACATGGATGGAATCGAATAATGAGCACTTTGCAGAATCTGGTTGCCGCCTGTCAGGCTGACGAAACTCAGCTGCGTCAACAGGCGCAGGTCCGCACGGAAAACTGGCAGCCCTGGCTTGCTCCGGTAAATGACACCAGTCCGACCGGAGAAGACCCGGGCTATGACGATGATTTTCAGCGTATCCGCGAAGAGGTCAATAAGCTCTCCGGTATCGATACCCGGCTGATTTGCACGCTTGCCGAAAAACTGCTGACCACCACCGCCAAAGATATCCGTATTGCCACCTATTACTGCTGGGCGCGTCTGCACCAGGACGGGGAAACCGGCTTTGCCGAAGGGCTTGAACTGCTGGCGGGTTTGATACAGCGCTATGGTATGCAGCTTCATCCGCAGCGTGAGCGAAGCCGTAAAGCGGCCCTGGAATGGCTGTCGAGCTCGCGGGTGCTCGACAGCCTGTCGCTCTGGCCGGAAGTGGTACGCGACGATGCACAGCGCACTGCCGGTGCACTGTTGCTCATCCGCGACAGTCTTGAGTCAGAACCGGAAGCGTCACGGCCAGAGCTGAATGCCCTGTACAGCGCGCTGGAGTCTCGCCTGATGAAAGCCGGTGGTGTGGATGCCGTGTTGCCGCAGAACGCCGGTAATAAGGCTCAGTCACAGACCTCCACACATACAACCGAGTCAGACGCACCGGCTCTGAACCGCATTACCTCCGGTCAGGATTTACTGGCCCAGGCCCGTACCCTGACGGAATATCTGCGTGATCAGCCCGATGGCTGGCTTGCCGCACACCGGCTGATGAAAAGCCTGCGTCATGACACGCTGAGTGCTATTCCTGCCCCGGATGCACAAGGGAAAACCCGAATAGAACCACCCCGTGCAGACCAGCGCGCCATGCTCAAACGTCTGTACCTGCAGCAGAACTGGTCAGAAATTCTGGAGCAGGCGGACAGCGCCTTCTCGCGTGGCGCCAATCACCTCTGGCTGGATTTGCAGTGGTATATCCATCAGGCTCTGGTGAAGTCGGGGCAGGATGTGCTGGCCGACATCATCACCGCAGACCTGAAAGGATTGCTACGTCGCCTTACCGGGCTTGAAACGCTGGCGTTTAATGATGGCACACCGTTTGCCGATGAAGTCACACTGAACTGGATTAACCAGAGCGTGCTGGATGATATGCCCGGCTGGCAGGACGAGCCGGTCAGCGCGGTCAGCGAAACCGATAACGACATTCTGGCTCTTGAAACGGAAGCGCTGGATAAAGCTGACACTGACGGACTGGATGCCGCACTTCACTGGCTGCAGACTCGTCCGGGTACGGACGCCACGAAAGACAAATGGCTGCTGCGCCTGCTGATGGCCCGGGTGGCTGAGCAGAAGGGCAGAAATGAACTGGCCCTGCATCTGCTGGGGGAGCTCGATAGCGTAGCGCAGGCCATCACCCTCACGCAGTGGACGCCAGCGCTGCTGTTTGAAGTGAAATCACGCCGCCTCAGGCTGCTGCGTATGAAAGCCACACGCAGTGAAACCGATAAATCACGGCTTCAGCCTGAGATGGACCTGCTTCTGTCCGGTCTGATTGCGCTCGATCCGGCCAGCAGTGCAGTGCTTTGTGGGTAACCGGGACTGAATTCAGCGAAAAGGAAAACATATGCCAGCAGAAGGTTTTTATCTGGTGCAGGGCGACAAGACGACCTGCGGTGGGAAAATCACCACGGGCGCAGAGGATCACACTCTGTTTGATAAACCTGTTGCCCGGGAACAGGACAGTGTGACCTGCGGGAAGCATGCCGGGCTTTTCAGGATAGCCGGTGGCATCGATAACGATACCATTCATGACCGGCGAATGGCCGGAACCCTCGACAGCTACAGTACCTGCCCCTGCAAAGCGAAGTTTATTCCGTCGATGATGGATGATACGTACGAGAAAATTGGAGGAGGCGGTGCACGTTCAGATGTATTGTCTGACCAAAAGGATATTACAGAGACTGCCAGCCTAACAGATAATCCAGCGGTCATTCAAAACAGCCTGACCGGCATGTGTTTTGCGGAACAGAATGAATTAACCGAGGGGGTGTTTCTGTGGACGGAAACACAAGGTGCCGGGCATGCTTTTGTATCCATACACATTGAAAACGCTATTTATGTGTTTACCTATGGGCGCTACGATCAGGAAGGGTTTAGCCCTGTAGGCGAAGGTGTACTGATAAAATATTCTGGTGAAAGGGCTGAGAGATTTTATACAAAAGAGCTTTACCGTATGGGGGCGTCGGTTTTTAAAATTCTGGATGTTGACGAATCCAGCACCCTTTCAATATTTAATTCTCTGTGGGCTTCCAGCGACATTAGACCAGACGGAAAACATACCAGTCCGGATATAAAAGAAGATGGTCGTGTTATTGACAGTTATAACCTTGCCGTCAACAATTGCACAACAACGTCAGTGACCGGGCTTAAAATGGCAGACACAGGAATATTTGATGTGAAGTTGCTTGATACCTTTGGCTACAGTGAAGACTTTTCGATCCCCTCGTCATTGAATGCTTATCTGGAGGATTTAGCATCCAACCCCACAGATATGAGAGTGATGAAAATGACTGACGAATTCATCGATAAATATCATAATGCTTCAGATTATAATAAGATTGACGGTGCGGGGAGCGGTAATGAGACTGCAGGTACAATAGGTAAGGGAAGTGGTATTGTTGGAAAGGGATCAAGTGGTTATGCCCCAACGACATTCAGTCGATCTCAGGGGGACCTTAATGATTAAAAAATTGCTTTTTATCCTTCTGCCTGTTGCGCTGTTTCTGTTAATAAGTACAGCAGTCCTTTCACTTTCTTTCTTGAACATAAAATACACCTACGAACCCGTATTAATCGGCACATCTCTTGATTATCTGGTGACCAATACTTATTCCATGGCCTGGGTGTTTTATTGTACGTCGAATATTTCATTTATCGTTATTTATATCGTTTATCTTCTTATTCTGAACAGAATTAGTAAAAAGAAGCAGTCTTTATCATCTCAATAAGTGGCTGGCTGTCATGGTCCCACGTTACCTCCGTAAACAGTAATTCACTGGCTCATATTGATAAACTATGGATGATTTAACCCTGCGTTATTATGACGCTGAAATGCGCTACCTGCTGGAAGCCGGCGAAGAGTTTGCCCGTGCTCACCCCGAGCAGGCAGCAATGCTCAACCTTGATAAAGCGGGGGCGCGCGACCCGTACGTGGAGCGCCTGTTCGAGGGCTTTGCCTTCCTGATGGGGCGCCTGCGTGAGAAGCTCGACGATGACCTGCCGGAACTGACCGAAGGGCTGGTCAGCCTGTTGTGGCCGCATTACCTGCGTACCATTCCGTCAATGTCGGTGGTGGAGTTCACCCCTGACTGGCGTGAGATGAAAGAGCAGATGCGTATCGTCAAAGGCTTTGAGGTGAACTCACGGCCGATCGGTGAGAAGGGCACTCGCTGTCGGTACACCACAACCAAAGAGATTACCCTTCAGCCATTGTCACTGGAGAGTGCCCGACTGGCGACCGATCCGGATGGCCGTTCGGTCATCACGCTGCGCTTTAACTGTAGCCACCTGGCCGACTGGAGCCGGGTCGATCTCAGTCTGCTCCCGTTCTACTTCAACGCAGACGCACCGCTGGCCTGCGCCATGCATGAGGCCTTTACCATGAACACGGCCGGCCTGTGGTTGCGGATGCCGGGTGACATGGACAGAAGACCGCTCGACGGGTATTTCACCGCGCTGGGATTTGGCGATGATGACGACCTGTGGCCGAAGGGAAGCAGCAGCTTTAGCGGCTACCAGCTGCTGCTGGAGTACTTCACCTTCCGTGAGAAATTCATGTTCACAGGGCTGCGTGGGCTGGAGACCGTGGTCTTTCCGGCTGAGCTCCCATGGTTTGAAATCGACGTGGCACTGGCGGAGCGCTGGGAGCATGATTTCAGTTTTACCGAAAAGCATCTGCGCCTGAACTGTGTGCCGGTGATTAACCTGTTCCCGCTGGAATCTGACCCGCTGACGCTCAACTCCCTGCAGACCGAATACATGCTGCGTCCGATGCGCGTGCAGGATGGGCATACAGAGATATACGCGGTGGAATCGGTGATGTCATCGAGCCAGCATACCTATGTGCCATTCTCAAGCTTCCGCCACAAAGGCGGAATGATGCGCCATGAAGCACCGGAATATTACTACCACACCCGCGTGCGCCGGGGCCCGTCGGGGCTGCATAACACCTGGCTTATCCTCGGCGGTGAAGCGTTTGATAATCACACGGTACCGGAATACGAGAGCCTGTCGCTGACGCTCACCGGCACCAATGGCCAGCTGCCACGACGTGCACTGCAGAGCACGGTGCTCGATACGGTGATGAAAACCACCTCGGCCAGTATCGCCGTCCGTAACCTGTGTGCGCCAACGTTACCCTATTATCCGCCGGCGCAGGACCGTTTCCACTGGCGTGTACTGAGCCACCTCGGTAGCGGATTCCTGTCGATGATGGATAACGCCGACGTGCTGCGCGGTACCCTGGCGCTGTACGAATGGACCGACAGCGAGATGAACCGCCGTCGACTGGAGGCCATCATTGACGTTAAACACAGCGAAACCGAGCGTTTCGAGCAGGGCTATCTGGTACGCGGCGTGCAGATTGAGGTGACGCTGGACAGCCACGGCTTTGCCGGGCGAGGCGATATCTGCCTGTTTGGCGAGATGCTGAGTCGCTTCTTCGCGCTCTACACCGATATCTATCTGTTTAACCGCCTGATTATCATCCTGCAACCAACCGGAGAGCGCCTGGAATGGGAAGAGAAGCACAACCGCCGCATTCCCGGCTGACCCCGCGGCTGGAGGCAGACCTTCACCGGATAAATTTCTATCGCTTCTGTCAGTTGCTGGAGAAGCGTAATCCGGATAAACCGCTGCTGGGGTCAACCAGCCACCCCGCGGATGACCCGGTGCGGTTTGCGCCACATCCGGGAATGGGCTTCCCGGCGAGCGAGCTGAAGGCTGTCGAATATGACGAGGATGATGACAGCAGGCCACCGCTCATCCGCACAACCTTTATGGGGATGTACGGGGTCGATTCTCCGCTGCCGACCGCGTATCTCGATGACATCACCCAGCGCCAGGAAGGGCACGAGGCGCTGCAGGGCTTTCTGGATATCTTCAGCCACCGCATCCTGACGCAGTTTTACCGCATCTGGCGAAAATACTCTTATCCGGCGACCTTTGAGCCTAGCGGAACCGACAGCATTTCGCAGTCACTTCTGGGTCTGGTGGGGCTGGGTATTCCCGGTACGGCTGAGCATATCGCAACCCCGGTGTCGCGTTTTCTGTCACTGCTGGGCGTACTGCAGCAGCCCGGTAAAACCCAGGAGGGGATGCAGGCCCTGGTGAGTCTGCTGGCACCCAATACCAGGGTGCAGGTGCATCCGTATTGCCTTCGCCCGGTGGAGGTCAGTCAGCCGCTGGGCTTTTACGGTGATGACGATTTTCTGCTGGACGGCAATACGCCACTTGGCGACGAAGCAATGGATGTGAACAGTCAGCTGCTGATTGCGCTGTCCACCGATAACGAACAGGAGTCGCAGGGCTGGAAACCGGATGGCCTGCTGTATCAGGACTTTCTGGTGATGCTGCGGGTCTATCTGGGCTGGCGCTTTAAGGCAAAAATCACCCTGACCACCTCCACCCGCCTGCTGGCCGTGCCGCCGCTTGGCGAAGGCCCATTCTGGCTGGGGATGAATGGCGTGCTGGGTGCGGAAGATGAAGACATCCCGGACGATATCCCGCAGACCTTTACGACGGAACTGGGTTACTACACCGGGCTGGAGCCCGCAACACCACAACAAGGAAACCGACGTGTTACGTACAAGTTTGATTAAACCCGTGTGCTGGCTACCTGCACTGCTGGCGTTCAGCCTGACGGGCTGTGGCGTGACGCAGGGCGTCGCAGATGGCACAAAATCAGTCTATACCGCCGTGTTTTACAAAAGTATTAAGGTGCTGCACCTGGACTTTACGGCTCGTGAAGCTCTGAACACCGATGCGCGCGAAAGCAATTCGCTGTCAGAGCCGGTGGTGGTCCGTATTTACCAGCTGAAAGACCGCAAAGCATTCGACCAAACGGTCTACCAGCAGCTTCTCAAGGACGGCGACACGATCCTGAAAGCTGACCTGCTTGCGACCCGCGATGTGGTGGTGAAACCGGGCGGGGATGCGAATCTCGATATGCCGATGGAAGAAAGCGCACAGTTTGTGGCCGTGGTGGGGCTGTTCCGTCACCCGGATATGGTCAACAGCACCTGGAAGCAGGTTCTCAAACGCAATGATTTGGATCCGGATAAACCCCGTATTCTGGAAGCAGGGAATAACCATCTGACATTACAGCCGCTGAAGGATGACTGATGCCACAGGGACACAACACGCCATCGCTGTATGAAATGCTGAGCGGTCATTTTTCTGGTGGCCTGAGCCTCAGCCAGGTCAGTGAGCAGAACCAGGTGATTTTATCGGTACTCGATAACATGCAGCGGGTGCTTAACTGCCGCGCAGGTACGCTGGCGCACCTGCCGGACTACGGCCTGCCAGATATGACCAAAATCCTGCAGGGAATGCCGGGTACGGCCCATGAACTGATGGGAACCTTATCAACTGTGTTGCTCAAATACGAACCACGGCTGAAGAAAATTGATGTGGTACTGCTTGAGCAGCATATTCCCGGTGAGCTGCGCTATGCCATCGATGCCGAGTTGAAAGGCATCGGACTGGTGCGCTATGGCACGGAATTTATGCCTGAAGGTCGCGTGCTGATACGTCACCTCAAACAGCAACAGTATCTTGACGCACAGACTCGCCTCTAATCTCCTGACGGACAGTGAAAGCATGTCGGCAAAAGCCCGTTTTTTGAAAAAATTGCAGCATCAGCATCCTCGAAGCGCCGCCTTTGACACGAAAGCAGAAGCGGATATCGCGGCATTTCGTCAGCGGATAAGCCTGCTTCATGAGTCTATGGATGAGTGGCTTGCTGGTACAGAGATACGCACCGAAGCCACCGCCATCTCCCTGATTGAGTTTCTGATTGGTGGGAGCGCGTTTTCTGTTCCGGGTATTAACCTGCACTACGCGCAGCGGAGTATCCGGTTTACCCCCATTTTTCTGTACGGGCAGGGCGTAACCGGTTGTATTGAGGTCTGCCTGACTGCAGATGGCAAAATCAGTCCCCTGTACCGACTGTTTATGCGCAGTGGTGAGCAGGATAACTGGACCTGGTGCCCGGCAGGAACGCAGAACGGAAATCCAGCCCGGTTTGATGAAGAGGCGTTCTTTACGATGATCGCGTCTTTGATCCCTGAGTAAACCCTGCACCTGATTGTGAGCCTGGTTCGCATTTATACCCACGGACAACCCAACATGCATGACGAACAACCCCGCCAGGTGAGAACCGGTGGAGACCCGCGTTCACTGTCTGAGTTTATGGCACTGCGCGACGAGATGAGTAAGCTGACGCATCCGGCCCGCCCGGACGTCGACTGGAAGCAGGTGGAAAAACTGGCGCTCTCCCTGTTTGAAATCAACGGTGTGGAGCTGCAGACCGGAGCCTGGTATACCCTGGCACGCAGCCATCTGGCGCGGGTCAGTGGTCTGAACGAGGGGCTGGGCATACTGGCGGCACTGCTGAACCACCAGTGGGCTCAGCTCTGGCCACAGCCGGCACATGCCCGGGCAGAGATAATCAACGGCCTCCTGCAGCGTGTGCAAAAACTGTTTCGCACTTTTTCGCTGGGAGCTGCAGATGTACCGGCCCTGGTCCTCGCTGAAAAGCGACTGCTGGAGATGAAGGACATACTCAGACGCCAGGAACTGGAACATGCCTGCCAGATGAATCCGGTGATGCAACTGATACGCAGCGCGATAACCCGGCTGGAGAACTCTCCTCAGCCTGATAATGAGCCTGCCGGGAACACGGTACCAGGGCAGGACGTTGTCATAGCTGAAGACGCCCCGGCCAGCCGCCTGGTGTATGTCATCCAGAAAGCGCCGGAAGTGGCCATTCAGGTTACTGAAGAACAGCCCGTGCCGCCGAAGCGCTGGCCGGCCTTTGTGGCCGGTATGGCGACAGCACTGGTACTCAGCACTGCCACGGTCTTCGGCTGGCAGGTTACCCATCGTCCGGATAAAGCGGCCCTGCCAATGGCGGCATCCGTCGCCTGGGTACCGGAGGCGATGACGCCGGCACAGATTGAAGCTTTCCGCGGGACTGAAAGCAGCAAGACCCACTCCGGGATGTGGCTTGCGCGGATGTCCAGTCAGGTCAACTGGATAACCACACTGGCACCCGGCTGGCGACTCCGTTACGGTCAGGGCCTGGTGTCGCAGGCTAAGGCGTTGTGGCCGGATGATCCTGCAACACGGGCACTGGTCAATCGCTGGGAGCAATATCAGGCAGGCAGAACGCTCCCCGCGAGTGAACTGACAGGCTGGCATGACGGTATGGCGCAACTCCGGGCCTTGTCGGCGCAGCTGGATGCGCTGGACAGGAAGAAAGGCAAGTACATGACGGGCAGCGAACTGAAAACGATCGTCTGGCGTATCACCAGCACGTTCGCCAGCGCGGTCCCGGTAGAGGAGCAGCTGCGACAGCTGGTACCTGCTGCAGGAGAGGCAAATGCACCTCCGGCGGACATCGAACAAGCGGCACGTCATCTGGACTCGCTGATCCATGTGCTGGAGCAGGTGTCATCGCCGAAAGGTGATGCTCCGTTGGTGAAAATCAGTTACGCCAATGAGTAAATGCAGGAAAGCAATGCGATTTCTGAACAAAAAAATCATCAGCCTGGTCATTCTGTTTGGCGTAAGTTGCGTGAGTTTCGTTCTGCACGCCAATAGCGAGGTGGAAACGACGACCCGGGCGTCAGTCCGGGATATGGTCGATAAACTGCCTTACCGCGCCGTAGCTCTGGTACCCGGGACACGCCCGGGAGGCACGTATTTTCGTACAATACCGAACTCAGGCCATGTCAACCGCCAGGTGAAGTAACGTGTCCAACAAATGGGCTTCACTTCACTGAAGGCGGTTTTTTGTAGCTGAGATTAACGGCATCTCCTGAGCCTGGTAACATACGTTTTTAGCTTTTTTTGTAACGCTGAAAACCGTTTTCCCCGCCCCCGTTTTTTACGTTCGTCCTGCCTGAGACGGTTATCCCGTACATTTTCAAACATCATGCTTTCAAATGAATTTCGTTCCTGTTGGCGTGATTTTTCTTTCTCTCTCTGTTCGCTATAAAGTATGAATACCGTAACGGCTACTACCAGGATTGTCAGAGCAATGATGATGTTAAGGTTGAACACCAGAAATGGGTCGTGGAAATCCATTTGAACCTCAGTTGAAGGAGTGGGTGAATGCCACCTTGCAGGCCAGCTGGTGCAGAGTGGGTTGTAAACAGGGGGGTGGGCAGGTGACCGAACGCTAATCCGTTCCTTCACTCCAGAGTCGGTTGAACTCACGTTGATAGGCTTGCGCCGTATGCGGCTCATTCCAGATAACAATGGTGTTCTCAGCGTTGCGCTTGATAGCACTGGACGTGAAATTGAAAGACCCCGTCTGAGTAGTTACACCGTCAATCACCATGAACTTGTTGTGCTGGATGGCATATCTCCCGTTCAGTCTCACCGGGATACCTTTATGCTGCAGCCAGGTCACGGCTGAGTAACGTCCGCCATTGTCTTTCGCGTCCGCTACCACACGTACTTTGATACCTCGCTGGCTGGCACTATCGAGAGCGACAGCAACGTCCTTACTGGTAAAGCTGTAGGCAGCGACATCGATGGTTTCCCTCGCACTGCTAATGGCGCCAAGCACGTTGGCTATGGCACTTCCGCCGGGAGAAAAACCCGTGGTGATACGGGTTTCAGTAGCTGTGGTGGTCAGGGGAATCAGTAAAATCGCCAGCAGAAATGTGCTCAGAGAGATTCTGGTACCAGTTATCATCGGTGTTGTTCTCCGGGTAAACAGCCTGTTCATGTTGTGCGGGGATTGCCGGCTGGAAGAAGTTCTCCGGTGGAGACGTTTGCGCCGGTGGCGTGCCGTATCCGGCATTGTTCTGGTGTGCTTCCTCAATACGCTTCTTCGATATGCGTATATTTTCGCGGTCCTTCAGCCATCTGTATTTCCCCTTACTTTTCTCCAGCGCGCTGACAGCTGCTTCAAACAGCAGAACGCCACGTTCCTCATCGCTGTAATTCACATCAGTGCGGCAATCCAGGTCGCTTGCCAGGCGTGAGATGGCCAGAAGTGTCTGGTCCTCGATGCGCGCGTGAAGATGGCCGTGATAGTTCTCCGGACTGGTTGTATGGCAGATGTCCAGAATCTGACTGACCCGTTCCTGAGAGACCGGGCGCCGGCGTTCCGCGGCGGGTACTTCCCTGCAAAGGTCGTTGAAGTCCGGGCGACGGATGGGGACGTAACGATTGATTTTGACCTGCAGCTTCGAAATTTTCTCACTGTCAGGGATATAGATGGAGTTACTGCGGACCAGCTGGTCCTCAAATACGATGATGCCTTCGCCTGACTTCAGCGACTTCAGTTCGTCCAGCTGGATGTTGTCTTTATCGCGAAATTCCACACGGTCAACATCCTGATAGCTGCCCATTCCCGTTCGTTCCATCGTGCGCTGCTCTGCGTACTGACCTGTTCCTCCGACCGCGCGGATCATCTTCAGGGTGTCTTCCGTATCCTCCGTTTTCATAAACTGCTTGGTACCGAGGTTGGCGTTGACTGAGTGAACCTCTTTACCGTGCTTCAGCATGGCCTGAATATCTTGACCGAGGATAACCAGCATGTAACGCAGGCTTCGCATCTGGGCGGCCAGCTTTTCCAGGCCTGGTGCGAAGTAATAACCCACTTCGTCACAGATGAGCATGAAAGGAAACTTGCTGGCGAACTTCTTCACGGTCAGCGTATGTTCCGGTGAACCCTCAATCTTGTTACCCAGGTCTTTGGCGATGTTCATCCGGATGTCAGAGATATAGAGCTTACCCAGTGTTGCGGCTTCATTATCGGAGAGCTCAAGGGCAGGGATCAGGACAACGAGCGTGCGGTCGTTATGCAGGATGTCCTGCATATCCATGTCACCGCCGTTTTTAGGAAAAACGTGACCATAGGTATCGTTAAACATGCTGAGCATGCGGGTGAACTGCTGGATAAGATAGCCGTGCTGATCGAGCGCACCCTGGGACCATTCTCCGGGACGATTAATCAGGTTCATATCAAAGCCGGCGAGGTTGGCCAGATAGTTCTCCATTGGCTTATAGCCTTCCTCATGCCAGCCCTGTTCCAGCGCTTCGCGGTATAGCCCTACAAATTTAACCAGGGGAAGGTAAGACTGGATAACGTCCTGCGTGAGGAGAATGTTATCCCTGGCCCGCTTGTAGCACAGGGCGTAAATCAGGGCATTCATCATGGCGCGCGCCTTGTCTTTCCATCCCTCGTCACTGCCATTGCCCGCCGGTTGCAAAGACTCCATCAACTGGGTGATGAATGTCGGGCTACCGTAGGCGAATGGATTGGTGCCGTTCGACTGCGGTCGTGATTTGTCGCCAAGTAACAGTTTTTTGAAACGATCATCATTACCGGTGATGAAGTTCAGAACGTGCCAGTCATCTTCCTGGCCGAAGCGTCTGGCCATCGACCAGGTGGCAACGGCGAGATCTATCTGCGCCTTGCCATCAGAGATGCAGCAGCCGCGGGCCATACATAGCGAATTGAGATACAGGCCATACAGCGTTTCTGTTTTCCCGCCGCCGGTGGTGGCCATAATTTGCATATGACGCAGGGCGTCAGCGGTTTCAAGCCACAGTTCTCTGCCTCTGTCCTGCTTGCGAGCCGTCCCCAGGCACAGCGTCCCCTCAGATTTTCCGCGGACAATTTTGGGCAGGTTCAGGTTAAGCAGTGGGATATTCCAGCTGAGCTCACGTTCCGTTGAGAGGTCCAGCCCGCCGATATCCTTTGGTATTCGCAGTGGTAAGCGAAAGCGCTGATCGCTGAACGCGACCAGCAGGAGGACACAGAGCGGCAGAGATGACAATAAAGTGGCCGGCCATGAGGCGCCGGCCAGAAGAGAAAACACCAGTAGCAGCTGCACGGTGGACGGTGCCAGAAATATCCGTTCAGCCTGACTGCCATGGACCAGCCGGCTTATTCGCCAGCTATCCACAGGGCCGTGACGTCCTTTCAGATCCATTACGGTCTCCTTACTGAGGGGTATTGAGGAACGCCTTCAGGGTGGCGTCACTGGACATCGCCTGCAGCGGGATCATCCGGCCATCATCGCTGATAACCGTCGGTGTCCCTGGCATGCGGTACAAATCAAATGCCAGATCGTTGCGCGCCAGTGCCAGTTTGCCAGCATTGCAGTCTGCAGGGGCGGCCTCAGCCTTTTCTTTCTCCGCCGGATTCAACATGCCGGCACCGGTGTCGTTGAGCGCTTTCCACATTTGTGCGCGTTTCTCCGGTGCGGCGCAGAGCAGGGGAACTACCTCGTCAGCGGTGCGGGTTTTGCCAATCAACGTCACCGGGAAAATCTCCACGTTATAGTCTTCAGCCAGAGCCTGAACGGTCGGTTCAAAGATGCGGCAGTTTGGGCATTCCGGATCGAGGAAAATATAAAGCGAGCGTTCATGGCCAGAGGATAACTGGATAGTGAACTCCTGCTTTGCCGCGCCATTTTTCAGCCGTTCTGCGAGGAGTGCCCGGGCTTCTGCTGCCGCTTCTGGCGAAAGCGATGCAGTGGCCTGGGCTGTCTGTGTCTGCGGGGCTGGTTGTGGTTGTGGAGTTTGCGGTGTCTGCGGGATCGGCTGTGTCGGGGTCACCGCGGTGACTGCAGTCTGAGCTGGCTGAACCGGTGATGTCACAGGGACGGATGTTATCTGTCCGGCTGGTACCGGCACCTGTACCGGTCCGCTACGTGCCAGCCAAGTCCCTGCCAGAATAAGGCACACGACAACGGGGGCGAACCATTTCCACTTTGATTTACTGCCTTCGGGCGCAGTTTGCGGTGCGTAGAAGTTCATGGCGATACGAGAAAGCGCGTCGGCCGTCGAGCTCATAATCAGGCTGGCTTGCTCCGGGTCTTCTGTTGCGTAAAGCCGGGCATAGGCGCTGTAACCCTGGCGCATCCAGATAACATATTTCCCGGCGTCCTGTTCAAGGGTGAGCTGATAACGTTCAGTCGTCGGCCTGTTCAGACAGAAGATGCTGCGATCGTTCATACGGACCATCAGATGTTGGCCGTGAATTTCGGTGCTGATATTGAAAATGGTTTGCTCTGACATGGGATTATCTCATTTTTGGGCGAAAGGAATGGGTGTGGCGGTGTGCCTGTGGTTCATCTGTGTGGCCAGCTGAAGGGCCAACATCTTCTTCATCATCATCTGCATCGTCATCCTCCCCGGCGGGAGCGCGGACAGGATCTGCGGGCTCGTCAACGACCGCCCCGATGTGGCGTAAATCGGTTTCAAGCCCATCAAGTGCAAGGGTCATGATCGGCTGACTGAGGCGAACGCGGTAACGTGCAGCGAGCGTTTCCCAGTGGGCCTGGCTGATGACGCCAGCTGCTTCTACAAAGGGCCAGGGGCGACCGGTAGACGCCAGGGTGTACCAGAGTGGCCGGTCGAGCCCCTTCAGCCAGCGGAAGCGCCGAATGGGAAGGTGCAGGTCGTTGTCATGCAGTGCCGAAAGGGCAGTGCGGATGTAGCCGTACTGCCTGATAAAACTCCGGGCCTGCTTTGTGCCGGTCACTTTTTTGAATGCACTGTTGGCCAGCGTCAGATTCGGATAGCCAATCTTGTTTCTGTACTTGCGGTCTACCTTAAGCGTGGAGCGATTAAGGGCATCCAGCAGAGCTTCAGCATCCTTGCGTTTGTCCATGAAGTGCTGCAAACCAAAGATGGCGAACATTGCCCGCTCATGGTCATTGAACGCGCTGAAGAGTGGGTCCACGTCGTCTCCGGCGGCAACCTTTGGTAGCGGGGTGCCCAGCTGTGTGATGAACAGTTCCTGCGCCACCTCCCGGCGTAAACGCTGGTTGATGACCAGTCTGTGCTCGATGGCAAACTCATCCGGTGTCTGCGCGCTGCGATGTTCTTCAGGGTCCACGTTCAGCAGCTGCTGTTTTTTATCGCCGTAGGTCAGGGCAGGGATAATTGACGGTGAGAACGCGGACATAATGCGGGGCAGTGTCTCGATTGAAATATCGCGACGTGTCCGGCTTACCTGGTGTCGCCGAACGGCGATAACTCCTGTAACGATAAGGGGTATCAGCGCAAGTAAGAGAATGCCGGCGGTGACATCCATCACGGCAAAGAACTCGCTCCAGGCGACGTCCGGGGCGTTATTGTGAGTTCTGGCCAGCAGGTTAATACGCCAGCCCGCATACACATGAGTGCGAGGTAAATCAGCGATATTCCATAGCCAGTACAGCAGGGTGGTACAGGTTTCGACGATGAGTTGCCGAAAGAACAGGGCTGCGATAATCAGCGTGATAAAGAAGCCGACCACGGCCATTGACCAGTCATTAGACCGGGCGTCATTACGCGGTGGTTGCGCCATAGAGAACCTTTATGCAAAAGAAAAGGCACTCTTAAAAGAGTGCCTCTGTAGAAGGGGGGGAATACAGCTCAGGAATTATTTCGGTGGCAGAACCAGGTTGATGCCGTTCCTTTCAGCGATGTTTTTTGCCTGAAGCTCAACGCAACCTGGAATATTGTATTCATAACTCCAGTTCTGGTTGCGCATGGCATTAATTTTTTCAAGCATCTCACCTGCTTTACCCGTGGTTATGGCCACCGTCGGGAGTTCAGGGTTACCAGTGTAAATAGTCAGCTTGTTGCCCTCCACCTCGATGGATTTCCAGTCATACATCCCGAACCCCATGACACGTACATCCCGCGGAAAGAAGAAGTTGAATATAGTTGTGTCGGGGTGGTTGATGTAAAGCAGCGTCCCTTTCCTGGTATCCAGCCCCAGGTAACCCCAGCCGGTGCGGTTCATGGCAATATTCTGCGGTGAAGGTGCGCATAGCTCTGATTCACGGAAGAATGAAGTAAAAGCTTTAATGTTGCGACGTTGCTTCCAAACTGAATAAATGATCGCCAAAATTGTCACCGGAACGGATAGAGATAATAAAGTGATTATCTTATCGGTTAGGAACTGTGTGCTCATCAGATCCCGATAATTAATTGTCGAATATATGGCCAGCGGGATTTGGAACGGTAGAATTAAAAAACAGTATGCAAATGAGAGCATGCCTGTCACCGCGACAGACCAATTCTTGCCATATGTATCGATGTATTTAACCGTCATAATTAGCTTCCTGATAATTATCTGAGCCTTTTGCTGGCCAAATTGTAAACCTCACTGTGCTCCCGCTTACCTACGGCGACCACAGCAATGATTAATTCGTCGTTAATGACCTGGTAGACCAGCCTGAATCCCGACGCCCGTAATTTAATCTTATAGCAATCGGGCATTCCCCGAAGCTGTGCGGAAGGGATGTGCGGATTTTCCGCACACTTCTTCAGCTTCTTGGCGAACTGCTGCTGAATGGCCTTATCAAGGCCGTTCCACTCTTTCAACGCATCCGTTCTGAACTTTACCCTATACGTCATAGGTAGCTATCCAGATCCACATCATGCAAGGCCTGCTTGCTGCGTTTCTGAACCAGCTTTTCGAGCTCATGATCATCAATGCAGTCAAGCATCTGCTCATATAGTTCGGCGGGTACGCAGTAAAAGGCAGGCTGGTTGTGGTTTAAAATTGCCACAGGGAATCCAGCACCAGAGTTAACCGTAGCCATTGGATTTTTCTTCAACTCACTTACACTGGCTGTTGTATCACTGTGAATGATGTTGGGCATAATTCCTCCGGGGTTGAGACTGGTTTTCAGGTCATATTTTAGCACAATATGACCTGTTTTTGAGTCTTTTTATGTGCACCGCTTCACGCTATTTAAACCCATTGGAATCACCTCCAGGCCTGGCGGCGTCTACTCGTTTCATGCCCGGTGCATTCCCTGCCTTGCTACCAAAGCCGGCGAACATGTTACGTGTTGACTCTACTGCTCCCTTCATCATCTGTGCAGCTTCTCGGCCACCTAGCCATGCAATGACGTAATCTGGCAGGTAAACCTGGAGGCTGAATGCGGATGACACCAGAGTGGTACACATACGGGCATAAATCATCAATATGCCAATAATGCTGGCAAGACCGGTTACTGAATCTGCCTGCACGTTCGCCAACGCCGGGGTGATGAGCATGTTCAGCAGCGTTCCGATAGCCACGACAACCAGGCTTGCGAAAAAGAATCCGAACACCATAAGAGACGGACGAATGGCCGCATCAATCAAAAAGATATAGCCATAGTTCGCCCGACTGCCTTTGTCTTCCTCCGTCCCGATATGCGTAGCGGCCCATAATGAGCCTGCCGTGGTTCCAATCAGCACACTGCCCAGCCAGGAGGTACAGGCTGTGATCCAATAGATAAGAGGGATGAAGGGCAGGAAAATGGAAAGTGAAAAGCCCACGCTCAATAATATAAACAGTATGAAGTACACCACCGGGGAAATAGATCCCATCACGCTTTTGGCGATATAACCTGCACCTGATACGGTATTGATAATTTTAGCCAGTCCATTGCCATCAGCTGATGCCCAGTCTACTGCCGCCTTTGCAGCAGTGAATACAGCAAATGTGGCTTGGGCAGATACCAGAGTGTAATCGCCGATTGCTTTCATTTTGAGCATAGGATTAACTTGTGTAGAAGCGTCGTTTCCATCGCTCATTACATTTTCAATGATTTTGCTGGTTAGTTTTTGCCCAAAAGGAAGAACCTTTCTAATAGCATCATTAGCATTCTGAACGTCATCAATATTTTCATTGCCCGCAACATTCGCAGACCCAAGCGGCGGGGTATAGGTTGAATTTTTCCGTTGCGCCATCAATGCAGTTCGTATTTCTTCCTGAAGCTTTCCAACTCCAACTTCGCCGATATTTGACATCCCAGTCACGATCGGGCTTTTGTTCGCAATGCTATTTACTTTCTGGTTGGCGGTTGCGAATGACTGATACCAGGCACCTAACGAAATCCAGCCGCTTTGCTTCAGGTAGTTCGCGAGCTCGCCGCGTATTGCCCCTTCGTTGTTTACACTTGCTGTTGCTGCAGTAATGGTGTCTTCATACTGGCGTGCAGCCTGTTGAATCTCTGCTTCAGCATCCGGAAGTTTGCCTTGCCCTCCGTCCTGATAACTACGCCAGGCACTGACGAAGCCTTCCGCGCTCTGAGACAGGGAGCTGTTCATCGCTGTGAAAGCATTCATCTGGGCATTTTCGAGCGGTCCGGAATTTATTGGCACGCTAAAGGAGAACCAGGACCCACTGTCCTTCGTCTCCGGCAGACTGGCACTGCCGCAGATTGCGCTGCCGTTCGTGATGCGTATTTCGCGACCGTCAGAAGAACGTTGTTCAGACATGGGCGGAGTTGAGCTGCTGCCTAACTGATGCATTTCGGCCTGCTCGGTATTCATCGCCGCCTTACACAGGTACATATCAAAGATACCCCGGGCGGACGTGATGGTTTCGCCGGCAACGGGCTGCATAATCAAGGACTCACCGTCCATGATGGCATCTGCCGCTTTATCGGTGAGCAGGTTTGCGCTCCCTACACCCATAATCGAGGCCATCCATAAAAACGCCAGGTTCGATATGGACCAGCCAGACGGTGTGGGCACCAGGGCCATAAATCCCGCCAGGGACGAAACGGGCGCCATCATCGTATTGCCGCGACCGAATACTTTCCCGCGGTTACCTGTTAGCACCGTTGCACGTAATGTGATCCCCATAAACCAGATGAACGCCAGACCGGCAATGATGGCGTTGAACACGCCATACAACTGACCGATGAAGCTGACGTTCTGAGGCTGCAGCGGGTTATTCACCACATCACCATAAACCATGATAAGCAGCTGGCGTGAAAGGTCGGTCGTGCGCGTTGCCGCGCCGCTAATCGTGTCGTAGTTGATGTTGTCTGCAAATGCCGGCAACGACAGGCAGACCAGCGCGAGGCTGGCCACTATCAGAAGCAGTCTTTTCATATAGATTTCCGTAACGAACAGAATGCGCATCCGGAGGATGGCCAGGGAAGGTCAGAACGGCGCACGCCAGCTAAAGAGTTCTTTAAGCCAGGTGCCGGTTGCCCGCCATTGTGCAAACGATCCCAGCTCCTGGCGGACAAGCTGCCAGAGGTGAAACTGGTTTTTCATGGCGCACACAAACAGCATGCCGGCGAAGGCTGAGATCATGAACATCAGGCTGAGCATTCGTATCAACAGCACGCCAGCACCAGGCGGGGCTGCAAGCAGTGTGCCCACGGGTAACAGAATGACGAGGCTCACTGCCGCGACGAACATGGCCAGCCAGATACGTTTGGCCAGTAGATAACGTAGCATCAGAGAGTCACGACTGTGGCCACTGGCGGCCACAGCTTCCTCAAAACTGAGCGTCTCGGTTTTTCCCCGGGCGGCCTCAGGCCACAGGCGGCGTAATCGCTCCGCATTTTTCTCTGCCGCGTATCGTGCGGCGTGAACCATGCGACCGGCCTCCCAGAGCGGGAGGACCAGATTGGCGGCATGCCAGACCTTTTTTCCTGGTTTTTTCATTGGCGTGTGGCTCCGGCTGCGGCCTGCTGCAGTTTCTGCGCGAGGCGTGGTTCGTAGTACTGGGCACCTTCAAGACTCAGCTGCTGGCCAGAGATGATGGCGTTCTCCTGCAGCTGCTGTTTAATGCCCAAAAGCAGGGCGTTCTCGAGGCTCTGAATACGGATGGACTCACGCAGGAGGTTGTCACCATCCATCGCCTGCAGGTCGGTCTGATAATCCGTATTGGCGTACCGGCGATTGACTTCGAAGGACTCAAATTCACGTAACGACATCATGCCGGTGCGTTTTGCTTCCGCTGAGGCATTCTCATCAAACCAGGCTTTGCTCGATGGCGTCTGGAGTGCTTCGGCCAGCACATCCTTTGTGGCTTCGTTGGGCTGACTGGCGGCAACCATCGCCAGCTGCGGTTGCTCAGCTGCACTTTGTATGGCGTCATGCTCTGTCATCATCCCGATGTACTGACGACCGCTGTCCGTTTTGACTTCCCCTTTTTTCAGCGTTCGCCCCGGGCTTCGACGTACCGAGTTTTTGAGGTACATCATCGCGGTGTCAGTCTGCTCCTGGTTGAAGGTCAGCTCCGGGGCTTTGTCTTCCGCGCCGGCGCCAGCCAGCAGTGAACGGACTTCTTTGTCCCCACCCGGATATGCCGATTCGCCGCTACAGAGCTCACCCCAGGCATCCGCATCTTCTTTTGTGCAGTAGTTCCGGTGGATTTCTGCCGTGGCAAACAGACCTTTTTCCGGTACGTCGGGTTTAGATGACAGGACCTTTTTGATGGCGCTATTACTGACGCCACCGCCACTGGCCAGCGTTGATTGTTTTGCCGAGGACTGACGCGCGATTTGTGAGGCCTGCCCGGAGGCAGACTCACTGCAGATACTGTCCGGTACGGTGTAGCTGCGTCTGGCTTGCTCGAGGTTCTGCACCTGTTGTGCATAGGTGGCGTACTGTTGCATGTTCTCCGTTGACTGCTGGATCATGGCCGCAATCTTGTCGTTGCCGGAACTGATGGCCCCGCCAATCTGCTGGTTAGTGGAGAGGATGGTGCCCAGTGTGCTGTTGGCCGTACTCAGCTGCGGCACAATCTGGGTGGTGACAGGAATGCTGCTCATTACCTCCACCGGGTAGGCCATCGCCTGTGTTGCGGACAGCAGAAGGCCGCCGATGGCGACGGCCAGAAGTCGTTTCTTCATGGGGTTTGCCTTAATCAGATTTGCAGGCCGCGCGCTGCAATCAGCTCGCTGGCCAGTCGGTTAATCACGTTGCCGTGGTCAGTTTCACGCGCTTCCTTCTGGCGCAGGTCAATGAGGTTGACGGCAGTCCCTGTCGGGAAGGCTTCAGCCAGGATGGCTCTGGCCCTACGACCGTCGAGGAGGTCATACAGCTGATCGCGCAAGGCGGCATCTTTCGGGGTTGAGTTGAGCGCCCACAGCTCCTTTGGGCCGAGGGTGTTTTTGAGGATCTGCACGACTCTGCCAGTTTTCAGACGGAAACACGCCAGGAAGTGAGTACCGCTGCCGTCAGGGGAGGCCCCGGAGCCGATATGGCGGAACGTCTGTGCGGTGTGCGCCGGCACGCCAAAATGCTCAGTCAGCAAAGGCAGATCCTCATGGCTGATTTGCATCAGGTAGAGGCTGTTGGCTGACTTCAGAATTTCATGCGGGAAGTGGTTCAGATACTGAGAGCTCAGCACGGTTCGGATGAAGAATTTTCGGTTTTCCAGATCCTGGGTAACCAGTTTATTCATGATAAACGGAATATCTTTGGCGTTGTGCAGCTCGTCGTAAATCTTGGTTTTTACCTCCTGGGCCAGCTGGGTCAGTCGGTCGTGATGGAACGGCTGGTACATTTCTGGCAGTTCGCGCATCAGTTCATTACGGTACTGCGGCAGCTCAAAATGCCCGGCGGCCAGTTGTCCGGCATACAGATACATCAGACCGGTTTTGACCTGACCGGCACGCGTTTTGCCGCCGACCACGTTGTTCAGGTCAATGGCTATTACGCGCGTGTTCGAATTGAGCTCGAAGACGGTGCGACCGGAGATCATTTTGTAGGTACGTAAGGCATCTGACAGGCAGCGGCTGATATAGGAGAGCAGCGTTTCGCCACTGCCTTCGCGGGTAATGGCGCCGTACTGCATCCGAACGTCTTCATCATTGAGGTACACCTGAAGATCGCTCAGCTCCGGCATGGCCTGATAATGTGCCCGCGTGGCAGCGTTGAGTTCCCCGCGGGAAAAGAGCAAGTCCCTGACCTCATACCAGGTGGCTTTTGACCACCAGTCGGTATCGTACTCAAGGCGAATGCCCGTTTTTTCCAGTGCCTCATCAACCCGCGGCTCGAGCGTTTGTGCATAACGCACCGGCGCCAGGCTGGCATTGGTTTCAAAGGCCGTATCAATAACCCGGCTCAGGATCTGCCGGCAGTCCTGCGAATTGGGCGGTGTTCCCGTCTCCGGGTTCACGCACAGTGTTTCGCAGATGCTGAGAAGGTATTCCTTTTCCGGCGTCAGCGGGTATTTCATCCCGAGCTGTACGTCAAACGGGTTCTTACAGTGCTGGCGGCTATTTTCCAGTACCAGACCCTCCACCTCATGCTGACGGGATTTGGATAGTGCATCGCGGATGAGCCTCACCAGACCCTGTGCGGAAAAGCCTTTATCGACATAGGACAGAAACGGCAGGTTGCTCTGGCCGGAGAAAAGAATGGCCTCGCTGAGAGCCCCCAGGGCCACCGATTTGCCGGTGCCGGGTTCACCTGCAACGATTTCCGTAAATTTTGTCTGCAGGTTGCTGGCCAGTTTTACCGGGAAGGGCTTGCCGTCAGGGGTGGCAAACACAATGCTGGCATCGTCAGCCCACGGTGTGGCCGGGCGCTGCAGGGGAAGCAATGCCAGTGCTGCTGACAGGGGCGGGTACATCAGTGACGGAATACTGAGTGCGTTTGCCCCCACCAGTGTTGACGTCCAGGCACGCATCGGATCCCCGAATGTGCCCGTCACTTCACACACCCCCCAGGACTGGAGTCCTTTCTGAAGCAGAGTACGGTTACGCTTTGCTGTTTCTTTATCCCGGGCCCAGGTGCTGGCGCAAATGGTCATCACACAGACCGGTTCACTTTTATCCGTTTCCTCCAGCCATTGAACGGAATTGTAGACCGGCCGCAGCGGTGGCAGCAGGCCTGCCAGTCCCAGAATGGTTCTCTTCCCGCCGAGCGCTTTCACTCCGCCGGGCATCAAATCCATACGGATACGCCAGGGCAGGTTACGGTTGATTTTGTCAAACAGCTGGCTGAACGTTTCCGGTTGCTGGGGACCCAGCGAAAGCGCCAGCGTGGTGTGCCAGTGGTTATCAACGTGAATGAAACTGCCATCGATCACAGGTTCGCTGTTGAATAACTGATAGTGAAGATGAGGCGCCAGCAGCGTTGAATGGTCGTTACCCTTCGGACGTCCATGAGGCCACTTCACATCGCCGGGCAAAAATGGGCGCCAGGACTCTGACGTGCTGTCGCGTTCGATTTCCTCACGTTGCGCCAGTCCAAATTCATGGGCATTCATCAGGCGGATACGGGTACCAAAGTCGCCCTTACCAAACTGATTTTCCAGCATGATAATAAAGGTGTCGTGGCGAATTTTAAGCCCTTCCAGGGCCTGAAATACAGGGTTCTGGCCATAGCGCGCGCCCGGGCTTTTCTTCAGTACAGCTTCACGTCGTTTTTCTTCATCGCGGATCTCCGTGGTAGACAGCGCTTCCCGGGCGGTATACACCACCAGGAAAGCCCGTTCCCGGGCGATGAAGGGCGCCATTTTCTCAATACGCTCATCCAGAATATCTGTCAGGTCGAGACCCATACGCTTCAGACTACGGTACTGGTGAGCCAGCAATTTTTTTAGTTCGGCCTGGGCTTTATCCGGGTCGCATTCGAAAACGAAGCTCAGTTTACGGCCGTGTTCTTTAAACTCACTGGTCAGCAGGGTTGTCAGATGTGCAATGTAATTACTGAACAGTGCCTTATCCCGCCTCTCTTCTTCCGTAATGGCTTTCTGTTCATTGAACGCGCAATAGGTTCCCTCGATTTCAAATACGCTGGCGTAATGGCCTTCCTCAGTGAGGAAAATGTACGGTGAGGCCATGCCCGGGCGACGTTTGCGATCGTCGTCGGTCAGGCCAATCGTGGTGCGCAGGTCACAGTAACGGGTAAAGTCCTGGCCCAGCGCATAGCGCGAGACCCAGGCAATGGCTTCTTCCACGCCTTCCAGCGCGGTGACCAGTGGGTTTTTCATGCGAATAGTCTCTGATAGGGCCGTCAGGACTGACGGCAATACTGGTTGTACAGGGACGCCCAGTCGCCAGGCGGAAGGCTCAGGCTGAACGGTCGGGCAGCAATAATGTCCGGATTGGGGATGAGCGCAATATGGCGCAGCCGTTGTTGCAGGGACTCCCGCAGTGCCGGCGATGACTGCTGCAGCGCCTGGCCAAACTCTCCGGGGTGACTGGTCCCCCAGAAACGCTCTGTTTCGGCCCGGTGCGCGGCCAGCCAGTTGAGGATCATGGTTGCACCGTTCTGTTGGCGCTCATCCCCGTCACGTCGTGCGGCCACCACCGTTCTTATCAGTCGGCTGAGGTCTGCCGGCGCGAGCTCCGGCAGATAAACCATGACGCCGTCATTAGCGCCCAGGCGATTCAGATGACGGCTGCACAGGCATACGCCACAGGCAACGGCCAGGTTATCTTCATGGGTGTTTTCCGGGTTGTTGTCCCGAAATGACAGCAGGTTATTGGGGCTCACGTGTCCGCAGTATTCACAGGCATTGCCGGTGAGTATCGCCGCCCGCCGGCGCTGTTCTGGATCTTGCCCGGCTCGCTCATGCCCCCAGACCTGGGGTTCAATATCAAAGTGCTGGTAACGAATGGCCGTGGTCAGGCGCAAATGAGTCACGTGATGACGGGCCCAGCGCCGACAAGCTTTTGTCAGCGGCTCAGTCAGCGAAGATCCCTCGCTTTGCTCAGGCGTCAGCTGCTGTAACTGTGCTGCCAGAGGTAACAGTGGCAGTAACCAGACATTGCAGTCGTAGCCAGCGTCTGAAGAGATGCCACAGTGATAAAATTCGCTAACAAGCGGAAGAAGCCACTGGCACAGGTCAGCGGCCTCTTGGGCTTTCAGGTTCAGGGACGGGAGCGTGGTGTCGCTGTCGTCCGGCGGACAAGGCTCCAGCTGAACGGGGTAAAGGAAACTGACCGTTTCCGGAAATCGCTTCAAGTTGACCTCCTGAAATGCAGGACCCCGGCGCCAGCGCGCCGGGGCGTGAAATTAACCTACATCAACCGGGTTCAGCTGAATGGTGCTCTGACCTTTCTTGATGAACTGGTCAATGGCAATCATGATGCAGCCGGCACCGATACAGGTCAGGACCCAGCCCCAGCCAATCTGCGGGTTCTTTTTCTTGGCCACCCACAGGACAACGCCAATAATGACCAGCCCAATACCGCCAAACTTCGCCATTTTCAGCAGGCTCTTTCCGGAGCCATCGGCGCCCTCAGCCACGGTATCGAGCATCCCAAAAATGCCGTCATCGGCGTGGGCGGGCAGCGTCAGAGTGCCCAGCAGGGCGACAACCGGTGCCAGAAGGCGTTGACCCAGAGAAGCACAAGCCAGCCAAAGACGAACGGAAACGGACAGTGTGAAATTACGCATTGTTAAAACCTCTTTTGTTTATGGAGTTAATTCCAGCTCAGACCCAGGGTGGTTTGAAGGGCGTTGAGCAGTTGTGGATTGCAGGCCAGCAGAATGCCGCAGATGAGTATCACCATGCCTGCAGAGACATCTTCCCGGGCTGACAGGCCAGTGTGGCCATCAACAAGGGAACGGCGGATCCGGGAAAGACCCATGAAGAAAAACAGCACCCCGACTGCACGCAGCAGGGTAAGAACAGCATCGATGGCGAGCTTGGCCTGCCCCATTGATTCCGGCGCGTAGGCGATGGCATCAAAGGAGACATCACCAAAACTCAGGGTATGGGCGGCTTTGTTCATCATCTGTTGCAGGGCGATGAGCGCCCCGCCGAGACAGACCGACACCAGGGCTTTAAGCCCGCTGGCCGGTTTGCCGTTTCGGGCTCGTTGGGCGACGGAGAACAATGTGAAGATGCAACCGCCAAGGCCGAACATAAAACCCAGTGCCAGTATCAGGCGGATACCGCTTGTCTTGAGACCGTCGGCGACCTGTACCAGGATTTGAATGGCGTCCATCAGCCCCCCTGGCGAATGACGCCCCTGTCTGTTGTGACGGTGCGTGCAGTCGCATTAATGCTGCGAATAGTCATGCCGTTGAGCGTATCGCCGGCCTGTACTGACCAGGTGGATCCGCCATGGGTTATCCAGGCCATACCCGGGTAAATGGTATTGACTCGCCACCCCTGCACCCCAGTGTTTCGTTGGCTGACAGTGGCTGTTCGCGTGTGCGATGTACGGCGTGCTGACGTGGATTTAACGGTCGTGCGCTTTGCCGGCTGGCTGACGGCTTGTGCAGGCGCGGCTGTACCGTTCCCGATGACCTTCAACCGGGCTTCAATCTCCGCCAGGCGCCGTTCTGCATCACTGACCCGTCCATTCAGGGCATTTATGCCTTCCTGGTTCGCTTCACTGACCTGCTGCAATGCCTGCGTATCCACTGTCGGGGCGGCGGGCTGAACAGGCTCTGCGTGTTGAGGCAGTTCGGGTTCCACGGCTGCCGGCGGCCCGGGGTCCGGTGCGGGCGCCTCTTCTTCAACGGGTGCCGTGACCTGAGTATCAGGATGGTCAGGTACAAAGTTGCGCTGTGGGGGGCTATCCGGCCAAAGTGCATAGACGAGAAGGGCGAGCAGTACACCGCCGGCAATCAGCAGCGTACTGAGGTCATGCCCCATAAACTGACGTTTAGCCCCGGGGTTGTCGTCTTTAACTGGCGTCTCGACCGCTTCTTCTTCCGGTTCCGGATGAAGTTCAGGCAAAGGCGAAGCCTCGGGCTCAAGGTCCGTATCGAAATAGGTATCTTTCATGGCGTTTCTCTTCAGGGATGTAAGGCGGGAACCATACGACTGGCGGGCTGCAGACTCATGGCTGCAGGTTCGTCACGGGTCTTGATCGCTTTGTCGCTTTCCTTCACTGCCGTCATGAACAACACGGCGATGCTCTGGCCACGATCGACAAGCACCTGTTTCACCGGCAGCTTTTGCGCATCCTGACTTATCACCTGACCTGCCTGCTGCGCAGCACCGCCGAGAATGGTGCCCGCCACGGCTTTACCGTCAGGCATGCCCACGCGCCCCTCGAGGGTGCCGTATCCGGCACTCAGAATTTGCGTATTGGCGCTGGCATACAGCTGACCACCCAGGCCAAGCCCGTGTGCGAGTGCCGGCAGAAGAATACGCGTCGTGTACCGGTTGTTAACTGACGAGGCCACAGATGACTGAAGCGTATCCGGCATGGCCGCCCAGGCATCGATACGCCAGGTGTTGTTGTTCCAGTCCATATTGGTGAAGTGGATGGACACGCCATCGCCGGCGAGCTGAACGCCATTCGCCGTCAGGGTAGCACCGGCGTAAGGCCCCGCCGGGATGCGGGCCAGCACCTGAGACCCGGTGTTATCAGAGTCAATCGCCGTTTCAATCACACCGCCAGGGCGACTGCCGACGGGGATAAGGATGCGATCCACCGTTGCCGTACCTGAATCTGTCGCATTGCCATTCTGTGAAGCCGGAGAAAGGCTGTCGGTCCACCCGGCGAACGGACTGGCAGCTGCGACCCCCGGCGTGCCGGCGGGCTGGGCTGCTTGTCTTGGAGGTTGTCCGGTGACACTTGCCAGCTGACCTGCCGGAGCGCCGCGTTGAACGGCGAGCTCTTTAAGCAGCGCCTCCAGGGCCTTCTTTCGCTCAGGATCGATAGACTGTGCAGGTGCGGGCTGAGGCGGCGGCAGCGAATTTTCAGCACGCGGTGCCGGTGGCGGTGGAGGAGGTGGCGCCTCCTGCGAAATCGGGGGGACCTGACGGACAGTTCCCGAACCGGCAGAGGCGATAAAACTGGTGTTATTCGCCATTGCCTGCTTAGCACCTTCCGCGTTGTTCTCCCTGAGCAGTGTCTGGTATTGCGGACTTTCCGCTGTGGTTTTACCGGTTCCGCCGACGGTTTTATCCACGCTTATCCGTGTCACTGCTGGTGGCGGGGCGTTAAGCCAGGAGGCTATTAAGAAAATCATGGCAATGGCTGCGAAGCCACCGCCGACGATGATTAAGCCGGTTTTCTTCACGTCCCGGCGGGCGTCTTTTTCAGCAGCCATGTTTACTCCAGAGCTAATGTCATCCAGACCGTTTGACCGGCATGAGAAAAAGCCACTTCCGGGGTCAGTGGCAACTTGTAAAGCCAGGTTCCATCACCAGAGGCCAGGGTCTGTTCGAACTCATCACGCAGCTCGCTGCGCGTGCGAATAAAGAGGTCGTCGCCCATCTGCCAGACCTGCGTATCTGGCACTGCACCCTCCGTTTTCAGACGGTGCGCGTCTTTAGGGGGGACGCCATCGAGGAAGGCCTGCAGTGTGGGATCGTTCAGGCCAATCTTGGATTGTGGTGCCGCCATTTTTTTCGCCTGTGGCCCGCGTTGCGGGATACGCAGATCGAGGCGGGTATCAATGACCCGGGACGTCGTCGCGTTGGTGGCCTCTCCGCTGGTGACATCCACGATAATCGGTACCGCAAGCCCCTTCAGATACACCGTGATATTCCCCCGGTCATACTGCCGTGTGGCCTGAACTGTCATCACGCTGCTGTCCGGGATGTAACTCACCGAAAAGCCCTTATCGTTGGCGTTATAGGGAGGCGCTGCCAGTGGCCAGGGTGCGCCTGTGTTATCCGTAAACATCACTGTGCTGGCCTGATGTGTGGCTGTCCGGAGTACCGGCAGTGATGCGCCCGGGGACAGATTTACCGTCAGTGTAGAGATACGCGGCACGACGTCGGCAGGCTGCCAGGCCCGCCCACGACTGGCATCATCGACGGCCCGGCTGACGTTTTCGATCTCACCCCGGTTGAGTGGGGCGGCCTGACTGATGGCCCAGGATTCGGCTGCTGAGAGGGGCGCAGGCGGCGTCTGGCGTAATGGCGCGGTAATGTCCGTTGCGGGCTCGCTCTGCACCGGCGGAGCCGCCGGAGCAGAGGTTGACGCTGTTTGTGCCGCGGGCGCCGGGGCAGGCGGCATCGCAGTGGTAGGCGTATTGGTGCGGGCATCGGCCCAGTCAGCGGCCAGCACGGAGCTTGCCGACAAGAGCAATATTGCTGTCGTGAGAAGTCGAATTTTCATGAGGTTTCCTGACAAGACTTAGCGGTCATCCCGGGTGACCACGGAGGCCACTTCGATTCCTTCCGGTTTGAGCCTGACGTCGGTTCGCTGGATGCGGATCGTAAAGATGAAGTTCTGAGGCGGCAGGCTGCGGGTCTGGCCATCGAGACTCAGCGTGACGGGGTACTGAACTTCCCAGATGTAGGGTCCGCCCTGGCCTTCCCGGCCACGCCGGTAAATCATCCCTTTACGGGTGACGTTGGCCGACATCAGCAGCTTGTCCGTTTTCACCCTTGAGAAGAGATTGGAGTTTGTCAGCGCGGCGTAGTAGCTCCTGAAGCCGTCCTCGGAGAACTTCTGTTGCTGATCGCTTATCTGGGTTCGATAGTTCTTGAAGTCTATCTGGAAGGCGGCACGTATCATCTTGTCACCAAAATCGATGATGTCATCATCACGATAGACAGGCTCCGACGTGGGGTACACGGCCAGCACACTCCCGTTCAACGTGGCGAAGTATTTCACCGGCGGGTGAGCAACCTGCCAGGCAAGCCAGGCGTTAACCGGAAACTGCACCAGGTTGAAGGATACAGACACCAGGGCCACCGCCAGGCACTTACGGGCAAAGGAAGCATTCAGCATCTTGTCTTTATGAAGCTGCATCGCCTCCATGAAGGGGAGCATGCGTTCAGACTCTGCCCGGGCTTCAGCCGCAGCTGAAGAAGCCTCCCCAGGGGAGGCTGTATGTTGTTTCTTCACTGGGTAATTTCCGTCAGTTCAGTGAGATGAAAGAACGGCCACTGTCAGTGGCCGTCGTGGAGGTCTGTGTGGAGACGGGAATGGTCTTCGTTCCCGTGCTGTAAGACGAAATGCCGATACTGGCGGCATAGTCTCCCCAGGGGTCAATGGTCGGGGGAACGTAGTCACTGATTTTGTCGCGGGCCGCCTGACAAATCTTTTGGCCAATCTGATTCATGACGTCGGCCAGGTTGGGAAACGTCGGGGCGGTAATGGTGGTGGAAATATTTCCCAAACAGTCGGCCAGCGATGATGTGACATTGTCCTGCCGTTGTGACCAGGCATCAGCGGCTTCTTTGGCGCGGTTATAACCCGCTTCACTGCCAGCTTTTGCCGCAGTGCCTGCCCGGCAGGAAGCCGCCTCGGCGGCAGGAAGGCACGCCAGGAACACAAGGGTGGTACAGAGCATTTTACGCATGAGGTCCTCACATGGGTTGCGGTTGATTAGCCGGCTTAGCCTGCGCCCGGGGTGCCTGCTCCGGCTCCGGCGCCGGTGCTTTCGGTGGTGTCCAGGGTTTGTCGAACCCTAGCTTGCTGTGCAGGGCCGGCGGGATCTTTTCCGGGGAGACAAGAGGGACGGCAAATTTTGGCGCGTCCTTCCCATTAAGCTGAAATGCAAAGGTGTCCCGCTGCGCTTCACCATTCTTCATCACGTTGACGGCCGAGCCATGGCCAATCAAGGCGAGTGCGCCAGAATCAGCAACGGTATTCACGGCAAGCCAGGTATTTCCGTTGGCGCCCGTGCAGACCCGGGCCAGTACATGGCGCAGTTCACCCTCATGACGCATCACGCCCTGAAGATAATCACCATGGCCTTTCACCAGGTGCGCCAGCAGTTCGCCTTCAGCGCCTGCCGCATGCATAACCACCGACCCGGCCGCTTTGGATAAGGCAGGGACCACGGCGTTTTCAGGGGGAGACTGTGGCGGCTTTTGTCCTTCTCCGTCCGGGCCGGTATACAGCAGGCCATGGCCGCGCGGGTCCGGTACCGATAAAGACAGGGCTGCTGCCTGAACAACCTGCTGCTGCAGCTGCCAGAACGCATTGCCGTCATACGCCGAAAGTTCTGCCGGCGCGACATTGTGCCGGTCAGCAACCAGCAGGCGGTTATCCTGGGCCGGGGTCATTGACCAGTGGTTGCGGTGTTTCTCCTGGCGCTCATACCCGGTAACGACGCCATCCTTGTCCGTCATGGGAACATTGACGGTCACCGGCTTCTTACCCAGATATTGCAGCTTCACCATATCCCCGTGCGTCTGACCGCTGTCTTTCAGCGCTTGCTCGAGCTCCACACCCCAGTAGGTTTTATTGCCCGTTTTCGTGCGCAGTTGGACGTAAAAGCTCTCTGTATTCGCTTTGTCGAACTGATAGGGTGCCCGCCCGGATTCAAGCAGTTTTCCGGTCAGTCCTGTTCGTAGCGTCTCTTTCTCAAAGACACTCATTTCCGGTGCTGCAGGTTGAGGTACCTTTGGAGGAGCCTGAATGGCGGCGTCATTCCCGCTGGCTGGCAGCGGCGCATCCTGTGCTGCAGGCGATGCATTCGCGGCAGGTGACGGGGTAGCTTCCTGTCCGGGGGTGCTGATAGTGAGGCCATTCTTTGCCGTCGCTTCAGCGGCTCTGGCCTGTAGCAGGGCCTCAAACTGTTCGCGCTGCTGCGGGTTTTTCAGATGCACATCAATGTTCTGATCGGCAATCAGCGTCAGTGTGCGCTCGATGAACTCAGGGCTACCGGTCACTTCCACGGCGCCGCGCTGATTGGCTTTAGCCGAGAGAAGTGCGGCCAGGATCATGCGGTCATTTTCGCTGGCCTGTGGTGAGGCCATGACGATGCGATCGCCGTAGTCGCGGAACGCGTCCTCGCCATCAAGCGCGTATACCCAGGTTCTGTCTTCCTGGCGGCTGGTCAGTCCCTGCAGGAGCTCATCCAGATTTATGCGGGCCACTTCCGGACCTTCAGGGCTGACATCACCCGGCAGGCGGCCAAAAGTGAAGGCGAAGCCATTTTCCGCAACCGGTGTGGCATCGTTTTCTGCTGCCGGCTGCTGCGGCTGTTCTTCCTGCGATGACGCGGTTTTCAATGGCGGCTCTGTGACCTGGGGAATGCTGGCATCGGCAACCAGCTCCTCAGCCATTGCGTCCGGAACAAGCGGGCTGGCCTCCGGTGGCACTTCGGCATTCACTGTGTCTGCCTGTGGCGCACTCTGCTGCTCCGGATTATCCGTCGCATCGTTGATAACGGGCGGTACATCTGGCGCAGTTACTGGCGGTGTTTCCCCGGGGGTGGCATCCGGTATGGCCAGCTCCGGAGATAACACCGGCTCGTCGGATATCTGCAGGGTGGCCTGTTCATCGGGGGCGTGTTCAGCCATTTCCTCGCTACCCGTCAGTGTGGACGCGGGGTCCGGCGTGTTATTCAGAAAGTCATCGAACTGCGGAAATGCTTCCTGAAATTCCGCACCGAAGTCCGGGTAATCCGTGATGTCAGCAAAGGGAACGGCAGGTTCATCCTGCCGGATGTCGTTGTCAGGCATGCTGTGAGTCTCCGTAAGGGTCTGACGCCAGTCGGGAATGAGTTCATCGAGTACGGGTGCCAGCTGTTCGCGAACCGCATCCAGCCCGTTGGCCACGTGAACATCGTTAAAGTCGCTGAAGGCAGCGGTGCCGGCGAACGCCTGCGCGCGTTCGCTTTCTGTGAAGGATGGGATGATGTAAATGCCGTTGATGGCCGCTGCTGCTTCCTGTGCCTTTTTCGCACCTTTATTGTCCTGCTCACCCCGGGTGTTGGTTTTGGTGAAGTCGTCTTCACCGAGGATGATGTGATGGTTATCCGGAAAACGTTCTTTCAAATTCCGTGACACTGTCACCAGGTTGCCGGCATCTACCGTCATTACGACGGGCATTCCTGTCGCCAGATGCAGGCTTGCGGCTGTCGCATAGCCTTCTGCATACAGCACAGGCCGCTGCGGGCTGAGCTCACCCCCCACCACAAAGAAATTGCCCGTTTTCTCAGCGCCTTTCTTCAGGTTCTTGGTGCCGTCAGGCTTGATGTACTGCAGGGTGCGGAGCTCGCCGTCACTGTTTCGCAGAGGAATAACCAGGTTGTAGTATTTATCCAGACGAACACCCTCCGCAGCTGGCACCCCTTTTCGGGCCAGGTACGCGTGCGTCTCGGGTGCCGGGGGCATTTTGCTCCATTGCCGCGCCAGGGTTTTTCCCATTTTGGAAAATTCCAACTGTGACTCGACTTCCCTGTCCCAGCGTTTTTGCGCGGTCAGTGCCCGCTGCTTAATCGCCTCTGCCGGGTCATAGGTGTGTGACCCCGTGGAGGTCCAGTTCACCTTTCCTTCACTTGCCCGGTGATCCTGGTACCAGCCTGCCGGCCGACCATCGAGAAAACCCTGATATACGCCGGAAGTGGCGCCGGGTTTATCGCCCTCAGTGGCCACCCTGTGGCGCTTACCATCCATTTCCGGCAGGCCATTTGCGGGCAGTATGAAGCCCGCATCCTGAAGCACCTGCGCAAACTCTTCTGCCGGCGTCAGGTTGTCGGTGGTGGTCTGGTTCAGGTTCAGGGCCGTATTTTCGGGAAGCCAGGCCTTAACCTTTTCCAGGTCTGCGTCTGGCTTTGCAAACCAGAGTTTTTCAGAACGGTCATACTCGAGGGCGTAATCACCGCTTGCCAGCCGTCCGGCAGCACGTAATGCGTCTTTTTTGCTTTCCGGCGTGATAGTGAGGTAGGTACGTTTTTGCATAATCAGTTCCTGCTTTTATTCAAAGAACCGGCGATACCACCACGGACGTCCGGTCAGCTGCCTGCCACGCAGGAGGCTAATCAGTCGTTGCCAGAGAACGGTGATGGTGAAGCCGAAGAAGGATAGGATCCGAAAGAAAATAATCAGAAGCGTGACCGCCCAGAGTGTGCTGGTCTCAGGCCACTGGAACCACGCGAAGTACAACGCAAACAGGACAACCGGAATGCCTGCGATTTCCAGCCGCCGGCCTGCATCCCGCCATTCACAGATTTTCATAATGCTTCCCTCCGCGTCATTTCACATGGGGTGATGACTGTCAGGAGTTCTTTTCGGTCGATTCTCCCTTCCTGATATAGCCGCCAGGCTTTATCACTCATTCGCGCTTCGCGCTCACTGAGGTGACTATCAATCCAGGTACGCCACTGGGTGTGCTTCAGCAGGCCAAGTGACTCTTTAACCTCATCATCAAATATCAGGTATTCCCTGATCGACTGACGTTTACCGTCCGTGGTTCGAAGCAGGCGCTGGGTAATGACGTACTGCAGGTTACTGAGCAGGTTCCAGGCCATCGCCTCACGCTGGTCCTCAGGGATGAGCATCAGAGCGCGGGGGATAGTCTCCCCGGGGGAGTTGGTGTGCATGGTGGACAGACAGAGGTGCCCGGACTGACCGTTCATGATGGCACCGCTGAGTGTCGCCGGGTCACGAATCTCACCCACCCCAATCACCCCCGGGGCACGGCGCAGCGTCAGACGAAGATGTTCTGCGAATGACGTTACGTCCCTGCCTATCTGTGACTGTTCTGGCATCAGGACAGCGCCCGGGAAGTTCAGCAGAAACTCGATAGGGTCTTCCGCCGTGACTATCTTGCGGTCGGGGTCGTGTAACGCACAGTGCTGATAAACAGACGCCAGAAAGGTGGACTTACCCGACCCGGTTTCTCCCGTTATCAGGCCCAGGCCTTTGTGGGGGAGCAGGACCGAGAGTAAATCCTCTTCCAGCCCCAGAGCGTCGAGTTCCGGGATGACTGTCGGGATCGTTCGCAGGGTCAGGGCCGGCACCATGTCGTAATCACCGATCGTGGCCTGCACAAAGTTGCAGCGAAAGCGCAGGCTTTCGCCGCGCGCCAGCCCGTAGCGGTTGTACATATCACCGGTCAGTTGCAGTGCCCGGTCAACGCCTTTACCGGCCTTCAGGTCGCCTTTGATTTGCTCCGAGAACACATCATCCATCAGTCTCGCCAGCTGTGGCGGCTCGATACGAAACTCACTGGCGCGAAGTTTACGACCGTGCAAATCCACGACGAGCGGACCGCCTCCCTGCATGAAAATGTCGGAGACGCTGTGACGGGCGCAGTGAACCAGAAATGCCCGGAGGCTGTCGGCATGCAGACCGCCGTGCTCATGAAAACTGAATGCGGGGAACGTCATTGCGCCCCCTTACGGATAACAGGCTTCCATTTGTTTTTGTCCACCACGAATCCGGCAGGATCCTGAATGCGTTTGACCTTGTCGCCAATCATCAGCTCATCACGGCTTCCGGTGACACTCTGCTGTGTTTCCTTCACATCAGGCGCCTGGATGATGCCCTGCTGCAGTAATGTGGAGTAGCGCAGCATGCCAGTGTAATCACGGGTCAGACGGTTAAAATTCGACTCCAGTGTCCTGTCAGCACTTTGACGGCCATCTTCCCAGCCCTTGCGAACAGCGGCTTCCCAGACGGCTTTTTCTTTGCTGTTTTTTGGCCGCACGCTGGCGTCCGGTGCATCGATGCGTTTGTTGGCCAGACCGGGCAGAAGCCAGGTACGCCAGCCAGGGGGATTACTGACGAAACGGGCCGGGACCAGAATGTTGTACGTCCGGTACGCCGTGCGGATCTGGTCAGATGTGACGTGAGCCAGGTCGGCGGAGGTGGCAATGACCGGCGGCAGGTATCCCTGCCGGCTAATGAGGGGGCGGAAGTCGTACATCGCGTTGAGGGTGCTGTCCCGTTCCGTCAGTATCTGGCGTAACTCCCATGCACGCTGGGCTTTCCCTCCCTGAAAGCCGACGGTCTGGCCAGCATCATTGAGCATCTGCCAGACCGTATCACTCAGGCCGTTGTAGTCATTCGCGGCCGGGTTCAGGTAATCCTGAATGCTGCCGGGTGGCGCATCGTCTGCGAGCGCCGGCAGGGTGCTGAATAACAGCAGACCGGCAAGTAACGATCGTTTCATGCAAGGCGACCTCCCTTATCGGGTAAAGCGAAATACAGCTGAAGTTCCAGCGGTTGTTGCTTCAGGGTTGCGCGCCAGCCAATCTGCGTTTCCAGCTGGCGGAGCAGGTTTTCGAAGGTGATGTTGCTGACGTGAACACTGACGGGCAAAGGCAGGCGAACGCCGGTGTAGGCGAAGTTCAGGCCTCGCTGTCGGGCCAGTTGGGCCAGCAGTTCAATGGCATCACCTTCCCAGTCCAGAGACAGCCTGTCGCTGTTGGCGGTGAACGAGGCTGCAAGATGGCCAGGTGTCTGGTTTAGCGCGCCGTCCTGATAAAGTTGTTGTTGTGTATTGCGCAGCTGTGAGGCATCAGCGGATACCTGCTGCACGGTAACGGATGTGACTGGCGTACGCTGCGGCTGACAACCGGACAGCAGAACGCATGCCAGCGCGGCAAGAGGAATAATCTTCATGTGGAAATTCCTGAATTAACACGGCATCGAATGAGCGTAGCCATGTGCAATAGGGGATAAAAAGATTGAGCTAAACGATGGGGATGAAAATTTAAAGCTTGAGAAAAAGACGTAAGACGTTTTTACACTACTTATGAAACGCCAATTGCCCGCCACTCGACGTCTTGTTTTGCTGTAAACCCTTTGTTTTTCACACAGATCTGAAACTGACTTGCATTAAGCTTCGTTGCATAAGCGCTCGAAATTTCACCGCCGCTTGTATTCTTGTTGTTGACGATACTCACGTTGATTGCGAATACCGTCCGCATAGGCCGGGGATAGTTTACGACCACACACGAATCATCGGGTATTTTGTAGGCGGTGCCAAATTCTTCCAAATGTGATCCATAATCGATGATTCCTTCACTGATGTTCACTGTAGAACCTGATGATTTCCAGACACCGGATTGACAAGAAAGTATCCCACCAGATGAATCGCGGCCTACCAGCCCGTTGGGGGAACATGAAGCCCCAGTTGAAGCCACGCCATTAATTTGAACAAATTCATTGGTGGTCATGCGGCCATTTGACTGCACTGAACCTGCCTGAACCTGACCGGTTGTGAAAATGCCTTTCCCATTAAGGGACTTTATCCAGTTGTTGTCATCCATATAAAGACCACCACCGTGGTCTTCGTTCAACCAGCCCTTGCTGCCTTTCGTAATGAGCCAGCCGCTCTGACTTCGGACGTCACCTTTTGACGTTACGGCTCCCGCTGTCACGGTCCCGCTGAAGGTGCCCGTTTGAGCATTCACGGCTTTGGCGCTGTTAATGTTATTGCCGTTCATATCGATATTGGTATGCATGCGGTTCAGGTCGGGACGGCCATTCACGGCAAAACGATACAAACGATCGCTTTCTTCAGCACCACCGGCTAACGCATCTGAGGTCAGATACGTCACCAGGTGGCCCGTCTGACCGCTGAGTCCCATGCTGGCCAGGTTGACCTGCCATCCCCCGCTGGCGCCGCTGGCCACATTGGCCGGGTATATATATCCTCCCAGACCTGAAGTGTTCTGGGCGATGTAACGCTGGGCTTTGAAGGGCAGCTCCTGGCCGCCAGCTGTCAGGACAAAGGCGACCAGCTTGTCGGTCTGCGTAGGATTACGAGTGACGGCAAGAATATAGGTCTGAGTGCTGTTATTGGACAGTGCAAACCCGGCGGGCAGATAGCCCTTATCGCGTAACGTCTGACCCGTTACCGTCACTTTCCCGCCCCCTTTTACCTGATTCAGCAGGGTGTCGTAGTTATCCTGAATATACAGACGGGCACCCTGGTTTACCGTGCCGAGATGCGTGGCCGTGACAGCCCAGCTCTGTTCGTTAATAAAGTTCGCATATCGCTCCATACCGATAGGTGCCGCCAGCAAAACAATGGTTAGCACAATGGCCACGGAAATCAGTGATATCCCCCGGTTGATGCGGGGTCTGGCTTTTTTCTTTGTCATAATGCACCCGATAGTGTCGGTTGAGAGAAGTTCCCGGCAAGGATCGCCAGCAGGGCGAATAACCAGGGGGCGTAAGGTTGAGCTATTTTTCTGGTCAGCAGGGCTGTTAACACCAGTAACAGAAACGCCCATCCGCTCAGCAGGCAGGCCTGTTGCCAGGGAAACCAGGCACAAAGGGCGGCGATCAGATGCACATCTCCGCGGCCAATACCTTCCTCTTTCCGTATGTGCCAGACGGCACCATGGAAGAAGCTGAGGGCAATAAACATGGCCCCGCTACCGACGAGGGCTTCTGTCAGCGAGAGTGGACTTGCTGGCATGAGGGTTAACAGCAGACCTGTCAGCCAGAATCCCGTGGTAAAGCGGAACGGTAGCCAGCAATTGCGCATATCCAGTAACACCATGGGAATACCCCAGGCGAGCAGCACAATGTATCGGCCGGCATCGTGCCAGCTAATGTGCTGACACAGGGCGGCGTAAGTCAGCATCATTCCCGTCACGCTAAATACGAGGGCGACACCGATACTCTGCAGGCGCACCAGGCTGGGACCACCATTTGCCAGCAAAAACTCCCGCGCCTGACCGACGAGCTGCCAGGCAGCCAGAGTCAGTATCAGAGCGGACACGGTCAGAAGTAAGGTATCCGGATACATAGACATCAGGAACCTCCTCCCCGGGATGCCATGTAAGTCGCGTAGATTTTTCGCGCGTAAATCATCCGGCGTGGTGAGTTGTTTTTAGCAAAACCGGCGTTGTAAGAACCGAGGCATTCCCAATTCACTCCGCATTGTTGCAGGTGCTTTGCCAGGATCCAGGCACCAATCTGCACGTTGAGACAGGGGTTATCCAGCAACTCCTGTTCGTTTTTCAGGACCCCCATCGCGCGCAACTGGGGGATTTGACGTTCGTTGATTTGCATCAGCCCGAAGTCGCGGCTGAGTAGCTTTTTCCCGTCCATATTCTTCCCGATAGCTCCGGGATTCATACTGCTTTCCACCCGGGCGATAGCCCGAAGAAGCAAGGGGTCAACCCGGTACCGGGCGCCAGCCTCATTAAAACAGAACGCTTCTGCGCTAACGGATGCCAGCATGGCGCCGGCGACCGTCAGGCTGAGCAGGACGAGTTGAAAGGAAAACCGCATAAGAATGCACTCCAGAAAAATGCCGGTAACTGTGTGCTACCGGCAGGACGGGCATCAGGTATTGCTGGTGAAGATGAGGGTATTTTGTCCGACGGAGCCATTATCGGCAGTACATTGGGCGCCAATTGCATTCGCCGCGACTGGCCCATTGTTAGTCGTGCCGTTCACCTGCGTTGTCACGACGTTCGGTGCTGCACTCATCTTGGTGGCCAGTGTCACGCAGGCTTCCTGTGGGACCGCGGCGTAGGTCAGCGAGAAGGTAGACTTTTGTCCTCCTGAGGTGGCGACGGGGAGTAAAGTGACCGCACCGCCCCACAGATTCTGTAACTTCGCCGTGCCGGATGATTTTGTTCCGACGACCGTCATGTTGGCAGGCGCACCGCCGAACTGGATCAGCGCTCCGGTCATCGTATCTGCGCCCGAAAAGTTATAAATGCCGGAGGTTTTGAGCATCGAACGGGCATTGCTCATCAGTTCGGCTGAATTACTAAATTCCGTGCTGGCGTCGTTACGGTTAAAGAGGCCGCCCCCTTGTGTCATGGCAATGGCCAGGACAACCAGGGCAATAACAATATAAATCGCTGCTTCCAGCAGGGTGATGGCCCCGCGATGCACAGCCGAACGGGATGGAGTTCGTAGAAGTTCCATACTATTTCCTTTAGGTTTTGAGTAAAACGGGTTGCTTAATGCGCACCCACGAGGTCGTTGAGGTTTTGTGTGGCCAGAACAATCAGGATCATGTAAGCCGCGTTGGTGGCCAGTGCGAGATTGGAAAACACGGTCGCCGTCCGCTTGATCCGGATTACGGTTTGCACAAGCCAGGCATGTGCGAAGTTTTCAATAATGATTTCTGCGTTATCGCCGTCAGTCAGGAGAACCAGTTTGTCGATGGCGCGCGGAGAGGGGAAGCCGTAGCCCGCGTTTCGTAACGCCAGACCCAGGTGATTCCCCTGTTTGACCTGGCGCGTCGTGGCTGCCAGGCGCTCATACAACCAGGGTGGGGCGTAGCGGCCGAGGATTTCAATCGCGCTTTCGGTTTTCACCTCTGCCCGCATCAGGGCGCTGAAGTTCAGGAGAAAGGCTACGCCCAGAACATCGCGGTACACGCTCCAGGGCAGCATTCTGTCCAGCACATGCTGGCGGACTTTTCCGGTCAGGTTGGGCATCGACCAGACCACAAAGACAATCAGCGCCACAATGAGCAGCCCCAGCACGATAGCGTTATCCACGAAGAACGCCGAGAGTGCGCTCAGCCACCACAGTGCCCCCTGCCAGCTTTCGGGCGGGGCGAGAGATTCAAGCCGGGGAAGAAAATACTCTGTCACCATCTTCATCATGGCGAAGGTTGTACCCAGCAGCAGGGCCGGATACGCCAGGGTGGAAATGACGGCGGTTTTCATCTCAGCCATGCCTTTCACAACGGCAATGGCCCGGTACAGGGCGGCGGCCAGATTACCGTCCTGTACACCGGCACTGAGTATGGCGGCTTCCTGGTGAGGAACCCAGGCGCTCAGACCTTCATCGACAGACTGACCCTGCCGCAGCGCGGTGAGCAGGTCTTCGAGGCAGAACACCACCGGCGGGCGCTTGCCACCGTAGCTGGCAATCATGGCCTGAAGGGCTTTCTCAACCTTCAGGTCGTTGTCGAGCAGGAACGCCAGGTCTTCATACAACGTCAGTCGGTCTGCCGTGGTAAAGGTCTTCTGCGCCAGCCAGCGGCCGGCACTGGCATTCAGTTTGTCTGAGGACGGGGTCCTGGAGCGCAGGCGTGTCAGCTGTTCGCGTAAACGGGCTATCATGCCGTACTCTCCCGGGGCAGCAGGGTCAGACTGTCCTCATCCAGCGGGCTGATATAATCCGCATCAATCGGATCAACCAGTCCTTCGTTGAGATAGCGCATCAGATGCTGGCCACGGGTGATGCCCCCGAGTTCGTTCACCCAATAACTGCGGGCAGCGAGCTTGCCCTTGTGGCGAAAGAGTTCCATGAACCGTGCATCAGGGCGTATGACCTCAGCGATAACGCGACGGCCCGTTACGCCGTTGTAGCAATGTTCACAGCCTTCCCGATGACGGAAACGAAGCTTTTCAACGTCACAGAACCGCGTCAGCAGGTCCCGCTTGTCTACATCCAGCGTCGCGTTGACCTGTTCCCAGCTTTCTTTGCAGCGCGGACACAGCAGCTGCACCAGACGCTGTGCAATGAGGCCCATCATGACCTGCGGGTCAGCAACCTGTCCCATCGGAATATCCAGGGTGTCAGTCAGACGGTCCAGGATACCCACCGCATCATTCGCATGTATTGTGGTTTTTACCAGGTGTCCAGATTTGGCCGCCGCCTGCGTGGACCGTACCGAGTTGGCATCACGAATTTCCCCCACCACCATGGCATCGGGATCCAGACGAAGGGCTGCAGAAATCGAGCGCGTCCAGGCCCGGTTGACGGCATCCGGGTCGCTTTTGTCGGCAGTAATGGCTGTCTGAACGGCCCCGGGGATCAGACCTTCCGGCGGGTCCTCCAGGGTCAGCAGGCGCTTACGATTGCCGGTGGCAGCGAGGTACATCGCACTAAACGTTCGCAGGGTCGTACTTTTGCCGGAACCTGTCGGACCAGACAGGGTTATCACCCCCTCAGGCCTGGACAGCATGCGGCGAATCAGCGACTGCTGTTCCGGGAGAAAGCCCAGCTCATCCAGGGTCGGGGGATTCTTTCCTTCATCCGGTAAAATACGCATAACCACATACAGGCCAAACTCTGCCGGGGTATGAGCGTAGCGTGCGCCAAACAGCCCAAGCCCCTGCAGGAACTCCTTACGTACACGGCCGTCCTGGGCGCGGTTCGGGTTAAAGCTTTTTTCTGCCACATCGCACATCGACATCACAATGGTGGAAGCCAGCGTTTTTCCTTCTTCATGATCCAGCTGGATGACGGTTTCCAGATCACCATGCACGCGAAACTGGATCACCGTGACATCGTTCATGCCGATCAGCATATGAATATCACTGGCCCCTTTTGCTTTGGCCTGGCGGAAGAAGTCGATAACTTTCGCCTGCTCGCGGGAGTGTTTGCGGGTATCGGTCTGGCTGTTGCTGATACTGCTCTTCAGCTCCATCAACTTATCCAGTTGGATCCGTTCTAACTGGAGTGTCGGGTGAGCCTTATACGCACCGGCGATGATGGACTGGACGCTCAGCGCCTTACTGTGCGCTTCTGATACATACAGTACCGGGGGGCCCGCACGCTCGTTATCCAGAAAGGTAAATTCAGTGGCTGTGTTGCTGTGCATCTGTGTTACCCCGCAAAAGAAAGTGACATCAGTGACTGGTTGTTTCCGGAGACCACAACTTCGTTAAGCGTTACCCGTTTAACAATGAAGTCAGTACCCGGAATGCGGTTACCTGCCTGCACGGTGACCTGATTCCCGTTGCTGAGTGACAGCACGGCCAGATAGCCGTTTCCGGTGCCGGTTATCTCCACGATTTGAGGCGGGATGACATCCTGAGCGGCGCTTTTAACCTCTGCTTTACCGTCAAGGGCCGGCGGGGCCGGGTTGAATGGCTGATCCAGCCCACGGTCATAACCGTTTTTCTGAAGTTCATTCAGCGCCTTGGCACGCGCCAGCTGCGCTTCATACAGGACTGTTTCAGCCTGAATGGATTCGAGCTGGCCGAGGTTTAACGCCCTGCCAGCTTCTACCCGGGTGAACGCTGTGGGTGGCGACGCGTCGTCTGGCATTTCAACAGGTTCATTACCTTTAACAACCGTGTCAGGCAGGGGGGCCGGAGGCAGCGTTGTGGTCGGTGCAGCGATAACGCCAGGGGACAGCGACAGCAGGCACAGGGCCCAGGCGGCTGTCCGGAGGTTAGTTGGCATACAGAAGTCCCTCAATGGTGTACTCCAGACGGTTATCTTTAAGCGCGGTCATGATGCGTGACGCTCTGATCCCGCTGCTGTTAAATCGCGTGGGAGCAAATAGCCTGTCCGGAGGTATGTCGGTAATGAACGTGAAGCTGAATGTGCGCCACGGGAGGTTTTGCACGCTGCCCTGTGATAACTGGGTGTTGGTATCCAGTTCACTGATACGCAGCTGGGCATTGATGCGCTGGGCATAGCTTGTCAGATGCTGAATTTGCAGATTCCCCGGGAGCAGGGATTCCGGGCCAGATGGCGCTGATAACGGTACGGCCAGTGTGAAGGCGGCATCATCAGCCCGTCCCGGGATATTAAATTCCGGCTGAATATCAGGACCGTAAATCACGGGAAGGCGGGCCGCGAAGTCCCCGACGGTTCCACCGCTTGGCAGTGTGTAATGCAGGGCGATTTTTCCGTCTGCGTCACAGGTCGCGTTATTGAAGATCCACCCGGCAATTGAAATCTGCGCTGCCTTCCACACGGTGCTGCAGGCACTCAACATCACCGGGAAGCGGGGGTGTTTCGCCCAGGGTTTCAGGCTGTCAGCCGGGATGCTGCCTTCCTGGTGTTGTCGGGCCAGTAACGCCGACTGTGCCGCTGCCACGCGCGCCGCTTCCTGATGTTGCTGCCAGGCGGTGACCAGCAGATACCCGCCCACTATGGCTACAGCAGCAGCGCCCCACATCCACAACGCCTGCTTATTGTGAGTTTTATGCAGACGCGCGCGTCTCAGGCCAGCCTTGCTACCGGTCAGCGCAGAAAGTGTCTTTTCTTCCGTCTGCAGGCCGGGAAAGAACCCCGGCGGGGCAAACACGGTCCAGCCTTCCGTGGGCGGTGGTGAGATATGCAGGAAGTTGGAGACGGCCGTGCGGATGAAATGTTCATCGCCCACAATATCCCCAAAGGGTGACAACATGCCGTTACTGACCGCCACAAACCAGTACTGGCCAGACGGCAGCGCAAACACGCCATAACTTTCTGCCGGCAGTGATGGCAGGGCAGTCAACGCCAAGGAAACCAGCGAATGCCTGCCTCGCTTCATCACCGTTTTATCCGTGAGCGCCACGGTACCGAGCAGCGTTCCCTGTGACCGGCCATCATCGGTCAGCAACTCCGCCCAGTGGGTCGCATCCGCTTCTTTCGCACGCAGACGCATGCCACGATGTCCGCGTAGCGGCAGATATTGCCAGCTGAGGCCGGCAACCAGCCAGACGCTTCCGGACTGTAGCGTCCAGGTCGTTTGTTGTTTCATGGCTTACCCCAGAATGACAGGCGTGATAAGGATGACGAGCATGGTTTTGTTTTTCTCCCCGTTCGCGCCGCCGCCGAGACCAAAGAAGCGGAAACTGCCGGTACCCTGACGGTCTGCCGTATCGTTCAGGGACTGATATCCGCTCAGCACCAGGGTCTGACCGGACTGCATGATGACGCGTTGGGTGAACGTCTTCAGACGCGTTTTCATCAATTCAACGGAGGTGTTATCGCTGGTAAACGTGCGCATCGTCGGGTCATCCGACATGTTGATAGCGAACTGCAGCTGCATCTTCGGCGACTGTGGCATCAGGAACGGCAGCACCGTCATGTTGAAGCCGGTCGTGATAGTCGATTTTGTTATGCTGCTGGAGGAACCCACGTTCGCCGTGTTTTCCGTGGTGACGTTGGAGGCATAATCCTGCTGCAATGCGACCTGAATCGGCACGGCTGACAGGTTGGTGGTCATGCTGGAGGCTTCGGTCATTACGCTGACGTTGGCCTGTTCAGATAACGCTTTAATGAATGCCTTCGTTCCGGCACCTTTACCATCCAGAATGGAAATCCCGCCACTCAGCGCATCAGTCGAGGCACCGGTGAATGCATTGGTCAGGGATAAGCCGATGCTGCCGCTGTTGAATACCGCGTTCCAGTCAATACCGAGCTGGTCCTGAGTCCGTTTTTCCACACTGTAGACCTGCACGTTGAGCACCACCTGACGGTTGAGCTCTCTGTTGCGGTCATCGATGTAGCGGCCAATCTGCTCCAGTACTCGCGGGGTATCGGTCACTGTCAGCACGCCGGCTGAGAGATTCATCCGACCTGTTTCCGGCGTTAACATCGTCTTGATGGTCTTTGTGACATCATCGTAAAGATTGGATTTGATCTTCATTTCCGTTGACTGAGAGGTATTGGAGTCCCCTTTTAAGCCTCCACCGCTGCTGTCACCTGTGGCGCCCATCGACGATGTGGTTCCGCTGATTGTGTTAGAGCCAAAGGAGGCATCGCTGTCCATGAACATCACCGGGAATGTCCGGGTATCGAGGTAGAAAATGGCGATGCGGCCATTCTCGTAACGAGAGGATAACCCCAGTCGCGTGGTGACATTTTCGAGCATCCCACTCAGCTCCCCCTGCCAGAATAAACCCCGGAGGACATTGCCTGAGGTGGCTACTGGGGCGGGCCGGGCTGTAGGGGCGCCCATCGATGCGAGGGGGATCATGCCGTTTGGGTCTGGTGCGGGAATGGGGCCGCTCAGCTGCTCAGTCTTTCCGCCGGAGGGCGCCATCATAGCCAACGCATCCGGTGTCACAACAACCGGGATTTTGCAGCGTTTGCTGATATAGGCACTCACTTCGGCCAGCGTGATATTGCCCGGGCGGTTGATGGCCACCTGACACGGCGGGATAAGATTGTTACTGCCAGGCTGGGCATTCAGCGGGTAAGGGTTGATCCACTGGGAGGTCAGGTCACGCACCACTGAACCACTTTTCAGCGTCTGCATATGTTTGTCAGCCTGCTTTTCAGAGGCAGAAACCTGACTGTCTATTTTGTCTATGCGCTCTAACGGGGCGCAGCCGGCCAGCATCAGGCCGAATGCCATCGCCAGCCCTGTCAGGGGGAGGTGTATTTTCATTATTAACCTTGAGGTTGGAGGGATTAGTTGAGGTACACCAGGCTACCGTTTGCAATACTGGCAGGGACCGTAACCTGCATGTCATTCCCGGTGCTGTCGATCAGGCGACGAGCAACAACCCGCCCGACCAGCGCAGACTGGCGGGTTTGTGCCAGGATAGCTGACATCAGTCCGGGCGAATCCGGTTGCCAGACATAAACCCGACCTGCCTGCAACACGTTGTGTAAGTCCCGTACCGATGACCAGCCCAGAGAGCTGTCAGGGATAACGCCGTCTGTACGGGAAGGGTTCTTGTAACGCCAGTCGTTGATCTCGTTGATGTAACTGACGGTCTGTGCGGCTCGCTGGCTCAAAATGCGTTCCTGCAGCTGCTGACCCGCCTGATCATGTGGAGGCACATTCATCCAGACCATGAGGCCCAGAAAGGCAGACAATATCCAGTAGATCATTGGCCAACCTCCCCGGGCTTACCCGGCTTGTGTGGCTGAAGGTTCATCAGTGGATTTCCTTATCATCAACTGACACTACGCACTGTGCGTTGCGGACGCCGGCATACAACGGTACCTGGGCTGTGCCGTACAACGTGAACAGCTTGTTCAGTGCCTCACGGAAAGAACCCTCAAACTGAAGGGGGGCATCGACCCGGTAATTCACGGAGGTCAACCAGGCAACGGTCCAATTGCTTACCCCTGGTGTGGTGCATTTCTCCGCCGCGGCCCAGTTGAACAGCGCGTCTTTCAGCGTGTTGCCGGCGCTAATGCGCCACACTTTTGGTACAGGTAGCGGCTTTGGTATCGGGGTGATTTTAGGAACCGATGGTGCTGTGATCAGTGGTTTTCCGGGCGGTGAGGCAGGGGCAGGCGCTGCCGTACTTGCTGTTCCCCGTGTGTCACTGAAGGGATTGCGAGGTGTAGCTGCCGGTGACGGGGTTGTTTTCACACCAGAGGAAGACCCGGTCGATTTACTCAGTTCAGGTCGCGGCAGTGGGGAGGATGTTACCGGAGGGCTGGCTGAGAATGCCGGTGTCCGGTATGCCACAGAAACCTGTTTATTAGGCCAGTCAATCAGTGCTACCCAGCCGTTTTGCTCAAGCAATTTTTCAAGGACATAAGGCCACTGGTCGTTAGCCGTCATGCTGAGTGTTGACGTAAATTTGCGTTTCAGATCGGCTGAAATTACCGGCGTCCAGCCTGGAGGAATAATGGCCCGAAGCATGACATCAAGTTTCAGATTTCGGGCATTCAGTCTGACAACTGAATACGGTTCCGGGGTGCCCAGCGATTTGATAGCGGACAACCCATGCAGAGAGCCGGTGGCTGAGACCGGGGGGGGACTGGTTGGGCCGGAGACAGGTCTGGTCACCGGTTGAACTTTCGGTGTAACGGTTCGGGAAGCCTGCTGCAGAGTTTTCTGTGCCTCGGCAATACGCTGCAGCTGGGTGGTTATCTGTCCATCCACGAATTGCCGGGCATCAACGTCAGTCTGCTCCGTGTGAGACAGGCTGCAGCCGCCCAGTAATACCGGAAGCAGCACAGAGGTATGCATGATTTTCATAGGCGTAATCGTCAGTGAAGTACCGTGGAAAGTGGTGCGCTGAAGGGGAATGAAGATCAGCACAGATGGTCTTGCTGGAATGTCTGAATGTCCTCCTCTGCATCGTCAATTTCGGTACGTAAAGCCGTCAGGCTGCTGAACGGCATTTTGTCCGGCGCTTTTGCGCGAACGCGGCAGGCACGTTTGAAGGCCACCACTGCAGCTGCCCGGCGAATATGCAATTCGCGCAAGTCCCGGTCAGTAACGGTTAAGCTCATGGTATACGCCCTCAGTGATACGCCTTCTGGACTGGGCCGCTTTCCGGTAGCCAGATGTCCTGTTGCTGTGGATTCCATTCTTCCTCCGGGAGCGACGGGGTACCGATATGCAGGGTGCGAATAATGCGGTCCTTTGTCAGGCATAGCTCCTTTCTGGCGTAAACCACCTGAAAACCTTCCTGATGGAATGTTGTTTCTGCATCCAACTGCTCCGCGTCCTTTCTGGAAAAAAGGAGCTGGAAGGTGACCGGCTGCACCATATTCCCGACGGGATGAAAGGCCTGCTCTGTGCGGGTCAGCTGCAGCAGATGTCTGCGATCGCCTTTTCTTCTTTCCATCAACTCGGCAGTGATGTTTTCAGGATAACGGCAGACGATGTGCTGCCAGCCAAGCTGAAGCAATGTGTTAAACGCTGAGCGGAAGCGAAACAGGTCGCACTGTTCAGCAGCATACGCGTGGTCAAGCAGCGTACTGAGCGTGTCCATCACGCGGGTGGCTTTATCCGTTTTTTCTAACAGTTCACGAAGGGAGGTGAACTCGGAGGCCATACCCCGAAAATTAGGGTTGTCACGGCCCATATCCAGCCAGTCGGAGATAAAGCGCCGGCGAGCCGTTTCAGAGGTAAATGGTGAATCTTCCTCGGCAGTTCGTAGGGCAACCAGAATGCACCAGAGCAGGTGCGGTACAGAATTATCAACGGGGTACACGGTGTCGTCCTTCAGTAAGTGGCACTACCTGATTCTGGCAATGGCGCCTGGTCTTTCACCCGCCAGAAGAAAAACGCCAGCACTGGCAAACCGGGAAAGAGGACAGGGGGTCCAGGGCGGGACCGGTTCAGGCACCATTGCCGGGACCCGGCGATGGGTATCAGGAATAGTGTGTCGGGAGAAAAAAGCCACGGCGTTATGCCGGGGAAAGGGTACTGGACTGCAGGGGGGAGTCAGAATCCCTGTTGTCCGGGCTCAAAAACCAGGTTCATCAGGAGCGCAACGCGTGAAACAGGGCGGGTCTCCTGATCCAGATTTAAAAGGTATTGATATTGTGAGTCTGAAAGCCAGGCTTTCGATGCGGCTTCGAGTTCATCACTGGCGTTCAGATTCAGAGTCGGGTCCGGATGAAGCTTCATCAGGCCGGTCACTACAGAAGACTGAAGCGGCGCAATCTGCGAGCCATTCATGACAAAACTGCAGAAGGCCGAGTGGCGTCGAATGGTATCGACGGGCTGTGTGGCCAGGTTGGCCTTCAGGAAAAAATAGCCTGGGAAAAGTGGGGCGATACGCCGACGGTAACTGTTTAATTTATCCGAGCGACGAACAACGTTAACGGTTAACGGTGTCCAGGGAGTGATGTGAAGGTCTGAAAGCCAGGAGAAAAGTTTTTCGCGGTTCTGGCCGCCGGTAATGTACTGGGCCAGGTACCAGTTTTGCCCATGAAGTTGTTCAATGTTCATCATGCTCTCGCCCGAACCGATCCCCGTATGGGTCATTCTGTATTCGGTGGGGCCGAATACACTGAGCGATATCGCTGAAGCAGTGGCTGTCTCTCTCAGCTTCATGCAGTTCTGACAGCAACAACGCTAAGTCTATTCTTGTTGAATGCATTCCGTTCTCTTGGCGGTAGAACGGAGTACGAGATGCATGTTATTTACTCACAGACATTAAGTCAAGCATGTTTGATTTAATGGACGATAATCGGTTTCAGACATCCATGCGGTTTGTATCATGTCCTCACGTACACGAGGTGGAAGAACATGGTCCCTAAGCGACTAAAAGCAGCACGGAAAGCCGCAGGGCTATCACAAAAAGAGCTGGCTGAACTCATTGAAGTTGATGGCAGCAACCCTCGTTCTCGTCTCTCCAATTATGAGGTCGGTCGTTTTACGCCGTCTTTCGATGTTATTGTTCGCATAGCAAAGGTCCTGGACTATCCAGAGAGTTATTTTTATACCATTGATGATGGCTTTGCAGAAAAGATCCTTCAATATCACCGCACTAAAAATAGTGAAGTTCTGAATCCATTTTTCAATGCAGAGCAAGAAGCGAAGAAATATAAATCTTCACTTGAGGAGTCAAAGAAAATGGTTGAGCGGCTATTGCAGTTCATCAACAAGTCTTCCCAATAGTTCAGCTCTGATTTCACCCTATACCTTGGCGGAGAAATATGATGAGGTATCTAAGCCTAGTGAGTGAGTGATCATCTCATATTATTGGGGGTAAAGTTAGATACCTGTGGGATACAAATCAGGCTGAATATTAATCAGTTTGCGCGATTTTCTGAGTTTTTATTAAAACTGTATTTCGGCATCGCCTCGTGACGACTGCTGCTGAGGCTCTCTGCCGACACTAAGGCTGTATGGATCCTGGCGTTGTAAAGTCCGCGAGCAGATTCGAGCTTCTCCAGCATCAGCTTATTCCGGGTGCGCTGGAGTGTCTGCTTAATGGCTGCAACTGACAATTTCATGATGTCGGCTGTACAATCAACACTCGTTCCCTGAGCATAATGCATCAATACCATGAATTCTGCATCAGTTAACTCAGGGAATATGCGACGAAGATTTAAAATGCCACTTATGTTAAACACTGCATGTCCTTAATTATTGTATCCGATGAAAAGGTTAAAATGCCGTAACGATATTGACTATTTTAAGAAATAAAAAACGGAAAAATAGGTGCAAAATGTACCTGTACTCATTGCACCTATTTTCTTTAAATGAAATAGGCTAGATTCAAAGATCGTCTTCAAATATCAGATCATAACCAGGGGATACAAATGTTGGAGGGACATACAAGTGCCAGCCTTGCTTTAGTCCCAAATTTAACAGTTGCTCTTTCGAGTTGACAGCCGTTTTTAAAAACAAGCGAGAGACAACATTTCTTGCAGAATACTCCGAAATCCCCAGGCGCTGTGCAATTTGAGCCCGTTGTAAGCCACGATACAACAGGAACAGAACTTCCCATTCTCGCTTAGAAAGGAAGGTGGTGGGGGGAGTAAAGGTTGCTTTGCCGCAGAAGGGCATTTCAAGGAAATAGTGCATTGAGAGCCGTTTAAATGTTTTCAGGTGCGATATCGTGCCAGCAATCTGTCCTTCAGCACTAAAAAAGGGGAATTTCTCAAAGATAAATGAATGGAAATCACTATCGACCAGCACCGTGCCTATTGCCTCGATACGCTGGCCGGTCTGGATGACTCTCTTATCATGAGTAATCAGCCCATCCTCAAGAGGAGCCAGAACGGGAACGTTGCCATAGCCTGAGCCAGTAATGTTCTGTGCTATGTCTTCGGGGATCTTCAACAAATCAAAATAAGCCTGATTGGCATACAAAAAGCAAAAGGCAGTATCTGTAATGGCCCAAGGCTCTGCGCTTCGGGTAAAGAAGTGCAGCGTCTGAGGCGGTAACATTGTGCCTTCAGTAGGTGAATTTGCCGTTTTTGCGTGTTCGCATGAGAGTGTCGTGAGCATATTTTGTCCGCAATAGATGTTTGCTATAAAACAACCTATTACGACCTGAAGAGCAGAGATCAAAAGCCGGAGAAGGCCCACTTGTCAGGTGGTAAACACTATTTTCTGTATTATCAGTCAGTTCCGATGTTAATTTTACGTAAATTTCTACTCTCCATGAATCATCGAGTTGCAAGATGTTCAAAAATGGGTAATATTTGCCAGCGACGGACTAGTCATTTAGTTCAGTGGTCTGTCAAGGAATTGAAACAGTGTGGCTTTTTGCGGCACTGTAGAATGGATGGGCATATCCGGAAATGCTCAGTGGAAAGCTCCTGTTTTGATGGGACCTTAAATGCAAAAACCCCCCGAAATCTGTTCGCAACTTGGCGGAAGAGAGCAGATATCAGGGGGTCGAAAGCAGGCTATAGCCTGTGAGAGATTATAACTCATGCACTTCAGAAAACAATACCTGACCGCCATAAGTCCGGGCAGGTGTGACTGACAAAAAGCCTTCTTTTTATAGGCAGGTCAAAAACCCTAATCCGGAGTTTGTTCCGCGCGAGGGGAGTAAGACGCTACCTTTCTGCCGCAAACTGATGACGAAAGCCGTAGGCTTTACATCCCGTTTCGATTTCTCCATCCATGTGGCGTTTATGCGTGCGCTGGGAGTTCGGCACCGTATGCCGCCCGTGTTGCGTCGCCGCGCCATCGATGCCCTGTTGCAGGGAATGTGTTTCCACTATGATCCATTGGCCAATCGCGTCCAGTGCTCTATTACCAGTCTGGCTATCGAATGCGGACTGGCTACGGAGTCGGGTAGCGGCAATCTGTCCATAACCCGCGCCACCCGGGCGCTTAAGTTTATGGCAGAGCTGGGATTAATTACTTACCAGACTGAATACGATCCGCTGCTTGGCTGTAATATCCCAACCGACATCACTTTCACGCCGACATTGTTTTCCGCACTCGACGTCTCTGATGTGGCCGTGACGGCTGCCAGACGTAGCCGTGTTGAGTGGGAAAACCAGCAACGTGAGAAACAACAGCTGCCACGACTGGAGATGGACGAGCTGATAGCGAAAGCCTGGCGATTCGTACGTGAACGATTCCGCAGCTATCAGGCCGAACGTAAGTCCCATGGGTTCAGGCGCGCCCGAGCCCGGCGTGATGCCGACCGTTCCCGTCGCGATATTGAAACTATCGTAAAACACCAGCTGACACGCGAGATTGCAGAAGGTCGTTTTACTGGCAACCTGGATGCGGTAAGGCGTGAGCAAGCACGTCGCGTGAAGGAACGCATGCTGATGTCTCGTGGCAACAATTACACAAGGCTGGCCACGGTCACTCCCTGATGACATTTATCCATAAGTCCGGCCGCTGTCGGAGGTATCTGCACGTCTGCATCTTTTTGTTGCTAGTTATTTGAACTAATCGACAAAGCAAACACTGACTTTTCCCATATTCCACCATCAAAATGGCCAGCAATACTGAAGCTGGATGCCTTTTTAAAGGCCAGGTTCGTTTACCCCCAGTTAACTGCAAGGGAGCTTTCCATTAAGATACAGTAGATTTCGTTACAGGGCGCCAGCCGTGGTGATTTAAAAGTGCGTGGTTTCTTTTAAAACTCCGATCTACCTTCTTTTAAAGAACTGTTATTACTTACCTTTAAAGATAAAACCTATTCGGCACCCGTCCTGTGGACAGATGAATGGCGGCCGCCCTTGCAGCGAACATGCGTTCGCGTCGGTTCGGATTAGCCGCGTTGCGGCCAGAGGTAGCACCCGCCATACATGGCGGGCAGGAGTGAAAACTAGTTACAACATTCATAAGATTAAGCAACCCCCCAAACCCAACCCGAGCAAATCTGCAACCACAGCGCCCCACCCACCACTGAAAAGCGCCCCCGCCCCGGCCCGAAGGGCCGGAACTGCATCGCTTTTAATGATGGATGTTGTAACTAGAGTGAGGGATCGCTGTAAGTAGCATCGCTGAAGGATTTGAGTTACACGCTCGTAAGCGGCCTCACGGCTCGCTAACGCGGAGTTACACCCCATCTGCGGCTTCGCCTGGCTGTGGTCACTCCGACCGCGCACAAAGGCTCCAGCGTCGCTTTCATATCGTAATGTCGTGCAGGGAAGGGGCGGGTCTGCGTGATATATGGCATCGGAGGCGGCTACGCCGCGCTACCGGCGACACTAACCCGTGGCGTAACATGAAAGTTCAGTAGTCGCCTATTTTTAAGAACGGCTATGATGTCATTTTTAAGCGACAACATAGCTTGCACATTTGTCACTCTTAAGTGACAATGACTTCATGCTTAGGGAATGAGGAAATGCGGATGTATAAATCGCAATTCTACCAGGATGAAAACGGAAATAAACCGTTTAAGACTTGGCTGGAAAAACTCAAAAAGAAAGACAGGCTCGCGGCAGCAAAAATTGATGTCCGGATTGACCGCGCCGAAGCGGGAAACTTCGGAGACCATAAGTTTGAAAGAGAGGGTGTCTGGGAGCTAAGAATTGATTACGGTCCTGGGTATCGCGCTTACTACTCAATGGAAGGCGGACACATAATCCTCCTGCTTATCGGCGGTAACAAGAAAACGCAGGGTGCGGATTTAGATAAGGCAGTGGAATACCTCAAAGACTTTAAATCGAGGGCTAAGTTATGACAGCAACTACGAAGAAGGAACCTGCCGTTGAGGCAGCAGGAACTGAATATGCTCCTGCGATTGACCGCGATAAACTGATGGTAGAGGAACTTCGCGCCGATCCGGATTATGCCGATATATATCTTAAAACAGCTCTTGAAGATATTAACGAACCGGGTGGTTTGGGAGGATTTCTGATCGCCTTACGTCGTGTTCTGGAGGCGCGCGGTGGAATCGCCGAGGCAGCAAAAAAAACAGGCCTTGCACGTCAAAGTATTTATCGCGCGTTATCTGAAAACGGTAACCCTACGATTACCACGCTTGCACAGCTCGCTGCTGTAGCGGGTCTACAACTCACACTCAGTAAACCCCAGCACTAATGATGATTTTTTTTCTAGTTTGTGAGCGGTGGTGGGAAGAAAGTATGCGCGATGTATAAATTGTAACTTAACGTAGTCAGAGTCCACCTAGCGCACGCTGAAATTGAACAGGATAGATTACAATTGACAGGTGAGTTCAAAAGCAATTTAACATAATGTTCGCTTAGAATTGAGTTACAGTGAGTGGCTGAGGTGTAATGTAACGCTTCAGTCTATTTCGAGAGGCGATTCAATGAAATCTATTCATTACACTGATGCACGGGATAAACAGGCGCGCGTACTCGATGATGATGTTGCTAATGGCGAGCCCTTAATCATAATCCAGCGTTCAGGAAAATCTGTGATTTTCGTTGCGGCAGAACCCTATGAAGACATGACAAAAGTTGAGTCAGAGGCTGATTATCACTGACTGTTTACAGAGCATGGTAAAACCCTTCATGCCCTGAAGAACTCACCGGCAAACTACAGAAGGGGGAACGCATGGTAATTGCTGCCAGATTACAGAAATCACATTTAGCGCATAGATTCCAATCACTATACCCTCATGATTTAACATAAGCTAGATTATGCGCACTAAGGTTGTTACTGCAATTTTATAATGTCACTTTACCGCTAGTTTATGGGGTTGGAGGGCCAACCGTACGAAAACGTACGGTAAGCAAAAAATGAACGTCTGAAAAATCGATTAGTAGACAACACTGTCCGTTAAATGCCATTTTCGATTAAAAACACACTATTTTAAGGGCGTTTTTCTATGCCCATTATGTTTCTATATATCAGACAGTTACTCCACTAACGTACGTTTTCGCTCCATTGGCCTTCAAACCCCTTTGCCGTCCCGGGTGACTGGCCAGATGAAGCGCCCACGCTCCAGTCGCTTGATGAACAGGCACAGGCCGTCAGCGTCAGCCCACAGCACTTTGATCATGTCTCCCCGTCGCCCCCGGAAGATGAAGACCTGACCGGAGAACGGATTGTCTTTCAGCGCGTTCTGCACCTTCGAGGCCAGCTCGTTGAACCCGTTGCGCATATCGGTCACGCCAGCCACTATCCAGATACGCGTCCCCGCTGGCAGCATACTCATTGCGCACCTGCTTTCATTTCGCCGATCAGCATGCGTAGAAGTTCGGGCGTCATCTGTCCCTTTATTCGCAGGGTGCCGGAGGGGAACTCCAGCTCACAACAGGAGTCGTCGGCTGAAGATTGTGTTGTTGCCGATGCCGGTTGCCCGGCCACCACCGTTGCTTCACCGAGGGCGACAGGGAGCAGCAGCGGGCCATCGGAGCGAGGGCACAGCAGTCCGCGTTTATACAGGTTACGCCAGTTGAACAACAGGTTGTCGTTAATGCCGTGTTCACGTGCCAGTTGTGCGACGTTAACCCCCGGCTCCAGCAACTTTTCTGCCAGTGCGATTTTGAACTCATCGGGAAAATTGGGCCTGCGTGGTCGCTTACGGACGGCGGGAGCTTCGGGTAAAACAGGTTCAGAGGTTTCAGGCAAGTGTGCTGTGCCCTTGCCGGGATAAAGCAGGGATTCGAGTTTTTCGGACTGCATGTCAGCAGGTAACGGCCAGCTTATTTCGTGCTTTGCGAAGCGAACAAAAAAATCACAGATAGTGCTTTTAGGAATACCCAGGCGGCGACCGACTTCGAGCCGGGGTAAACGCTCATCAAAATGTAAGTGCAGCGCATCGAGGAGTAATGTCCGGTATTTCATGGCGATAATGTCCATTATAAATGATGGACATTATTTTCTCTGAACCGAAGGGACGCTGACAGACGTCCTCCATGAGGCGCTTACGCCGGGAGTCATATTTTTCTGCATATCTGACAATTTGGTTCCCACTACTATTTGGTGGACACCACTTTGTCGAATTCGTCAGATTATGACCAGACGGCTCTCGCTGTACGCTTACGTTTAAATGATAATCATCTATTGTTACCTGTCTCAGGAAACGCTGACGGCTGGCGCCATCTCGCCCCGGTATAAGTAATTTAGACAGGCCTTGCCATGGGCTGTCTAAAAATCGAAATTACTTAAATAATGTCATTAACAATCAATAATTTATTTATATTTATATTTATATTTATATTTATATTTATATTTAAATTTATCTTTGCATGATTTATTGTGAGGAGAGTCACGTTTTTTGAAGGTTTCCCATGCAATCATAACCCGGCGCTTATATCAGTATATATACACTTTTAATTGTTAATCTATTAAGTTTAATGGGAGGGAAGCGTGCAGTATGAAGAACCATCTTTGACAGTTCATCAGGTAGCGCTATCTGAATATGATGCAGAAACTTTCATATCCTTTTTGAGGCCATTTTCCAAAGAAATATTTTTAAAGCGGCGAGAGTATATCCAACCGACCCATGCTACAGTTTATTTTGTGATTGACGGTCAGCTCGAAATATCCCTTCAGAAAGAAGATAAAATAATTGATTATGCTTTTCGTTACATGCCAGTTGGTCTTCCTGAGCTCTTATTCAAAGAATTTTCTTTAAACTATCGCGCAGCCACTCCCGTCAAATTACTTCAGGTGCCTCTCAGCAAACTGGAGTCCATATATACTCAAGAAAATATTCACCTCATACGGACCCTGATTACACTGAAATCAACCATGCTTAACTCCCTCCTGGCTATCTACCGTGAGCGCTGTACAGGAGGAGGCTACCAGACCATAAAATCCCTTATCGAACATTATTATAACGAACCCAGACAAATTGAAGGATTAGGGAGTTACATCCTGAAGCGTACATCTTTATCTAAAGGTTATATTTTTAGTGTGCTTTCTACGCTGAAGGAACGAGGAGTGATGACAATGGAAAAAGGAAGGATAATTGCTATCCACGCCCCTCTTCCAGAGACTTTATAAACCTTGAATACCTAAATATATGCCTAAGGCCAGCAAGCAGTTGTCGTTCCATAGAGTTGGGGTGCTCTGTCATTGACGTAATAAATGGGGTCAGTTTGGATATAGAGAATCATTGTACGGCAAGCCTATTTTTTGAACAGACTTACCTGTAGCAATAGGGTGTACTCCCGCGCCATAGGGGGCTTAGCTGGTCTTTTGATGTAATGAGATAACCTATATGCGATAGAATGAATGCAATAACCAAAAAGCGATAGCTGATCACGATAAATCAATCAGTTACTTATCTGCATCGGTTAAAAAACACTCCTAACGTACAATAATTTTCGTTTCCCAAACCGACCCCATAATAGCTTCTCCATCCATAATAATTTGTGGGCGTAGTATTTTCCCTGTTGCACACATATCCTGACATTCTGCGAAACGGGCTGATGCGATATGGTAACGCCCGAAGGAGTGTATACGAAACTCTTCCCAGAGTTGCCTTGAGAATACTTCATCATCGAGCAGATTAACGATAAGGGCATCTGAGAGAACAGTAGTTCTACAACGTCCAGTTCCTGCCCCTTGAAGTTGTTCTTCATCTCTGGAGAAGGAGATAAACGAATGAGGAAGGAGTTCAGGTTTTAGCTGAGAGGTAGCACCTGCCACATGCCATTTTTCAAAATATTCGTTGGTTGCGTGATACCAGTAATCCATGAGCACCTCATATCATATTTATTAAACACAATATACAGGGATAGATTTAAATATATAACTGTTTAGTTTGAATAAATACCGGTTGTACAAACTGCTCGGCTATTCACGGATATGTACTACATTGAAATTGCACTTCGGTTGTTGTTCGCGAAGAACTACACCGGGCGAACTGGATTTTAAAAACCACCCCTGGTTTATGGGAAACCAG